>NZ_BORF01000004.1:0-327613 GCF_018333035.1 Bacillus sp. J41TS8
GTGAAGAATTTCTTGTGTAGAACATTAGAATGACACCGTCCTTTTCAATCCTTTTCTTTATTATAAAATGAAAAAATGGATAATTTAAGGAAAAAAATAAGACTGTCGAGATTTTCTCGACAGCCTGGCTGTCCTTTACAGGACAGCTCTTTTTTTCTCTGTAGCGCATGAAAACGATTTGCTATACACTTGATTTAGAAAAAAGACAAAAAGCGCGGTGAGACAAATGTTTAAACTGCTGTTGATCGAAGACGATGAATCGCTGTTTCAGGAAATAAAAGAGCGGTTAACCGGGTGGTCATATGAGGTGTACGGCATCAACGATTTCAGCGAAGTGATGCAGGAGTTTGCGGCGATTAAGCCTGATTGCGTCATTATCGATATTCAGCTGCCGAAATATGACGGGTTTCATTGGTGCCGGCAGATCCGTTCCCGTTCCAACGTTCCGATTCTCTTTTTATCTTCGCGCGACCATCCTGCTGATATGGTCATGTCCATGCAGTTCGGAGCGGATGATTATATTCAGAAACCGTTTCATTTTGACGTGCTGATTGCCAAAATCCAGGCGATTTTCCGCCGTGTTTACGACTATAATACGGAGCCTGAGATTTTGAAGAAAGCGTGGTGCGGTGCAACCGTTGATCCCGAACAAAACCGCGTCAGCAATAAGGCGGGGTCGATTGAACTGACAAGGAATGAAATGTTCATATTAAAACAATTGATCGACCAAAAAAACAAAATTGTCAGCAGGGAAGAATTGATGAGAAGCTTATGGAATGATGAGCGCTTTGTCAGCGATAACACGCTGACGGTCAACGTAAACCGTTTGAGAAAAAAACTGGATGCCTTGAACTTGGGGCAATTTATCGAGACAAAGGTCGGCCAGGGTTATATGGCGAAAGAAGAAGGATGATGAGAATGCTGAAAGCGTTTTTGACCGAGAGGCGAAGCTGGATCGCCATATTTGTCTTGCAGCAGATCGTCTTTCTGTTTATCGCTTATGTTGATGCATCCATACCTTTTACGTCGATTTTATATATGACCTATTTGTCTTCATTTATTTTTATCGTTTTTGTACTCGTCCGCTTTCGGAGGGAAACGAAGTTTTATAAAAGCCTGGAAGAATGGGATCACAATCTCGATGTGACAAACATTCGAGAGGCGGAAACGCCTTTCGAAACGATGATTGAAAAAAGCATAGCCGAACAAACGAAACAGTTAAAGCAAGAGGCGGCGCAGCATCGCCTGGCATTGGAGAATGAAAAAGATGAGCTCATGGCCTGGATACATGAAGTCAAAACGCCGCTTACCGCCATGCATTTGATCATGGAGACGATTGACGATCAATCATTAAAATCGAGACTCGACTATGAATGGCTGCGCGTTCACCTGCTGCTCGATCGCCAGCTTCATCAAAAGCGGATGTCATTTATCGAAAATGACTTGTCTCTTGAAGCTCTAGAGCTCAAACCTTTAATCTTTAAAGAACTAAAAGATTTGCAATCATGGTGCATTCCAAAAGGGATCGGGTTTGATATACAGCTTGAGGCCGGGGAAGTGCTCAGCGATGCGAAATGGCTGTCTTTTATCATGAGGCAGCTGCTGACAAACGCAGTGAAATACAGCGAAGCATCCGATATTTTGATTAAAAGCTATGAACAAGATGGCCAGGTGCATCTCGCAGTTCAAGATTTTGGACGGGGCATCGATCCAAAAGATATACCGCGTGTGTTTGACAAAGGTTTCACATCAACAACGGAGCATCATGATCAGGCCGCCACGGGAATGGGGCTGTATTTGGCGAAAAAAGCGGCAAAGCCGCTCCTGATTCATATCGAGGTTGATTCTAAACCAGGAACGGGGACAACCTTTACGCTGATTTTTCCGAAGCGGAACGAATTTTCCCGTGTGCTTGGCGTGTGACAAAAGTGTCACACGCTTTTCTTTTTTGTTCGCTGAATCGAAGGAAAACGGCTGTCCTCCTTTCTATAATAAAAATATCCAGTCAAAAGGAGATTTTAAAAATGATGATTTTAGAAGCGAAAAAAATACGAAAAAGCTATGGAAATAAGCACAATAAACACGAAGTGTTAAAGGGAATCGACATTCAGATCCAAAAGGGTGAATTTGTCAGTATTATGGGCCCGTCAGGTTCAGGCAAAACAACATTGCTCAATGTTCTGTCCTCTATTGACCAGGTGAGCGGCGGAACGATTAACATCAACCAAGCTGAGATGACGAATCTGAAGGAAAAACAGCTTGCTGAATTCAGGAAGCAGCATTTAGGATTTATCTTTCAAGAATACAATTTGCTCGATACGCTGACAGTGAAAGAAAATATCCTTCTGCCGCTGTCGATTACGAAAATATCAAAAAAAGAAGCCGGTCAAAAATTTGAGGAAGTCGCGAAAGAATTAGGCATCTTTGAGCTGAAGAATAAATATCCGAATGAAATTTCCGGCGGGCAAAAACAGCGCACATCAGCAGCCAGGGCGTTTATTCATGAACCGAGCATTATTTTCGCTGACGAACCGACCGGTGCGCTTGATTCGAAATCCGCATCAGACTTGTTAAACAAGCTGAGCCAGTTAAATCAAAAGCGCCGGGCCACAATCATTATGGTCACCCATGATCCCGTCGCCGCGAGCTTCTGCAGCAGAGTGGTTTTCATTAAAGACGGACAAATTTATACGCAGCTGAATAAAGGCGGACAAGACAGGCAGATGTTCTTTCAGGACATCATGAAAACGCAAGGCGTGTTAGGCGGGGTTCAGCATGAGTATTAATCAGCTAATCTTCCGCAACCTGAAAAAGAATATACGGAACTATTACCTTTATGTGTTTGCGTTAATCTTCAGCGTGGCGCTTTATTTTGCGTTTGTTACGCTGCAGTATGATCCGGCGATCGATGAAGTGAAGGCATCGATAAAAGGCGCAGCGGCTTTGAAAGCAGCTTCCATTCTTCTAGTGGCAGTAGTAGCAGTTTTTATTTTGTATGCCAATACGATTTTTATTAAGCGGCGCAGCAAAGAAATCGGTTTATTCCAGCTAATCGGCATGAGGAAGCAAAAAATCTTCCGTATTTTAAGTTTGGAAAATGTCATGCTGTATTTCGGCTCTTTGGTCATTGGGGTGTTTGCCGGGTTTTCGATCTCAAAGCTCGTGCTTATGACTTTATTTAAAATAGTTGATGTTCAAGCTGAAACCGAATTGAATTTTTCCGGAGAAGCGCTTATGCAAACTGTCATTGTATTCTGCGGAATCTACCTGCTGGTGATGGTGATGAATTATACGTTTATCAAAAAGCAAAGCATTTTGTCATTATTTAAAGCGACATCAGCTACGGAAGATAAGGTAAAGAGAATATCCGTTTTTCAAATGATCATTGGCTTATTGGGCATCTTGTTTATTTTGTCGGGATATTACATTTCTACTGAGTTGTTCAGCGGAAAATTCAAGACCATAGATGAGCTGTTTTATGCGATGAGCTTTATTCTCGGTACCGTTATCATCGGAACGTACCTCTTTTATAAAGGATCGGTCAGCTTTGTCTCCAACATCATCCGCAAAAGCAAAGGAGGCTACTTAAATATTTATGAAGTGCTGTCCCTTTCATCGATCATGTTCCGGCTGAAATCAAACGCTCTATTATTAACGATCATCACCACTGTTACGGCACTGGCGATCGGTTTGTTATCCTTGTGCTATATTTCGTACTACTCTGCAGAGAAAGCCGCCGAACAAAATGTAGCGGCTGATTTCGCTATGACAAATCAAAAGGATGCAAAACGGTTCGAACAACTA
Organism: Bacillus sp. J41TS8; assembly: GCF_018333035.1. Taxonomy (NCBI): domain Bacteria; kingdom Bacillati; phylum Bacillota; class Bacilli; order Caryophanales; family Bacillaceae; genus Bacillus; species Bacillus sp. J41TS8. Next base: position 3,805 of record NZ_BORF01000004.1, read on the forward strand.
TTGGATGAAAACAACATTTCATACAGCAAAAAAGAAATTCATGTCATTCAGGCGACTTTCAATCTGGAACAAGTTGTCGAAGGGGATCCTGAAAATATGGCTGGTGACCCGGGGAAATTACCCCTCGCCGTAGTCAGCGATGCAGAGATTGACGGGATTGACGTGCACAAAGGAGACGTCATTTTCTCAGGATATAACGACCTTCTCCAGAAACTTATGGCTTTAAAAGAGACGGGGGCCATTAAGGTAAAGAGCGAGCATGAGACGATTCCATTAAACTATTTAGGGCTGAGAAAAGAGTCCCTCTTATCCTTCAACTTTACCAGCGGCGGATTGCCTGTAGCCGTTGTGGATGATGCGCTGTTTAAACGTCTGAGCCAAGACAAAGATCCAAAATTACAGCAGAAGTCGAGTCTTTTTTACGGGATCAATTTAAAAGATGAAGATCAGATTCAGCAGGCAAATGAATTGTTTGCAACAGTGAATCAAAACGATCAGCATTTATCGCTCCTCGATGCAAGCACAGCTCAAAAATCGCTTTTCGGACTTGCCATGTTTATCGTAGGATTTCTAGGACTTACGTTTCTGATCACATCAGGATGCATCCTTTACTTTAAACAAATGGACGAAAGCGAAGATGAGAAACCGAATTACACGATCTTGAGAAAACTTGGTTTCACGCGCGGGGATCTTCTGAAGGGGATACGAATCAAGCAAATGTATAATTTCGGCATTCCATTGGTTATCGGCCTGTCTCACAGTTACTTTGCTGTCCAATCCGGCTGGTTCTTATTCGGAGCAGAGGTGCGGACGCCGATGATCATCGTGATGGTGCTGTACACCGTTCTGTATTCTATTTTCGGTTTGCTGTCCGTTCTTTACGGTAAGAAAGTGATCAAGTCGGCGCTGTAGCTGAGCCGTGTGGAATCTAGGCCACAGCATCAGAGACGAATGAAAAGGCTGTTCCCGAGTGGGGGCAGCCTTTTTTGCTTCGCTCAACAAATATAAAAAAATGTAATTTTTATTGGATTTTAACACCTTAAATATTTTAGGAATATTGTAACAGTTCTGTGCATCGGTTAAAATATGCATAATAATGAAGCTAAACGTTGGAAAAAGTGATCTATGCTGAAAAAGAGAGACCGTTGATTATGAGTTTGTGATTCAACCATTTTGATACAAAAGAGCGATTAGTCTTCCTTATGGATGACGACTAGAACGGTTGTTTGATTATACCTTGATTAATTCCACAGCTTGCGATTGCCCAGGTACAGAAACATTCAAAATAGTGCTGAACAGGCGGGTGTATACATACGGAAGAAACGCTATGAACACTTGCTGTCAGTTGCAATAGAGAAGAAAAAGTAGAAAGGAGCTTTCTATTGGGCTTTTGGGAAGAAGAACATAAAAACAAGAACATTATGATCGGTGATGACGGATTGGACATCCTTCACGATGCAGTAGAGAAATTCTATAAAATGTCCAAGGTGCATTTAGATAGGGAACCGGATTTAGACGAATTTTTCGTAACATTACTTCATGTATTGAACACAAATGGAGATTCATTTTTTCCGGAGCTAAACGAAAGACAAATTACAGATATAAAAGCTTCAACAAAAAAAGCAAAATCTCTATCAAAAATTGTGCCCGGCGCTATTATTGAGATTCCCTTAGAGGAGATAAATAAATACAACTATGCATGTGTTTTGGAAGGGAACTTGGCAAAACGTAAAGATGATGATGTGCTAATTCAGTATTATGACATTTTTGTGGATCAGAAGCTGAATAAAGCTAAGATACTTGACTTACTAAAACAAGAAAATAAACTATTTGTAGCAAATACCGGTTACACTGGTTTTTTGCAGGGTGATTGGAAGGTTGTTTATAATGCAACTCAAGATTTGTTGAAACAATATGATGAATCCAAATTAAGATTTATTACTTATGAGGATGGAAGGTATTACATTAGTGAAGGGAAAGAAGGCTCTTTAGGTGGAGATGATATATTAACAGAAGTAGATCAGAAAACAGGTAAGGCTATTTATAACCCAATAGGAATTTTTGGTCACTTAAGTATAGAGACGATTCTAATGAAGTATTCTAACGGCACTTCAATGGAAGATATCATTAAGTATGAAACATAAATAAATATCCAGTGTGTGGCTTGATATATTAATTAGGAGTAGCCATGGTAGCTGTTAAACAATCATAAAACACCATGAGCTTTTGGAAATTTGATTAGCGGTATGGCGTTTTATGACTTAAAATCAGTTTCCAAACGATTATATTAATAGAAATCTAATTACACGCTATGCTAAAGTTATTTTTTTGCTAAAAAATTACACATTAAAAATAGCAAAAGACATCAACGGGGGTGATGATCGTGCTCAAAAATAAAGAAACGATTCTTGCATTGCTTGATGATTCATTCAAAAAGGGAGAGTTTCCATTGCTTGATAACGGAAATTTTGACTTCGCAAAAGGCAAACTTTCGGTATTTGTTGAAGGGGATAACTGGCTCTTGACGTTTCAGTTGTTCGGATTGTCAAAATTGGGGCCGGCCATTGATTTTCATGTGATAGGCAATCAAGTAACCAATCATGAAGTAAGCTTTTTAATTGATGAGCCGTTTGCGTTTTTGGACGAAAAAGGAAACAAATTAGAGTTGGAGGATGTGGAAACCGGTTTTGCAAAAAATTCGTTTAGTGTTGTCCTTAGAGAGAAAGTATTTCATTTTTTCATTGAGCAGGAAGTGCAAGCAAATATTAATGCGGAGAATGAATGGATCACCTGTTTGAGGCAGATGAGTAAAAACCGTTTATTTCTCGACACGCTCTGGCTGACAGAACATGAACAGCTCCAAACTGCAGATCTCCCGTTATTGTACGATCAATTGTATTCAACAGAAACGTGGATACATCCAGAAACAGAAAAGGATTTGCCAAGTCTTTCTCCTTTCTTTCAATCAATTGCCGAAGCAATTTGCCGTAAAAAGGCATTATATCTACCGGACCATGCCGATGGAAATACAGAGTGGCCAATGTGGGCATCCACAGATTCTGTCGATTATTTTTAAAAAGGTATTTAAGGGAGAAATACATTGATTAAAAGCAGAGAAATTCTTAGTTTATTAGACGATGAATTTAGTGAATTAAACCGACCGATTTTTGAATGGCGCGAATGTAACTATATCGGCAGTAAGTGTACGTTAATGCGGTTAAATAAAGAACATTGGTTACTTTCAATACAATGCTTTCAAATAGATGATAAAGGGCCTTTTCTGTCTATTCATGCATACAGCAACAGTTTTTCAGACAACTACAGCTTAATCATTATTGACGACTTCTCTTTAACGACCAAAGCAGGTGAGCTGGTAACATATTATGAAAGTAATCTAGATCAATTAAGCGAAGTATCCAAAATTGAAATTGCGGAAAGTCTTTACTGTATAAAAGCTAACCAGAGAAACAGATACCAAAAACAGACAAAAGAAGGAGCGTGGAAAACATACTTTAGAAACCTGTTTAAAGATCCTTCTTTCAGAGAGGCTCTTTGGATAAAACCCGGAAATCTTCTGAATAAATTAGGGCTACAAGACAATTATGAAGGAGTATACGAAACAGAGAATTGGGAGTATCCCGATTATTTAACTAACCCAAGTGAATTGGTTTCATTTCAATCATTTGCAGAATATCTTGAAACTGGACGAGGTCCGGTTTGTGCAGGAGTCCCAAATAATGATTGGGAAAAGTGGGAAGATTACGATATCGACTAAAGCATGTAGGAAAGCCAATATCTACAATATGTGGGGAGAATCACATTCGATAACAAAAGAGGTGTCAGATGTGGAAAAACCTGAATTATCGGACTGTATCTGTAAAATGAAAGAGGTGCTAAAAGGAGATATGACGAGAGAGGAACTTTCGGATTGGGCAGGGGGTTATGTATACGCTGACGATCCGGAAGTAGAAGATGAGAGGGTATGGAATTTGTTGATTTTACTAAGCGGATTCGATTTAAAGGATTCACCTGAAACATATTTGCATGATAAAGAGGAACTAAAGGATTGGATAGAAGAATACTGGAATGGCCCCATTGGTGAGGCGAGAAAGTGCAGCAACGAACGTTTCGATTAGGAAAAATAGATATCTACTTTCCCGACTCTGTCATCAAGAAATATTGGTTTTATGCAGATGTGGCAGCATTATTGAATCAAGAAACGACAGAGCAGGCTGTCTCTCTCATTAGAAAAGAATTAAAGCAAAGAGGATTCGGGAGGATAGCCCTTGATTCAGAAGCCGATGGAACTTCAGTTTCCAATCGGGATGGCCAAAAAGTGTTTGAAGTGGCCGCGGTTATAAATGAACTGCATAATCCTTCCTTTATGGTACCTCAAGAACTGCGCGACAGTTTTAAAGAAGAGATCGTGAACTATAAGATTCCTAAAGGACAAAAATATAAAATTGGGGATAAGATCATTGTACCTGAAAGGCATAACACTTACTTTCATGTCATGCAGATGATAGATGAGTATGAAGGCAGTGCGGTCTGCATTCTGTTCAATAAGGTTTACAAGGGAATGGACGAGGCGGCTGCAGCAGAAATTGGGAAAGACTTATTAAAAGAACACGTCTTCGCGGCAGTGTGTTTACAAGAAAGCTATATTATCGATTATACCTTTAAGGTTATCAGCTCAAATCATGAGCCGCTCGCTCGTGTATTGTATACAAATCGAAGAAACCGTTTATTAGACGAAACCTTTCCGGATATATCAATTCAAGAATTGTTTGAGTTAGAACGGAATGCTGCAAATAGTGACTTTATGAAGGAAAGCAGACAAAAGCTATCATATCTGACCTGGATTAACTAGAAGGAGTGCGGTCCGTGTGTAAATTAAATACCGAGTCTTTGACGAGTATAGGAAATCTGGATGTGATCAACCTTCTGCATTACCATTCACTGTACTCATCCGATCTTCTGTCAAACAATGACCTCATTACATTTTTTGAACATCTCGATTTTAACCAGATTCTTATCGAAGTTATGGGAGCGCCCGGTTTCATAGAGGAAATGATCCCATTCATTGAAGATAAACAATTTGCTGTAAATGCCCTATCAAAAAGGCTCATCCACGTTGAGTGCATGTTTACTAAAGAAGAATTGCTAGAAAGACATAAGCTGACAGAATACCTCTCTTTTCTTGCATCAATCAATGATTTTGTTGTTTTAATAGCAGACCCTGTTCACAATAAAAAATATTTTAACAGCGTGACTCAAAAGGTTGATGTACGTATCGAATCAAAGGAGAAGGTCATCTGGTTTGAATTTGATGCGACTGATGTCTATGTCGTGGAATAATGCATCATCAAAGGGGCGTTTTTCTTCCCTGACTGAATAATAATAAAGGACTGAATAAAAGAGGTGAGTTCTTACTTTTTAGAATCCGGTGGGCATTAGATATTGAAAAGGTTGAGGGACACTTTAAACTTTATTAAAAGAATTGAAGATTTATATCAAGAGGATAATTACGGGTGCGAGCCCGTTTATTGGTAGTTTGTTTTCTTAGGAGGAAACCTTTTGGAACATATCTTTTACGGAAAAAGTTTCAGTCGACCGATCGGCTATAAAATCATGTTTGAAGAGTCACCGCGAGATGATCATCATCATGTCGGTGGGGATGAGTGGAATCTGCCGAATTGCAGGCTCTGCGAGACTCCGATGCATCAGCTTGTTTGTCTTGATTTAAAGGATGACCGGCTGAGCGAGTTGAGAGGGGAGCACTGTGAAGAACTGGTTTTGTTTTCATGCTTAAATTGTTCAATGCTCTGGGAGGAGCAATTTTTTAAGCTCGATTTTCAAAATCGCTCTGCAGCTGTCATCAAACAAGAACAGGAAGAGTTTGAAAAGGCTGATGACGAAGATCAAATAACGGCTCCGTTGCGGCATGTCCCGGTTTCGCTTGTCGAGATGGAAGCTGAAGATTATCCTACTTCTGAAGAGAGGTACGATGAGATTTTTACAGCACTCGGGACCGCATATTTTGGCCGCGTATTTGGCAAGCCTTTGCTCGCAGAAGATGAGCTTGATTTGACTTGCTGTGAATGCGGACAAGACATGACGTTTGTCGCTTTAATAACAGGTGAGAATGACTTCGACGAAAAATATGGAGATTTGTTTTTTGGAGAGGTGATCCTTTATTTTTCGCTCTGTCCGGCATGTCATATTCTTAAAGTCGAAGCTCAAAGTATATAAACGTGATTGTGAAGGACGATGAACAATGGACATATGGTCTGATTTAGCGTTTGATGGCACTCATCCTAAGGTGTGTTTTAACGGTTCACGAATTTTCACGAACCGTGAATATGAGGCATACCTTGAACAAGCCTGCCATTTTATCTATAAGATCCTGCCCGGAGAGGTGGGTAAGAAGAAGGAAATTCAAATTGGATTTTCGCTCAGAAGTCCATCTGACGAACCCTGCCGTTCCAGGCTTTCCATGCTACTCAGTCAGAAAGCATCATGACATTGAATCAGGCCGGTATTTGGGCGGATTACAAAAATATCTTGAATGGAAAGCGCGCGATGTATGCAATGATTAAGCTCCAATTTTCTTTTGACAAAACAGAATTTTTGACGATCCGCGGGTGAATGACAATGAAGAAAAGATACAGATATTATCGGCTTGATGCTGATACTGTAAATCAACTGAATGATATGGACAAGCGCTTGTCAGGACCGCTTCCGGCCGATTTGGATGCGTTTGAACAAGACGGGCACGGCTTGTCAGGGGATTTTTACGAGTATTTTGCGCTCGTCGCCGGCAGTTTGGGTTACGTTTTGGCGGATAAAAAAATGCCTCAGGCCCAGCGCCAATCACTAGAAAAATCGTTTTTTGAACTTAATCCAAAAGACAAAATCGAAAATTACCCTGAGACTTTTCATGTGGTGGCCATGCATGAAAACGTCAGGAGATTGTTGTGTTCGATCATAAACCGCAGGGAGACTTGATCATACCAATACAGAGGTGACTATAGTGGAGTTGTGCAAACACGAAAAGCTTAATCTGGAAATACCGGAGTTTTCACCGGTTCATATTAAAGAAATTATCCGGTTTCAATACTACAAAGAATTTCATGATGGAAAAGACATTAGTTCAATCGATATGACGGTTCTCTATGAAGATGAGAATGCCAGCTATCATATTGATTTGACATTTAAGGAGGTTTCTTCTGTTCGGTTAACCGATTTTGATCGGCATGGCGGTTTCAAAATCGATCAATTTAACGCCGGCTGGGAGAATATCAATTATGTTGTTGAAGATTATGAAGACGGGACGTTTCAATTTTATTGCCATACATATGATGTTTCACGCATTGAGCGAATCGTGCCAAGGCTCCACAAAAAAGAGGTCGGGGCTTTATTAAAGGCTTCGAAAGAGAAGCGGTACGAGTATTTTATTAAAAGAATCGCCGATTTTGAAGAGGTATGGTCATTATATGGCGACGGCTGGGTGATGACGGAGGATGATGACGGCCGCAAAATGATTCCATTCTGGCCGGCCAAGGACTATGCCGAATTGTGCGCAGTACAGGAATGGAGCGCATGCACAGCCAGACCGATCGATCTCGAAGACTTTGTGAATGAGTGGCTGCCGGGCATGAAAGAAGACGGAATTCAGCCGTCCATCTTTTTCAACTCGAGAGACGCTATTATATCGCCGATCGATTCTCTCTTGGAAGACATCTTGGCGGAATTGGAGAATTATTAAATGTATCGGAAAGGTGATGGTAAAAACAGCAGTGAGCTGCATCTCTTCCGGCAGGCAGCAGACAAATTATTAAATGCAGAAAAGGAGTTTCCAAATCTTGTGTTCAGACAGAAGTTCCGATAATTCTGTTTCGAAGAATTTCATTGGGTGTTGTCAGATGATAGCTGGCATATGCTAAGCCAATTGGCAGCTGCTTCAGGCGATGAGTATATTGTGATGGGAGGAATTGAGGAGTGGTCAGACACTTGGGTGAAGCTTCCCGTTGATATGTCGTCTGAAGCGTATCTTTCGGTTTTGACAAAGGGTTCGGATCAGAATGAAGACATGATAACGCTGGCTTCTAGAGTTGTGTGGATGTCTCCTTCACAAAAATGGGTTATCTACGGCTCTCGTACCTCTGAAATATGTGTCATCGGCTTTAATGATGATGTATGGAGGGAAAGTCTGAAGTCTTGGCAGCCGCTCAATGATATCGTGCTGGGGTGGGTTTCTGTCATATTTTACACCCAGACCATTCCCCCGGATTTGCAGGAAATTTTTCAGAGGCATTACGGAGAAAAGACGTGGAGGACAACTGACATGTTTTTAAAAGAGGTTCAGATGGTCGATGGATATGGGGAAGATTTGCAAGGCGAGTCAACATGTATCACAGAGATGTTTTTGTGGGAACTGGGTAAAACGTTTAAAACGAACGACTGTCAAGCGATTTTCTTTATATGCGGTGACTTTGGAGAGATGAAACTGGTAAAAACAGTCGAGGAAGAACCTGATATGCTTTGTCCAAAACACAGTTATGAAGCGGAGATTCCTTTTGATTTGCCCGCTTTCCAAAAGCTGCAGAGTTACGAGAAAAAAGTGATGATGGCAGGCGTACTGGAAGAAGCGATGCTGTTTGTAGCGGAACAGCGTAACTGGGATAAAGTGGCTGTTGCTAAGGCTTTTGCAAAGATGAGGCAGAAAGATTACAAACACCAGTTTAAAGCATGGCGGCCGAAAATGAGTCCGAATTTTAAATTAAAGGCGTACCCTCTGGTCGAGCTTGATATATACTCGTTCAGATTATATTTAGTGATTGAAGACAGAAAGAAAAATGTGATTGCTAAAGGGGTGGTGGCTGAAACCGAAACTTTTGTTGAGGACATCGCATACTATATGGACAGGCTGGAATGGTTGTCGAATGATGAAGTGGTGATATATACAATAGCTCACAAGCCGTCGTATTTCAGTCTGCGGGTAAACGGGAGCAGCAAATTTGTCAAACAGCAAAAGGAGAACGATACCCAATGAGCTGGACCGTTTTAAGCAGCCGGGAAAATGATGAAGTGTGGACAAAGGTGAATCGGGTCGTCAAATGGAAGCCCGGCTTTCAATGTTCAAAGATGAAGCCGCCGCGGCCGTTTATTGTCTATGATGTGTCCGCAGGGTTTAAAGCAGACGGCCGGTTTCTTGCCGATTTGGAGGAGATGATGATCGGCGCCTTCAAGGCGTGTACAGATCCGCTGGAGACGATGTACGCACTCGATTGGCAGCATGAAGGATATATGTTTCGTCCGCACGGACCGCTTCCTAAAGATGAATATGGGGATTGGCCGGTTCCGATCTTTCCAAATGGGGATTACTATTTCTTTTTCCAGCGGAATTTTGAATGGGGCGTGCTTGGCGACCCTTCGCGGAAAACGATGACCGTTTATGGAGAAAAACTGCTCTATCATATTGAACACCATCCGCCGGTTATTTTTAGAAAAGCATAATCAAAAGCCCATCGGACTCATCCGATGGGCTTCCTCATTTCCTACAGCTCAACCTTGTAGAGCGTTTGCTGCTGTCCGCCGCCCGGGCCGCCTCTTGCGCCCTGTTGTACGGAGCTGTCTGAATTGTTCGTTGTACTGTTGTATTCGTCAGACGAAATTTCGGTTCCGTTTTCTTTGATCCAGGAGACGAGCTCACTGTTGCCTGAGTTGTCGCTGATCAGGAAGTATTTTACTTTTCCTTCTTTGACGAGGTTTTTCAGCTCGCTGACCGACAGGATCGGGTCTGTGCCATTGAAGCCTCCGAGCGCCATGACATTTTCGTCGGCATTGATGATATACGGGGCTGCGGTTACTGTTGTCAATGTCGCGAACAGGTACTCTTCACCGGTATTATTTTTCCGGAGGTATGTGAGCAATCCTGTGTCCACATCCGAGCTGAACATTCCGCCTCCGTTGGAGCTTTGCAGCTGAGGCCCCGATTCAGGAAGAACGCTGTTTCCTCCGTAAAGGATCGGTGTTGCCGACCAATAGACCGGTGTCAAAAGAAGCACGCACAAGCTGATGATGGTGAGCTGCTTTCCGAATGGATGACTTCGCTTCAGTATCAGTAAGGCGATGGTGACACCAAGCCCCATGATTCCCATGACATACATCCAGGCGCTGTCGATTTGGTTTGTATAAGCACTTAAAATGTACACTTGGAATGCTGCCGTTGTCAGAACGGCCGCCGGCAGCAAATAGCTTGCCCAGTCTTTGTGATTTTTGTAAAGGCCGTACATTGCGTACCAGCCGATTCCTGACAGCGCGGCGATCGGCGGAGCCAGCATAATCAGGTAGTAGTGGTGAAAGAATCCGGCGATGCTGAAGAACCCGGCGACAGGAACGAGCCATGCGGCCCAAAAGATTGTTTCTTTCATTTCGCCCGTTTTTTCGCGGCGGCTGCGGTACCAGCTGATGATCATGCCGAGCAGTCCGAATAATGCGAATGGAAGCATCCAGCTGATTTGGCCCGATAAAGCCGATTGGAAGAGCCGCAGCGGTCCTGCGTCACCGGTGCCGAACATGTTCATGCTCTGTCCGCCGCCTTGACCTCCTCCTGGTCCGCCATTGCCTCCGCCCGGTCCGCCACCGGTTGGCGGCTGACTGCCGCCGTTTGCCCCTTGAGAACTGCCGTCAGACGAACCGCCCGCGCCCGGCGGCTGCATCGCGCCGTTTTGTCCATTGGAGCCGCCGGATGAACGGTTTCCGTCTTGAGTTTGCGCATTGCCGTCGGTCGCGCTGTCCGCGCCTGGCGGCTGCATTGCGCCGTTTTGTCCATTGGAGCCGCCGGACGAACGGTTTCCGTTCTGAGCTTGGGCATTGCTGTTCGGCTGCTGCATGTCTCCTCCAAAACCGTTCATATCGCCGCGGGCGTTGCCTGTCGTCTGGCCGAGCAGCCGCTCTGTGCCGTTGTAGCCGAAAGCCAGTTCCAGCACGGAGTTGGTTTGGCTGCTTCCGACATACGGGCGGCTGTCGGCTGATGTATAGTCGACAGCAAGCGCCCAAGAAAGCGAAACGCCGGTGAGAACAATAAGCGATAAAACCGCTGACACGATTTTTTTCTTCCAATTCGCATGGGCCGCGATGAGATAAAACAGCAAGAACGCGGGAAGCACCATAAATGCCTGAAGCATCTTCATATTGAACCCGAGGCCGATGAGGCCAAATGCAGCGAGAAGCCAGAGCAGCCTGCCTTGTTTGACCGCCTTCATCAGGCACCATGTACTAAGAAGGAGCGTGAAGACGAGCATGCTGTCGATATTATTCGTCCGGCTTACGGCTACCGCGATCGGCGTCAGCGCCATCACTAGCGCTGAAATGCGGGCGGCGCCTTTTCCGAATTTCGGCTTAATCAGTGCGTAAAGCAAATAGACGGAACCCGTTCCTGCAAGCGCCTGAGGCAAAATCACACTCCACGTATGCACGCCGAAGATTTTCGCACATATAGTCTGAATCCATAAAACGACGGGCGGCTTATCTACTGATACGAATCCGGAAGAGTCGAATGACGCAAAGAAGAAATTGTGGAAGCTTTGCGTCATGCTTTTGACCGCCGCCAAGTAATACTGGTTGGCGGCATCGTCCTGCCAAATGTTGTATGTATTCAGAATAAGAGCTGCCAACAAAATAAGAATCAGAATGACATCAAGTTGTTTGTTTTTTATTTTCATCATCACTTTCACCTCTTTATGTTCCCTATTCTAGAAGAAAAATATGAACAAGTTATGAATAAAAAGGGAACAATCTATTTTTATTTGAATGGAAAAAAATAAATATTTTTTGGAAAAAGGTGTGTACTTTTTTCTTTTTGCGCTGTATACTGTACTACAACAGAAATATAAAACAAAAAACTGTTCTATAAAAAGGAGAGTGACACAAATGAGCTTGAAAAGTCCGATGGAATTTTTCAGAACGCTTCCCAAAAAAACTTGCCCTGAATGCGGCGAAAAGATGGAGGAGCAGGCTGAATCTTACTTTATGGAATGCGAGCGCTGTCTTTCCAAAAAAGGCGAGTAAGCAAACTGTTTTATAACAATGCATGTAAAGGGGTAGGGAGACATGAAAACAGAGGAGAAGAGAATTCACATCACCGGATCGATGAATCCGCAGTATGAAGAGATTTTGACAAAAGAAGCGCTGGAGTTTATCGGACGTCTTGAACGCCATTTTGGGGGAAGAAGACGGGAATTGCTGCATTTGCGGACGATCAGGCAGGCTGAAATTGATCAAGGGAAGAATCCCGGTTTTTTGGCGGAAACGAAGCACATCCGCGAGGCAGACTGGACGGTCGCGCCGCTCCCCCGGGATTTGGAGGACCGCAGGGTTGAAATCACCGGCCCGGTCGACAGAAAAATGGTCATCAATGCTTTAAATTCAGGAGCGAAAGTCTTTATGGCCGATTTTGAAGATGCGAACTCGCCAACGTGGAAAAACTGCATTGACGGCCAGGTTAATTTACGGGACGCGGTTCGCGGAACGATTTCCTTTACGAATGAACAAGGCAAACGCTATGAGCTGAAAGAAAACCCCGCCGTCATCATTGTAAGACCAAGAGGATGGCACTTGGAAGAAAAGCATGTGCTGATCGGCGGCAAGCCCGTGTCAGCAAGCTTGTTCGATTTTGGCCTTTATTTTTTCCATAACGCAAAAGAGCTGATCAAAAAAGGAAGCGGTCCTTATTTCTACCTTCCAAAAATCGAAAACCATCTGGAAGCAAGGTTGTGGAACGACGTATTTGTTTATGCGCAAAACGATTTGCGCATTCCGCAGGGCACCATTAAAGCGACGGTTCTCATTGAAACGATCCTGGCTGCTTTTGAAATGGATGAAATCCTCTATGAATTGAAGGAGCATTCAGCTGGACTTAACTGCGGCAGGTGGGATTATATTTTCAGCTTTATTAAGAAATTCAGGAACAGGGATGACGTCATTCTTCCGGACCGCTCAACCGTGACGATGACGGTTCCAAACATGAGAGCCTACTCCCTCTTGGCGATTCAAACGTGTCATAAACGCAACGTCCATGCGATCGGGGGAATGGCGGCGCAAATTCCCGCTAAAGACAAACCTGAGATCAATGAAGCCGCATTTGCCAAAATCCACGAAGATAAGGAACGTGAAGTAAAAGACGGCCATGACGGAACATGGATCGCACATCCCGGCATGATTCAAACGGCGCTCGATGTATTCAATCAGCATATGCCGTCGGCGAACCAGATTCATAGAAAGCGGGAAGACGTAAAGGTCGAAGAAAAAGACTTGCTGGAAGTACCGCAAGGCCGGATTACAGAAGCAGGCGTCCGTACTAATATCAGCGCCGGCATCCGTTATTTAGCTTCATGGCTGTCGGGCAGAGGCGCCGCTCCGATTGACCACTTAATGGAGGACGCAGCAACGGCGGAGATTTCCAGAGCCCAGCTTTGGCAATGGATTCGCCATCCGAAAGGGGTTCTTGACGACGGCCGGAAAGTGACCTCCGAAATGGTCAAGATGATGAAAGAGGAAGAAATGCAGAAAATCTTCGAAGAAGCCGGCATAGAACATTTTCGGAGCGGCCGGTTCGAAGAGGCCGGACAGTTATTTGAACAGCTGATTTTGGATGATGAATTCGCGGAATTTCTAACGATACCCGCTTATGAAAAAATATGATGGGGGAATGTGCGATGCTGAAAGAAAAACAACTCGCAGAAAGCTGGGAGCATGAAGAACGCTGGAAAGGGATCACAAGGCCGTATCAGGCGGCTGACGTCATTCGGCTGAGGGGCACGCTCGAGATTGAATACACGATTGCAAGGAGCGGCGCCGAAAAGCTGTGGAAGCTTCTCCACACAGAGGATTTCGTCCCGGCGCTGGGCGCTTTGACCGGAAACCAAGCCATGCAGCAAGTAAAAGCCGGATTGAAAGCGATTTATTTAAGCGGCTGGCAGGTGGCTGCCGATGCCAATATGTCAGGGAGCATGTATCCTGACCAAAGCCTTTATCCGGCAAACAGCGTGCCGGAAGTCGTCAAAAAAATCAACCGCACGCTGCAGCGCGCCGATCAAATTCACCATATGGAAGGAAAAGAAGACATCGATTGGTTTGCTCCGATTGTGGCCGACGCTGAAGCGGGCTTCGGCGGACAGCTGAATGTGTTCGAGCTGATGAAAAGCATGATTGAAGCCGGCGCCGCGGGAGTTCACTTTGAAGATCAGCTGTCGTCTGAGAAAAAGTGCGGGCATTTGGGCGGAAAAGTGCTGCTTCCAACGCAAACGGCGGTGCGTAATTTGATTGCCGCGCGCCTCGCCGCTGACGTGATGGGAGTCCCGACCATTCTTATTGCCCGTACGGACGCGAATGCGGCCGACCTGATCACAAGCGACGTCGATTCATATGATGCGCCGTTTTTGACCGGAGAGCGAACAGCGGAAGGGTTCTTCAAAACAAAGCCGGGCCTTGATCAGGCGATTGCCAGAGGTTTGGCGTATGCGCCTTATGCCGATTTGATCTGGTGTGAAACGTCTGAGCCTAATATTGAAGAAGCCCGCCGGTTTGCACAGGCGATCCATGAAAAATTCCCGGGCAAACTGCTCGCCTACAACTGCTCCCCTTCGTTCAACTGGAAGGCCAAACTGGATGACAACACGATCTTGAACTTCCAGAAACAGCTCAGTGAAATGGGCTATAAATTTCAATTTGTCACACTGGCAGGCTTCCACGCCTTAAACCACGGCATGTTTGAATTGGCCCGCCAATATAAGCACCGCGGAATGGCGGCGTACTCTGATCTGCAGCAGGCCGAGTTTGCCAGCGAAGTCCACGGCTATACGGCGACAAGGCATCAGCGCGAAGTCGGAACGAGCTACTTTGATGAAGTCGCCCAGGTTGTGACAGGCGGGACTTCATCAACCACTGCACTGAAGGGATCGACTGAAGCGGAACAATTTCAATCATAAAAACGTAAAAAGCCGCCCAATCACGGGCGGCTTGCTTGTTGTCTATCAAGTTAGCAATTGACATCATTGGAAGGGGCGGTAAAAGGGTTTTCCCTAATAACAGTCAGTGTCTGATGATTCTTGTTGTTTCTTTTGGCCGGCCGATTGTCTTTGCTGAAAGAATAGAACAAATACACAGCCATTGTCAAAATCAAGATAAACATCATCATAAATATCCCCTCCAAATTTTTTTGTCTTCACTATATTAGACGAACAAGCCTGCAAAAAGGTTTCAGAAAATTAACATTTTTCCATAAATATTTTACCCGCTGCATCTTCTGTATGAAACCCGGCGGTTTTATACAAGAATAAAACTGAAAAACTCAGGTTGACATCATAATCATTGATGTGTAGAGTAAAAGTTAATGTAATAGGAAGTCCACTAGGGGAGCCGTAAGCCGGCTGAGACAAGAAGCGATCTTGGACCCTTTGAACCTGATCTAGTTCATACTAGCGTAGGGAAGTGGAGCCGGTGTCTTTATGATTTCATCATACAAAGGCCGCTCCATTTTGGGGCGGCTTTTTTTGCGTATAAAGCGGCTCGCTCCCCCTGTGCCTTCCTTATAAAACCGATTGCTGAGGAGGCTATCTACATGAGTTTTTCTGCAGAACTTCGCCGCGAGGCAGACCCTATTTTTGAAGCCATTTTTGAACATCCGTTTGTATTGGGGCTGGCGTCCGGGAGGCTGAAAAAGGAGCAGCTTATTCATTATGTGAAGCAAGATTACGAGTATTTGAACGCTTTTATTCAAATCTACGGAATTGCGATTTCCAAGTGTCAAAACCGGAAAGACATGGAGATGTTTCATGAGCAGATTTCGTTTGTATTAAACAGCGAAGTGCACCCGCACAACAACCTGTGCCGGGCCGCGGGGGTGGCGTATGAATCTCTGCAGGGCTATCCGCTTGCACCTTCTGCCCATCATTATATCCGCCATATGCTGACGGCGGCGCACGAAGGCACGCTGGGAGAGATATTAGCCGTCTTGCTGCCTTGTCCGTGGACATATTGGGAGATCGGAAAAAAATTGATGATGGACGTTCAGCCTGACCCGTCGCATCCATTTTATGACTGGATCTGTTTTTACGGAGACAGAACCGATTCGATCACGACAAAGTTTTGCGCCCGCCTGGATGAATGGGCCGAAACAGCGGGCAAGGCTGAAAAAGAAAAAATGAAGGAGCTCTTTTTGCAAAGCTGTCAGCTTGAATACGGCTTTTGGGAGATGGCTTATACGGTTGAAAATTGGCCTGTGGAAATGGAGGCGGTGAGACGATGAATTGGAACATGAAAGAAGTCGTGATGGCAGTGATCTTGTCTGTTGCATGCGGCGTCATTTACTTAGGATGGTCCACCTTGTGGATCCCTGTTTCAGCTATTGTCGGGCCCGTCGGAGCGAACTTTATGTTCGGCATTTGGGTGATCGCCAGCCCGATTGTCGCTTATATCATCCGTAAACCGGGGGCGGCGCTGATTGCCGAGACGGCGGCTGCGGCGGTCGAACTGCTGACCGGAAGCCACTTTGGGCTGTCAGCATTATTAATCGGTGTGTTCCAGGGAGCCGGTGCGGAAATCGCGTTTGCGATCTTTCGCTATAAGCGTTATAACTTGTTTACCCTTATGCTTTCCGGTGCGCTTGCCGCGGTCGGAAGCATGACATACAGCCTGATGGCGAACGGTTTTGCCTACTATACGACGCAAACGCTGATCTTGACGCTTATCATCCAAATCATCAGCGGCATTGTACTCGGCGGCTGGCTGGCAAAAGCCGTTGTCGAAGCGCTTGCGAAAACGGGAGTCCTGAACCAGTATGAGATCATGAAGGAACAGCGGAAGAAGGATGATGCCGATGCGTTCATTTCTCGGATGCAATAACCTTTCCGTCCGTTTTTATCATCGTCCTGAAACAGTCCTGGACCGGGTCTCGCTGTCGATTGGGCAGGGCGAAAAAGTGCTGATACTCGGTCCGAGCGGAAGCGGCAAATCGACGCTGTTGTCCGTGCTTTCCGGCATCATTCCTGAACATATCGAAGCTGAAGTCACAGGCGAAGTCAATCGCAGAAAGAGCGCCGGCGTTATGTTTCAGGATCCGGATTCGCAGTTTTGCATGCTTCATGTTGATGAGGAAATCGCTTTTAGCCTAGAAAACCGGTCCGTCTCCCGAAAAGATATGGACGGCATCATCTCGGAGCTGATGGAGCAAGTCGGCTTAAAGATAGATAAGAAAACGCCGATCGAAACCTTGTCAGGCGGGATGAAGCAGAGACTGGCATTAGCGTGCCTGCTCGCTCTGGAGCCTGAAGTGCTGTTTTTTGACGAGCCGACGGCGCAGCTGGACCCGGCCAGCCGGAAAGACATCTTTGCCTTGCTTCGTAACGTTTCCCGAAAAAGCGGACAGACGATGGTGTTCATCGAACACGTGCTGGACGGCTGTATCGAGTGGATGGACCGCGTCATTCTTTTCAATGGAAAGGGACAGATCATCGCTGACGGAAAGCCGGAAGAAATCGTGAAACATTTTCAGCAGGAGATGAAAGCGGCGGGCATCTGGCAGCCGAAACTGTACCCTGCGGTATGGGAAGATGTCATCACACAAGATGATCATCCGCTCGCCGTCAAGCTCTCTTCTACATTGAAAATGAAAGAGAAGGAGGCGAAAAACAGGCCTTCAGCGGACAGAGACATATTGATCCGTGCAGACGATGCGGCGATTGGCTATCGGAAAAAGATCGTGGCCGACGGCATCACCCTTGAGATTCCAAGGGGGGAATGGATTTCGGTCATCGGCGAGAACGGCAGCGGAAAGAGTACGTTTTTAAAAAGTCTGATCAGGCTTGAAGCGGTCAAAAAAGGGCGCCTTTATCTGGAGGATCGGGAGCTGAAGAAATGGTCCGACCGTACGCTCTATGAGAAGGCCGGCTTTGTTTTTCAAAATCCCGAGCTTCAATTTATTCGGGACACGGTGTTTGATGAGATCGCGTTCGGGGCGAGACAGCGGGGCTGGCCGGAGGACCGGGTCGAAAAGAAAACGGCTGAATTGCTGCGGGAATTCGGACTTGACGCTCATCAAAAAGCGCACCCCTTTACATTAAGCCTCGGGCAGAAACGGCGTTTAAGCGTTGCGACAATGCTTTTGTTTGACCAGGATCTGCTGCTGCTTGACGAGCCGACATTCGGTCAGGACGAAAGGACGGCGCAAGAATTAATCAAGCGGTTAAAGGAACGGCAGGAACGGGGAACGACGATTGTGATGGTGACGCACGACATGGACATCGTAGATGAGCATTCCGGCCGTGTCATCGTGTTTCATCAAGGGAAAGCGGCATTTCAAGGAACGCCGTATCGATTATTTTCTGATCAAGGCCTCGTCCGCCGCTTTTCATTGATACCGCCGCTTCATTACCGGTTCATGCATGAAAGAAAGGAGAGGGTTCCCGTATGAAAAGCAATGGTTCACTTCTTTCGGCATTGAACCCGAGCGCCAAGCTCTTTTCCCACCTCCTGGTCATGTGCTTGCTCATGTTTGTTTCAAATCCGAAACCGACTCTATTCATTTGGCTGTTTGCGGTTGCCATCGGAATTTTTTTCGGGGGATGGACTTTGTCTTATTTAAGTAAGCGGCTGTTGCCTTATCTCGTCTTTTTTATTCTCGTCTTTTGGATGATGGCCGCTTTTGGAAAAGGCGAGGAAACGATTTGGGAATGGGCCTGGTTCCGCGTCACCGAGGAAAGCGTCGGCAATGGGCTGACAATCGCGCTCCGGATGCTCGGGTTTGTCACATACGGTCTTTTGTTTACATCAACAACCGATTTGACGCAGTTTATTATGAGCCTGGTTCATCAATGCAGGCTGTCGCCTAAATGGGCTTATGGCTTGCTGGCCGGCTTCCGTTTTGTCCCGCTTTTTCAGTCTGAGCTTTCGCAAATGAAGGCGGCGCACAAAATCAGGGGCTATAAGCAAAAAAACAGCTGGAAGGCGTTTATTCGCTATGCGCTGCCTTTGTTTTCGCAAGGCATCCGCAAGTCGGAAAGAATCGCCGTTGCCATGGAAGCGAGAGGGTTTACCGGTGCAAAAGACCGCACCTACTATCAAACAGCGCGGCTTTCCGGAAAAGACTTCGTTTATTTTGCGGGTCTGGCGTCAGTCACAGCGGGAATTTTGCTCATTTTTTAAGAGGGTTTTTTACAGGGCCGCACTGCGGCTCTTTTTTTATAAATCGGGCATTCTGTAAAATGTAAATATTTCGGACGTTGACTGAAACATATTGACCTAGGCCAAAAAGATTGTACAATCAATGTGTACCATATGAAAAAAGAAATATAAAAAATCCCCTTACAAGATGGGAGTGGCGCGATGTGAAAATTGCCAAAGTGATCAACAACAATGTGATCAGTGTTTTAAATGAACAGGGTCAGGAATTAGTGGTCATGGGCAGGGGAATCGCTTTTCAAAAAAAGCCTGGGGAAGCGGTGGATGAATCGAGAATCGAGAAGATTTTCAGGCTTGATAATAAAGATGTATCAGAAAGATTTAAGACGCTGTTGGACGAAATTCCGATCGAATTTATGGAAATGTCTGAAGAAATTATCTCCTATGCGAAATTAAAGCTCGGCAAGAAGCTGAATGACAGCATTTATGTCTCGCTGACCGACCATATTCATTTCGCCGTCGAACGGCATAAAAAGGGTCTGGATATTAAAAACGCCCTGCTTTGGGAGACAAAACGGCTGTATAAAGATGAGTTCGCCATCGGCAAAGAGGCGCTGGCCATCATTGAAAAGAAGACGGGGACAGCTCTTCCGGAGGATGAAGCCGCTTTTATCGCACTCCATATCGTAAACGCCGAGCTGAATGAAGAAATGCCGAACATCGTCAATATTACGAAAGTCATGCAGGAGATTTTAAGCATCGTCAAATATCACTTTCATATCGATTTTGATGAAGAATCGCTTCACTATTACCGCTTCATTACCCATTTGAAATTTTTCGCGCAGCGGCTGTTCAGCGGAGCCTATATGGAAAGCCGGGACGACTTTTTATTTGAAACCGTCAAAAATAAGTACCGCGACGCTTATGTGTGTACAAATAAAATCAGGCAGTACATCGAAAAAGAATACGGTCATCAGCTCACAAACGAAGAGCTTCTGTATTTGACGATTCATATCGAGCGGGTCGTTCATCAAAAATAGAGGATGATGCTAAAATGAAAGCGTTGACAATTGGATAAATGTATGCTACTTTTTACTTACATCAACTTATACAGGTTGTTAGGATTGTTACTGATCATGCAGGCAAAACCTAAATGACTGTGAGCGGGATTCTTATGCCCTTGTTTTTCACAGTGATTTAGGTTTTTTTATTTTCATCATGTCTTAAAACGGGATTGTTACTGTTCGGCAGGCAAAACCTAAACTAAGCCTTCTTTGTACTGGCTTTAGTTTAGGTTTTTTATTTTTTAACAGCTTAATAGGGCTTTAGGAGAGACAGGAGATGATCAACGATGGATGTTCAATCAATGGCAAAAGAAATTCTGGAGCGCGTCGGCGGGGAGAAGAACGTTGTATCGCTAGTCCATTGCGCGACAAGGCTTCGCTTCAAACTGAAAGACCGTTCCAAAGCAGACAGGGAAGCGCTTGAAAATACGGATGGCGTGGTAACCGTAGTGGAGAGCGGCGGACAATTTCAAGTCGTTATCGGCAATAACGTTCCTGAAGTCTATAAAGAAATCGGCCGGATCTCTCAACTGTTGGAAGGTTCTGCGGCCGATCACAGCCAAAAAGAGAAAGGAAGCCTCGCCGGTAGATTAGTAGATATCGTATCTAGCATTTTCACTCCGCTGCTCGGTGTCATGGCAGGAGCAGGGATTTTAAAAGGCATGCTTTTGATTTGCACAAACGCCGGCTGGCTCTCGCCGGAAGAGACGACATATACGATTCTATACGCGGCAGCCGACAGCCTGTTTTATTTCCTGCCTTTGCTGCTCGCCGTTACGGCCGCCAAAAAATTTGGAGCGAACCCGTTCATAGCGCTGACGATTGCCGGGGCGCTGATCTATCCAACGATACTCGAACTGAAAAACAGCGGCGCCCAGACGGAGTTTTTCGGCATTCCGGTCGTCTTGATGAATTATACGTCGACCGTTATCCCGATTATCCTTGCCGTATTTGTAATGAGCTATCTTGAAAGATTATGTATGCGCTTTATTCATGAAAGCGTGAAGAACTTTATCACCCCTTTATTATGCCTGACGGTGATGGTGCCGTTAACTTTGATCGTATTCGGACCGCTCGGCGTTTACACAGGAAACGGGATTGCGGCGGCGATTCTGTCCGTTTTTGATTTCAGCCCGATTCTGGCAGGAGCGATTATCGCGGCCTTATGGCAAATCCTTGTCATCTTCGGCATTCACTGGGGGATCGTCCCTGTCATTTTGAACAACATTGCCGTCCACGGCAAGGACTACATCAAACCGGCGACGGCAGCCGCCGTCTTTGCCCAAACAGGAGCTGCGTTTGGTGTCATGCTGAAGACGAAAAACAAGAAGTTGAAAGCATTGGCAGGATCTGCTGCCGTTACCGGGATATTCGGGATTACAGAGCCGGCCGTCTACGGGGTGACACTCAGGCTGAAAAAGCCGTTTGTATGCGGTGTCATCAGTGCAGCGGCAGGCGGAGCCATTATCGGATACTCCGGCAGTGTCGCCCTCGCTTCCGGCGCTCCGGGCTTGTTGACGATTCCGATTTTTTACGGACCGGGCTTTCTCGGCTTTATCATCGGAATTACAGTTTCGTTTGTTTTATCAATTTTGCTCACTTACATTGTCGGCTTTGACGACCCTGTGGAGGAGACGAAAGAGCAGCCCGTTGAAAAAAGCGGCGGTGAACCAATTTACAGCCCTTTGCAAGGAGAAGTCCTGCCGTTAACAGAAGTATCAGATAAAGTGTTCGCATCGGGGGCGCTTGGAAAAGGAATCGCGGTGCTTCCGTCAAAAGGCGTTGTCACCGCCCCTGCGGACGGCATCGTGACAACGGCATTTCCGACGGGTCACGCATACGGCATAACGTCAGAAAGCGGAGCCGAGATTTTGATTCATATCGGGATGGACACGGTCAGACTCGATGGAAGGCACTTCAATTCCAAGGTCGAGCAGGGGCAAAAAGTGAAACGGGGTGATATACTCGCAGAATTCAATCTGGACGCTTTGAAAGAAGAAGGGTTTGACGTGAAAACACCAATCATCGTTACAAATTCCGGTCAATACACGGATATCATTCCAACGGATCAAAAACAGGTGAAAACTGAAGAACCGATCATCACTTTAATTTCATCACCATGGGAGGAAAATAATCATGAAATATAAAACATTAGCTCAATTTCCGGAAGAATTTTTGTGGGGTGCGTCTACTTCCGCTTATCAAGTGGAGGGCGCTTGGGATGAAGATGGAAAAGGGCCTTCTGTCATCGATGCGCGCGAAAGCTACCCGGAAGGGACAACCGATTTTAAAGTCGCAAGCGACCATTACCACCGCTATAAAGAAGATATCGCCTTGTTTGCGGAAATGGGCTTCAAAGCGTACCGTTTTTCGATTGCCTGGACGCGCATCATTCCGGACGGGGACGGCGATATTAATTCGAAGGGCATCGAATTTTACAGCCGTTTGATCGATGAACTCCTGAAATATGGAATCGAACCGATTGTTACGATGTACCACTTTGATCTGCCGAATGCTTTGCAGAAAAAAGGCGGCTGGTCGGACAGGGCCACGATTGACGCCTTTGAAAAGTATGCGAGAATCCTTTTTGAAAGCTACGGAGACCGCGTCAAATACTGGCTGACCATCAACGAGCAAAATATGATGATTCTCCACGGATCTGCACTCGGCACACTTGATCCAAACTTGGAAAACCCGAAAAAAGAGCTATATCAGCAAAACCATCACATGCTTGTCGCACAGGCAAAAGCGATCAAGCTTTGCCATGAGATGCTGCCGGAAGCGAAAATCGGCCCTGCGCCGAATATCGCGCTCATCTATCCTGCTTCTTCGAAACCGGAGGACGTGCTGGCGGCTTTTAACTATAATGCGATCCGCAACTGGCTTTACTTGGATATGGCCGTATTCGGACGGTACAATACAACGGCATGGGCATATATGAAAGAAAAAGACTGCACACCGGTCATCGCCGAAGGAGATATGGATATTCTGCGGTCAGCCAAGCCGGACTTTATCGCGTTTAACTACTATACGTCGCAAACGGCTGAAGCGAGCAGGGATGACGGCAGCGACACGGCTGCCCGAGGCGGCGACCAGCATTTGCAGACGGGAGAAGAAGGCGTATACAGGGGAAGCAGCAATCCGCACTTAAAGAAAAACGCATTTGGCTGGGAGATCGACCCTGTCGGTTTCCGTTCGACGCTGCGCGAGATCTATGACCGCTATCAGCTGCCGCTGATCATCACTGAGAACGGCCTCGGCGCGTTTGATCAGCTTGAAGACGGAGATGTCGTAAATGACGACTACCGCATCGATTATTTAAAGGAACATATTAAGCAAATTCAGCTGGCGATCACGGATGGAGTCGATGTTTTCGGCTACTCCCCATGGTCTGCCATCGACTTGATTTCAACCCATCAAGGCTGTTCAAAACGCTACGGATTTATTTATGTGAACCGCGACGAATTTGATTTGAAAGACTTGCGCCGCATTCGCAAAAAAAGCTTTTACTGGTATAAAGACTTGATTGCTTCAAACGGCGAAACACTAGATTAAACAAAGAAAGAGGATGTTCAGATGATCTCTGAATATCCTCTTTTTTGTTGTGAAAATGATCATTTTTAAAATTTACAGAAAATTTTAAAAATAAAAATGTGATTATTTTTAAAGCATGTTACATTCGAAACGTAACGAACAACAATCAGGAAAGGAAGAAAAAATCTATGACATTCAAAGTTGAAACACTTCCAAACTATCGTATTGCTTATATGCGACGAGTTGGTCCGTACGGTCCTGCCAATATTGAGGTAATGGAGGCATTAAAAAAATGGGCTAAGGAAAAAGGTCTTCTTGAGTCTGCCATTCTTTTTGCGATTCCACAGGATAACCCGGAAACAACATCTCCTGATCAGTGTAGATTTGATGCTTGTATTGTGATTCCGCATGATTATCAAGTCGATGATTCAGTTTTTGAAGGGGAAATTTCCGGCGGAAAATACCTGATTTACGATGTTAAACATACAGCAGAAGATATTCAAAAAGCATATTCTGATATTTTTTCATCTCTGCAAAACAATGAATTTCAACTGGACAATAGACCAATAATGGAAAAATACACGGGGGATATGTTGAGCAACCCGTATTGTGAAATATGTGTACCTTTAAAATCGGTTTAATTCATTTTCTTGTGCAAACTTTGAATTTATTAAAATTACATTTCCCTTTAACGAGCGCTGCGTTTAACTCGCTGATAGACAGGGTAAATCATAAAATAGCAATCCAGATCAACTACATAGGGAATAAGAATGGGGAGGGATGACAAGTGAATAACAATGATGGCCGCCGCAACGTCAATGAGCACAGCAAGGATCAACAACTTGAACAGTACCGGTCTGACAACCGGGGCAAAAAAATGACGACGAACCAAGGTTTACGCGTATCTGAAGACGAGCACTCTTTAAAAGCAGGCGTGCGCGGTCCGACGCTGATGGAGGACTTTCATTTCCGTGAAAAAATGACCCATTTTGACCATGAACGGATTCCGGAGCGGGTCGTCCATGCGAGGGGTTTTGGCGCGCATGGCTATTTCCAGGTTTACGAGCCGATGACGAAATATACGAAAGCAAAGTTTCTTCAAGATCCGTCAGTGAAAACACCGGTGTTTGTCAGGTTCTCGACTGTAGCCGGTTCCAGGGGCTCGGGTGATACCGTCCGTGATGTCAGAGGATTCGCGACAAAGTTTTATACAGAAGAAGGGAACTATGATCTCGTCGGCAATAACATCCCCGTTTTCTTCATTCAGGATGCCATCAAGTTCCCTGACCTGGTGCATTCCTTTAAGCCGGAACCGAATAACGAAATGCCGCAGGCTTCTACAGCGCACGATACGTTTTGGGACTTTGTCGCCAAC
This sequence comes from Bacillus sp. J41TS8, assembly GCF_018333035.1. Classification (NCBI taxonomy): domain Bacteria; kingdom Bacillati; phylum Bacillota; class Bacilli; order Caryophanales; family Bacillaceae; genus Bacillus; species Bacillus sp. J41TS8. The sequence continues at coordinate 28,960 of NZ_BORF01000004.1, forward strand.
AATGAAGAAACGGCTCACATGATCATGTGGGCGATGTCTGACAGGGCGATTCCGCGAAGCTACAGGATGATGGAAGGCTTCGGCGTTCATACGTTCAGGTTTGTAAATGAAGAAGGCAAGGCGCGCTTTGTTAAATTTCACTGGAAGCCCGTCCTTGGCGTCCATTCGCTCGTCTGGGACGAAGCGCAGACAATCGCCGGGAAAGATCCCGACTATCACCGCCGCGATCTTTGGGAAGCGATCGAAAGAGGCGATGAAGTGGAGTATGAGCTCGGCGTGCAAATGATTGACGAAGAAGACGAGTTCAAGTTTGACTTTGATATCCTTGATCCGACAAAGCTTTGGCCGGAAGAAATGGTTCCTGTTAAGATCATCGGTAAAATGACGCTGAATCGAAACCAGGATAACGTTTTTGCCGAAACGGAACAGGCCGCTTTCCATCCGGGCCACGTTGTTCCGGGAATCGATTTTACAAACGATCCGCTTTTGCAGGGCCGGCTCTTTTCCTATACGGACACACAGCTGATCCGATTGGGAGGTCCGAACTTTCATGAAATTCCGATCAACCGGCCGGTCTGTCCGTTCCATAACAACCAGTATGACGGCTATCACAGAATGACGATTAACAAAGGGCCTGTCGCTTATCATAAAAATTCGCTGCAAAACAACGATCCGGCGCCTGCTTCAGAAGAAGAAGGCGGATATGTGCATTACGAGGAAAAAGTCGAGGGCAAAAAAATCCGCCGGCGCAGCGAAAGCTTTAACGATCACTATTCGCAAGCGAAGCTGTTTTGGAACAGCATGTCTCCCGTTGAAAAAGAACATATCATTTCGGCGTTCCGCTTTGAAGTCGGAAAGGTCAAAAGCAAGGACGTCCGCCGCCAAGTCGTTCATATGTTTAACAGGGTTGACAGGGAGCTTGCCAAGCAAATCGCTGCGGGTGTAGGTGTAGAGCCCCCTGAAAAAGACGAAGGCTCCAATGTGACGTTCAAATCCCCTGCGCTCAGCCAGGAAAACACGGTCAAACTGCCGCAGACGAGGACCGTCGCCATTTTAGCAGAGCAAGGTTTTGATGATGAGGACCTCAGCCGGGTGTTGAAAGAGTTCAAAAAAGCCGACATCATTCCGGACATTGTCAGCTCGGCACTCGGCGTGATCAAAGGGACCGGCGGTACAGAAATAGAAGTCGGTAACACTTTGCAGACGGTCGATTCCGTGCTGTACGATGCCGTTTATATTCCGGGCGGCCAAGAAAGCATTGAACGCCTGCAATTGCATAAAGCCGCATCGGATTTTATCAATGAAGCATTCGGACATTATAAAGCGATCGGAGCCGCAGGCAAAGGGATCGATCTCCTGCTGTCCGCCGCCGGGTCCCACGCGGCAGCACAGCCGGGCATTATCACCTCTCGCGATGATAAGAGCAAAGACGACTTCGGCAAAAAGCTGGTCGAAGCGATCGGCGGGCACCGCCATTGGGATAGACAAGTTTCATAGTGAAGAGATTTCTAAGCACCCTGTTTCAAGGGTGCTTTTTCAAATAATGAATAAAAACAGTTTAAAACTTCCTGGATAAAATAATCCATGATGAAAATACCGTGATAATCTGTAATGAAACCAGTATCCGAATCACATCAATTCCCGCTAATGTGATAAAGCCCATTTGCATTCCGATGATGAGCACCAAAAGGTACACAGATAAAGCGATCATGGAAAACTGCATTCCTTTTTGTCTGATGTGTTGAGATCTTTCATCCTTTTGTTTGAATTGCGGATAAAGGTATCCTCCGGCAAAACTTAAAAAAGCTAATGTGCCAAACATTAAAAGTTCGATTAAAGATATTGAACCAGCAGCTATACCGAAGGCCAGTTTTGCAAGAAATATAAAGACAAACAATCCTCCAATGATGTAATAGGTTTTTCGCAAAGCCATGATATCTCCTCCTTACTAAAGTATTAGAAACTTTCTTTTTAAATGACCAGTGTGTGATTTTACCATTTACACAATTATATAGTAAAGTGAGCTTTACGTAAAGTCAGCTTTACAAAAAGAACAAAAAAACTTGCCACGTGAATGGCAAGCTAATACATGATGGATTAATAATCAGGTTACCAAACAAACAGCCCGACAATCCCCGCGCTCAACAGCGACACCGCTATTCCACTGACAAGGAGCTTCCACACATTTCTTCCGATAATCGCTGATTTTTCTCCGTTAAATAAGGAATTGTATGTTCCATAGATCATTCCGATCGTACTGAAGTTGGCAAACGACGTCAAAAATGTTGTGGCCACGGCGGCTGTATGGGGCGAAATCGTATCTAGCTGCGTTTTTAAATCCATCATCGCGACGAATTCGTTTGTTGCGAGTTTCATCCCCATCAGCTGTGCGACATACATCGCGTCACCCGGCGCCAGTCCAAGCAGGAATGCGAACGGACTGAAGATGTAAGAAAAGATTTTTTGAATCGTCAAACCGTCCATGATCAACCCCAACATTCCGTTCAAACATGAGGTTAAAGCGACATATCCGATGACCATGGCGAGAATGACGATGACCATGTTCATTCCGACCATCATGCTGTTTGAAATCGTTGAGAAAAAGTCCTTTTTCTCTTCTTTTGGCGGTACGTAAATGATGTCTTCATCCTTAGTGACTTCTACCGGGTTTAAAATGCTGGCCAAGATCAACGCATTTAAGCAATTCAATGGAATCGCTGTAAATACGTATGTTGCAGGAACCATCGTTAAATAAGAACCGAGAATCGATCCGCTGATACTGCTCATGCTCATAATGCCGAACGTCAGCAGGCGGTTGTCCTTTAATACGGCCAATTGCCCGCGAATCACGGCGAGCGCTTCAGTATTCCCCAGAAACATCATTTGAATCGAAAAGAAACTTTCTAATTTAGGAAGGCGCGAGACTTTCGAAATCACCCAGCCGATCTTATCAATCATCCATGTTAAAATTCCGAAATAAGCCAGTATATCAAAAAATGTCACCACAAAGATAATCGGCAGCAAGGCGCTGAAGAAAAAGTCAACGGTTTCATTGCCCATCACTGACGGAAAGGCAAACGCAATACCGTCGCTTGCACAAGCGATCAGCCACGAAAAGAAAGAGGCGATCAGGTTGATGGCCCATCCGCCGATTTTTGTCCCAAGCATAAACCAAGTCACCAAAAGCTCAACGATGAAAAGGGAGAGAATCGGCCTCCATTTTACGCTTTTCTTTCGCGGGGAACAAAAATAAATCACGGACATGACAATGAAAATGCCTAAAATGTTAATGAGAAAATACATGATGCCAACTCCCGAATGTTTTTTGAAAATAAAAAAGCTCTTACTTTTCATGGGTTCCGATAAAGAAAGCATGAAAAATAAGAGCAAATAAAAAATAGATATATTGTTTGCGCAATACACTTTTTACATGATCAAATCTATTCAAACTTCCTTGTAGTCTGGCGATTTACGGTTGCCAGGTAGAAACAATCAGACCCTATTACTGATTATATACAAGAAGTGAGCTTCTATTATTTTGACTGTATTTTATCTCGAGATTGTGTAAAATTCAAGCTAAAAATATATTTTCACAATAATTTTTTAAATAAAGTCACGTCTAGGAGAGGGTGCCGTGAGCTTGTTGCTTAGTCTTTGAAAGCCGGCTTTTCAAGCGGGAAAAATGATTGAAGTGACGATGCACAGAACAACAGACGAAAAATGGAAGGTGATAAGGTTCTTTTTATTAGAGGAGAATCGTAAGCGATTGCGCTTTATATTTCATGATGCCGCCGCCTACTATGGCGGTTTTTTTGTGAAACTTTATCTGAAAGGTTCCGTAAGTATGATGAATCGTTTCAGTGCTAAGTGCTCACTGTAACATACTAATGACACCGACAAACCTTACATAAAGAGCGAACCTTAAATCAAAAGTCTTTGATTTGAATAGGTAAAATTTCACGGTACTTTAGTTCGTTGAATGAAATGATACCTTTTTGCTATGATTTTCCTATGTTTTTACAACTTGTATATATGTCCAATTTCAGAGAAAAAGAGGGATAATCAATTATGCTATTAAAAAAGAACTATCTTCCTGTCGGCAGTGTTGTCGGCTTACATAATGATTCAAGACGTCTGCTTATCATCGGGCGGCAAATGTTTTCTGAGACAAACCATGTCATCAGAGATTATGCAGCTGTCGACTATCCAAACGGTTTTACCGATCCGAAAGAGCAGCTAGTTTTATTTAATAAACAAGATATAGAAGTTGTGTACCATTACGGATATGTAGATCAAAAAGAATTGCAGCTTGATGAGTTGCTAACAGAAGCTGAAGCAGGAAAAAACGAAAATAAGGAGCAATGACGATGGGACATTTTCGCTTCAACAAAGAACTTTCACATAAGGCAGCGGGGACCATTAGTCAGCTGGAAAACGCCTTTAGCCATGTATTTGAGAACATGGTGTTTTTTCGTGAAGAATTAGACCGGCACAGCGGAAAAGCCGCCGCAGCGCTGCAGAAAAAAATGAGTGACAACATCAACTTTTTCAGTAAAGCGAGCAGCTGTTTATTATATTTTGCAGACAGTGTGCGGTGTTTTGCAAAAGCGGTCGAACTAACGGACGAATCCGACAAACCGGCCAATGTTCAGCCGCAGTCAAGATCGGAAAGAAACCATACATTTTCGGCTGAAAGAGTCCAAAGTGAAATAAAAGTAAACGGCGAATCGTTACACCAGGCAACCGGAAAGTTTGAATCAAATCTATCTACATTAGACGAAGTTTTGCACCATTTTGACACAATGCTCAGAGAAATGATGTATGAAACAGAGTTTCCGTGGGAAAAATTCGATGACGTCTGGTCTGATGCAAAGTCGCACATCAAATCGATCATGACGGAGCTTAAAAAAAGAGTCAAAGAACTTTCAGCAAATGCCAAAAACATCATTAAGGAATTAAAGCGCGTCGATAACGTAATCTCACAACAACTGCAAAGAGTGAAATGATGGAAGGGAACTAGAGTTATGGCATATTATAATAGAGAGCCAGAAATCACAAACATGATCAAAAGCCATGAAAGAAGAGCAAATCGAATGCTGCAGCATGCTCAATCCAGCCGTTTGCTTGAAGCTTTTAATAAAATATGGGTTTCGATAGAAAATAAAGAACTTCCGAACTTTGTATCAAAAAACGTCATGAATTTTAATGTGGCGGATATCAAATCGGAAATCAACGATTGGATAAAGGATTTAAAAGATTGTCAGGAGAATGCCAGACGCAAGTTTGAGTCTATGGAAGACCCCTCACCGGAAGACATACAGAAACGCAACAATATTACGAGTGACGTCGTTCTTTTAATTAGCCAATACGAGAATCTAAAAAATGGCCTTGATCAGGTGGAACAAGATTTCAGCAATGTCGCCCGCACCCACCGCGCCCCAATGCGCGAAGCTTTGACAGATATCTCAATCTTGTATAATTCAGTTAACCATGTGAAAGGTGATTTTTCGGATTATAAGAATGTTTCTGTTTATGTGCATGGGATTGAGGATAGTGGAAATGGTTTCTATGAAAGTGTAAAAGAGGCTGCGCAGAAAGGCGATCTTATTATCTATGTCCCGAATGACGGAGGTAAAAGGGTATATAGGTTTATTGATAAAGATGGGGTAATATATGAGGAAGATTCATATGAAAAGATAAAAAAAGTGGACACCTTTAACACAAACGGACGCCTCCATATTGTTTATGATACAGAGTATATGAATGAACATCGCCAAGCAACAAGCGACGATTTAGCTGAAAAGCTGAATGAAATGGGGCTGATGAATGATACAACAAAGATCGATATGTTTGGCCACAGTTATGGGGGAAGAAGATCGCTGCAATTTGCGATGGATTACCCTGATCATGTGCGAAGCATCACAACAATCGGAACTCCATATGATAAAAATCTCTTAGCTATCGGCGCTAATAGAGCTCGATGGATTGCAGACAATGCTGCTGGAAGAGATACTATGAATACGAGTGATTATTTAGATTTTAATGAAGACAACAAAAACAATGATAATGGAAAAGACTACAGTAATGCCTACACTGATATGGACAGTGAGGCGATGACTGAAGACATTAATCATTTGAAATCTGCCAACCCTGAGGTGTACCAAAAGCTTCAGAAAATGGACATTACCGCTGCAGCGGGATACAGAACAGAGGATACTGTGAGTTTTTCCCCTTACTATACTGCAAGCGGAAAACATAAAATAAACAGTGATGATATCGTTTCAGTCGAAAGTCAACACGGTGACATATTAGGCGATCTTATTGATGAAAAGCCAGAAATTGAAGTAAAAGGTTTCGGTGTCACCAAACCTGGACATATTTATGAAGTTGAAGACTCTGAATTTATAGACTTAATTCGAGAGGTTAATAAAAAAGAAACAGAGTAGGAGCAGTTCAATGACAAAAAAAAGGTTTGTAAGCTTTAGTGTAATAATACTCTTACTAGTAATAACTGGATGCGGAAAAGGTGATGTTCAGGAAGTCATCTATAAAAAAGGCTTACCGAAAGAAGACAGTCCAGCATTTGGAGAATTTATGAGACATGAACTTGATTTAGCGACAGATGCAACTTTGAATTATCAAGATCATATTTATACGATTATGCGCAGTGATAAAGAAGGGCTTCGTTATTATAAATATACAGATAAAGAACTTATGGATTTGTACAAACCTATTTTCTCAGCTAAAAAAAATCCCTCGAAAAAGTTGTATGATTTAGCTCAAATTAATTTTTTAGAGAAAAGAAAAATAAACAATGAATTAGACGAAAATCTCCCGGAAATGATGTTAGACAAAAAAAATGTCCTAAAAGTGAAAACAACAAGCGGGGAAAAACAGTTTGAATTGCCTTCAGCAAATGGAAAAAAAGTATACTTGGCACTTCAAGAAATTAACAAAGAAAACATGCTTATACAAATAAGAATGTATAAAAAATTAAAAAATGGTAGCTTAGAAGGTAGACAAATTTATTATCTTTTTTTAAAACGAGATTTTTCAAAGCACGAGGTTGTAAAAGAAGAGGAATTAAATGCATCAATAGAGTCAGGAAAATTAAAGGAATACTTATCCGTCTTTCCAAAAGTGACAGAGGATGGATCATATCATAAGTTATTCGATAAATACATTTTCGAAAAAAAGGCGAATAAAGTCCGGAAAATTAAAGACACTGATATTCTGAGCAAAGACGGTAAGTATGTTTATATTAACGGAGCTAAAGAAAAAGAAAACTTTGTGATTTCGGATGGTATTCAACGAATACAAACAGTGGATAATTATCTAAAAGGGAATGAAAAATATGAAGCTCAGTTTAAGATTGACTTCAAGCAAATTGCAAAAGAGATGGATTTTAACGCAGGCGATGCAAGGATAGCTAATGTTCAATATTTTAATGAAAATTATGTGGTACTGTTTATTTCATACCATGGAAAAATGATTGGAACAGCAGGCTCCCTTAATGTGCTGATTGACTTACAAAAAAATAAAAAACAGCCGACCGCTTATTTGGTTGATTTAGGGATATCTAGATGATTTTCACTTGTTTTTTTAAAAGGGAAAAATGATTGGTTCAGCGGATGTTTTAAATGTCTTAAACAGTGACCGCTTACTTAGTTGATTTAGGAATTGATTAGGGGGAGGACGAGTGTTCAACTCTATTTTCATGTAATATGCAGGCCTCAAAGATAGTGCGAACTTTTCTGTTGGTATTCACTTTAAGGAGTGAAATGTTGTTGTCGGGCTTTTTAAGCCAATACAGTATACATTTATCATAAGAAAAAAACCGCACCTCCATCGTTAGACACTGCCTAACGATAGGGGTGCAGTTCATTTTTCACCCTTGCCTCACCTTCTCCGACGTATACCCATTCGGATTCGCAGAGTGCCAGTTCCAGGCGTCGCGGATGATTGCGATCAGGCTGTTGTGCTTTGGAGTCCAGCCTAATTCTTTTTTGGCTCTGGAGGAAGAAGCGGCAAATGTTGCTTGTGAGTCGATGTCCGTTTCTGTCAGCTTTGCGGCGATAAGAGGAATGCCTGTGACATATTGGGCGGCAAGGATGATTTGTTCAGCGGAGTAGCTTTCGCCATAGCTGAGATTGTAGATTCGGCTATCCCTGCCTTTCCGCAAATGGCTGATGGCGAGCACGTGTGCTTCTGCCAAATCCTGAACGTGAACATAATCGCGGAAGCCTGTTCCGTTTTCAGGGTGATCTATGTGAACAAAAGGAAGGTGTCCGAGAGCGGTTCGCAGAACATTGGAAATGAGATGTGTTTCACTTCCCCGGTCTTCGCCGATGATGACAGATGGGTGGGCGCCGCACGCATTGAAGGAGCGGAGGATCACATATTTCAGACCGTACGCTTTTTCCGCTTCCATCAGCATTTTCTCCATCATCCATTTGACCTTCCCGTGCGGGTGAACGGGTTCTGGTTCGGTTTCTTCTGTGACAGGGAGGTTCTGCGGACAGCCGTAGACCGCAACGCTTGATGCAAAAACGATCCGGCCGACATCGTATTCTTTCATCACCTCAAGCAGTGTTTCCATGCCTGTCATGTTTTCGTTGAAAGAAGAAAAAACGCGATTCGACTGTAATGGAATAGGTGATGCTGCGAAATGCATGACGGCTTCAATGTCTTCCTCATTTTCAAATACTTGCTTGAGAAAATGCCGGTCGCGAATATTCCCTTCATAAAACGCAGCTTCGGGGTGAACGGCTTCTGCGTGTCCCGTTGCCAGGGAATCCACAACGACGACTTTTTCTTTTTTCTCAATTAACGTGTAAACGGCGTGGGAACCGATATAACCGGCTCCCCCGACAACAAGTATGCTCATCGGAATCCCTCCTTTTGGATCTCTTATCTTCTACATGATATGGCGCTGCGGAGCTGCCGCCCGCCGCTGTTCTTCAAATCCGTATTTGCCGTCAATGATATATAGCGGCCTGTCTTTCACTTCGTCATAAATGCGGCCGATGTATTCGCCGATCGCTCCGAGGATGATCAGGATAAAGCCGCTGAACAAGCATTGCAGAATGATCATCGAAGACCACCCGGTAATGGTGCTTGTCGTAAACAGCTTCATGCAGACGACGATGAAGGCATATATAAAACCGACCGCTGACAGCGCGATTCCTGAGTAGCTTGCCAGTTTCAGCGGCTGAAAGGAAAATGAAGTGATGCCGTCGAGCGAGAGCTTCAGCATTTTTTTGAGAGGGTACTTCGTTTCCCCTGCAAGCCGTTCGTGGCGCTCGTAATAGACGGCGGTCTGCTTGAACCCGAGCCAGCTGACAAGGCCGCGGACGAACGGATTTTTTTCTTTCAGCTTGTTCATTTCATTGACCACCTTCCGGTCCATGAGCCGGAAGTCTCCCGTATCCACCGGGATATCAACGTCTGTGAGTTTTCTTAAAATACGGTAGAACATGGCGGCCGTTTGCTTTTTGAAAAATGTTTCTCCTTCCCGCTTTGTGCGGACGGCGTATACAACGTCAAAGCCTTGGCGCCACTTTTCCGCCATTTCCAAAATCAATTCGGGAGGATCCTGCAAATCGGCATCGATCACCACGATCGCTTCGCCGGCAGCATAGTCGGTACCGGCCGTAATGGCGATCTGATGACCGAAGTTTCTTGAGAAATTGATGCATTTTACTGCCGGGTCTGACTGAGCAAGCGACTTCAGCATGTGAATACTGTCATCGCTTGAACCGTCGTTTACAAAAATCAGTTCATAAGGGTCGCCTGTCGAGTCCATGACGGTTTTTAATCGGTCATAGGTGCTTTGAAGTACTTCCGCTTCGTTGTAGACAGGGACTACGATTGAAAATGTGACTTGTCTCTGCATATTCATCACCTTTCCTTTCATCAATCAAGCTCCACTTTATAAAGCGTCTGATTTCCGCCAGGTCCGCCTGACTGGGAATCGTTATCTGAAGAAGAGCTGCTGTATTCGCTTTTTGAAATTTCTTTTCCGTTTTCTTTAATCCAGTTAGTGATTTCTGAGTTGTCTTGGCCTCGACCTCGACCGTCGCCGATCATGAAGTACTTGACTTCGCCGTTTTTGACGAGCTTCTCAAGTTTTTCAACCGTCAAAATCGGGTCGCTTCCAGAGAATCCGCCCATCGCCATGACAGCTTTACCTGTTTTGATGATGTAAGATTGAGCAGACGTTGCGCTGGAGACCGCAAATAAATATTTTTCACCCGTGTTGTTCTTTTCAAGGTAGCTCAACAGTTCTTCATCGACTGATTCGCCGCTTCCAGGGCTGCCGCCGCTTGGTCCGCCTTGTTGACGGCCGCTTGCGCCTTCGCCGTTCTGATTTTGGCTGTTTTGGCCGGAACCGGTATCAGTTGAAGAATCATTACTGTTTGAACCAGGACCGAAGCCAGGTCCGTTATTGTTGTTTTGATCACTGTCTGTTTGACCGTCTTGGCTGCCGAATCCGGGAGGTCCGCTGCCGTTGTTATTCTGCATCTTCCCTCCGCCACCGCCGCCAAATGATTGTGCGGATTTAGGTCCGGCCTGCGGAATCATGCCGTTTACACCGTCAGCGAGCGTTGCTGTTGTCCAATAGAAAGGTCCGATCAGCATGCCGAGCAGCGCTGCAAGTGATACATAGTAGCTGAATGACTTTCCTTTTTTGAAAAAGATGAGAAGGCAGCTTGTGACAATGCCAAAAGCGCCGATCAATATGCTCCAGACGATGCCGATTTCGCTGAGATAAGGACTCAAAATATACAATTCAAATGCGGTTGTCAGCAAAATTCCGATCGGCAGAAGCTGTTTTTTCCAGCCGCTTTCCTCCTGATAGAGGCGAACGAGCGCTGTCCAGCCTGCACCTGATAAAGCGGCAATCGGTGCTGCCAGCATGATCAGATAGTAATGATGGAAGAATCCTGCGACGCTGAAGAATGCAGCGACTGGCAGAAGCCACATCATCCAGAAAATCGTTTCAGTCGTTATTTCATTGAATTTGCGTTGACCGCGAAGGCCCGTGATCAGCAAACCGATGATGCCGAAGAGTACAAACGGGATGAGCCAGCTTGCCTGTCCGGAAAGCTCGGATTGGAATAGTCTGAGAGGGCCGGGGTTTCCTGTGCCAAACATGCCGCTCGTGCCGCCGCCGGGACCTCCGCCGCCGCTTTGAACATCACCCTGCTGGCCGTCCGGTCCGCCTGAAGGCATCTCGCCCCCGCTCGGCGGAGCCATTTGTCCATTTGTCGAGTCTGAGTTGTTTTCGGTATCGCCGCTTTGCTGCTGCGGCATTTCCTGCTGCTGGTTCTTTTGATTTTGATCAGATGAGGAGGTTCCGCCCCCGCCAGCACCGTTTTGGCCTGTGAGACGCTGGATGCCGTTGTAGCCAAACGCCAGCTCAAGGACAGAGTTGGTCTGGCTGCTTCCAATATAAGGGTGCGAACTCTCCGGCTGACTATCGACGACTACCGCCCAGGAAACGGAAACGCCTGCCAGAACGATCAAGGCTGTGATAAGAGACACAATTTTTTTGCGAATCGTCGTTTTTGCTGCAATCATGTAAAACAGCAGGAATGCCGGTAATACCATGTATGCTTGCAGCATTTTGACGTTAAAGCCGACGCCGACCATACAGAATGCGCCGAGCAGCCAGCCGATTTTTCCTTTCCGGACTGCTTTAAACAACATCCAGGTTGCAATCATCAAACAAAGGGTGAGAATGCTGTCGACGTTGTTTGTATGGCTGACCGCAACGGCAATCGGCGTACACGCCATAATAAGAGCTGAAATTCTGGCCGCCGTTTTGCCAAAAGTAGGTTTTACAATAAAGTACAACAGTGCTACGGAAATCACTTCGGCAATGGCTTCAGGGAGAACGACGCTCCAGCCGTGCACGCCGAACACAAGTGCAAAAAGTGTTTGAATCCAGAGTGCGACAGGCGGTTTATCAACTGTTACAAAGCCTGCCGGATCAAATGATGCGTAAAAGAAGTTATGAAAGCTTTGGGTCATACTTTCGACGGCCGCCGTATAGTAGGCGTTGTCTGTGTCACTATTCCAGATGCCGTACAAGTTTAATGCTGCGGATAATACAAGAATGAAGACTAGGAATATATCGATTTTCCTTTTTTTAATCATTGTTCGATCACCTCACTAAAGAGCATTATAGAAGCCAAATATGATCAAACTATGAACAAATCAAGAAGGAATTTTAAATTGTATAGAGGGGCAAAAAAAAGAGACATGCCGTCATTAGGCATGTCTCAAATATGAGATGTTATTTCCATACGTCTTCAGCGATCTCGACGACATGACGCAGTTTTTCCCATTGCTGCTCTTCCGTCAGGAGGTTGCCTTCTTCTGTGGAGGCAAAGCCGCACTGCGGGCTTAGGCACAACTGGTTCAGGTCGACGAAGCGGGAAGCCTCTTCGATGCGCCGCTTAATGGCATCCGGGTTTTCAAGCTCACCGAATTTGGATGTGATGAGACCGAGGACGATTTGCAAGTCTTTCCGTTTGACATAGCGAAGCGGTTCGAAGCCGCCGGAGCGCTCGTCATCAAATTCAAGGAAAAGTCCGTCTAAATTGAGTCCGTCGAAAATCGTTTCTGCCGCCGCATCGTAGCCGCCTTCCGCCACCCATGTTGATTGGAAGTTGCCGCGGCAGATGTGCATGGTGACCGTCAAATCGTCTGGGCGTCCTTCAACTGCTTCATTAATCGTGTTGGCGAAAGACTGGCGCAGTTCATCAGGCTGGCGGCCGAAGGCTTTGATCTGCTCATGTCCTTTGTCTGAGAAAAATACCGACCAGGCCGTATCATCCAGCTGCAAATAGCGGCAGCCGGCGTCGTAAAATGCGCGGATCGCTTTTTTGTAAGCCTGCGCGACATCGTGATGGAACTCATCCAGATCCTTGTACGGGCTTTCTCCAAGTTTTCCTCTGAAAAACAGCATATTCGGGCTCGGAATCGTCATTTTCGGCGTATGTGTGCCCGCAATATCATGAAGAAATTGATAATCTTCCAGCATCGGATGGTTTGTAAAATCGACTTTGCTCGTTACTTTGATACCTCGCGGCTTTGTTTCAACATTATGAAATTGAATGCCCTTGTCCGCTGTGTATCCTTCTACGCCATCAAGTCCTTCAAGAAAATCGAAATGCCACCATGACCTGCGGAATTCCCCGTCAGTAACGGCTTTAAGGCCAATTTCTTTTTGTTTTTCGACAATGCGCTTAATCTCTTCGTTTTCGACTTCGCGCAGTTGCTCAGCGCTAATTTCACCGTTCGCTTTTTGAATACGCGCTTTTTTTACGGGCGCAGACCTTAAAAGGCTTCCCACCTGATCAGCTCTGTACGGTCCGATTTTTCTTCCAGGCGTTTGCTTCAGTACATCAGTTGATTGTGTCATGCTTCATCCCTCTTTCTTTATAGACATAAAAAAGCCCTTCCCGATAAGGAAGAGCTTGATATATTCAATCTCCTCCTTATCTTCAAGAGCACGAACATGCTCTTAAGGATTTAGCACCATTCTGTCATAGACAGCGGTTGCCGGGTTTCACAGGGCCAGTCCCTCCACCACTCTTGATAAGGAAAACCTTTTTATGCGATTTTTTTAATAATTTTAATATTAATACTTTTTATAAAAATGTCAATGGTTAATAAAAGAGCATTTTTAATTTATTCGAGTATTTTTCCAGACGGTTTTGTACTTTTTTTGATATTTTTCATTCTCTTCTTCTGCGATTAAACCGGCGGCAATGCTTTTGATATCGTTATCCTTCAAGCATCGTATAAGTGTCTAAGGCTTTGGATCATATCAAATCGAATCAGCGTGTAATTTTTTTCGTAAAGACAGCCGTTAAAACAATCAACGAGGTGTTTGACGACTATTTTCCGCTGTTGATCCCCTGCCAAACCGACTCTCCAAATTTTATACGTCACTTAGCATTCTGTTTTCCGGGTCACTGATGCTCAATGATAGAGAAATTGCGCTTTATGATTGTCTTTACCATCAAGATCTTTTATTAATTGATCCCATACTTAATAGGCCCAATCGACTTCTTTTTCGGTGAAGGACAGGATGTGTTGATATGCTTCATATTGGAGCTGTCGATCGTCTGACTCCAAATCTCTAAAATACATGTGAATCGCATTGAATTAGAATATTTTTCAAAAACTGAAACTTTTTATCGAGTTCACCGGTCTATCATGTGTACCTGATTTCAAAGTGGGTATGATAAACAATGAAAGATTAAGGAGGGTTCTTATGAACAAAAAAACAGTGTTTAAAGCGTTAGGTATGTTGATGACAGGGATATTGTTTTTTGCGCTGTACAGTGCGGCCGCACTTCCTTCTGCACACGCGGCAAATGAAAAAAAGCCGACGGTCACGAGCCATACTTACAAAAACGTTAAGGCTTTGAAATACCCGCAGGTTGCAAATGTAAGCACCAAATCTCTCCAAAATAAGATCAACAAAGATTTTAAACGTTATATTGAGCAGTCTTACAAAGATTATGTAAAAAACAAGAAAGACGGTCAACAGCACGGATACCAAACCGATTATCAAACGTCCTTTGAAGTGAAATACCGGACCGGCCAAAAGCTGAGCATCCTGACAAGTAATTACGTCTACTCCGGCGGAGCGCACGGAAATACGGCAGTCCGCTCTTTCAACTATGACCTTGCCTCTAAAAAACGGGTGTATTTATCAGACATCCTAAATACAAAATCGAAAATGGATAAGACAAAAACATACATTTACAACTATATTCAAAAACACAGCGACATTTTCTTCCCGGATGTGAAGAAGAAAGACATCGTCCTTGGTAAAAACACGGCTTTTTATTACACAAAAGACGGCATTGCGATCGTCTTCCAGCAATACGATGTAGCCCCTTATGCTGCCGGAAATCCGGTCGTTGCCGTTCCGAAAACGGTGTATCAATAAATAACAGCCCCTGTTTCGCAGGGGTTTTTGTTTTGAGGGAAGAAGGATTGGGGAGGTTTTGGAAGCTCTTTCATAAAGCGGCAGCTGACGGGCATGATTCAGCCCGGCGTCAGTTCGCAGATTTTTTCTAAATCGAACAGCTCGCAGACATAGAACATGCACTGTCGGCCGCTGATGATCTGATATTTTTTAAAAGCAT
This sequence comes from Bacillus sp. J41TS8, assembly GCF_018333035.1. NCBI lineage: Bacteria > Bacillati > Bacillota > Bacilli > Caryophanales > Bacillaceae > Bacillus > Bacillus sp. J41TS8. The sequence goes on from NZ_BORF01000004.1 coordinate 44,133, forward strand.
ATGTCCGGTCTGCCGAAACAGGTACAAGGTGTGTGAAATGTTTTCCCAGGCAGTCGCCCGTGCTGAAAATTTCACGCCTTGACTCCAGTTCTGCAATGATTTTCCCGATGGGAAGTCTTTCTTCCTGCAAATCTTGTTTGATAGCGGGCGGCAGTAAGTTTGTTTTGACATAGACATAATTATAAGATAAATAATCAGCGCCTGATTTCAAAGAGGAGGTTCTAAACAAGATGTCATCATCGCGTTGAAACAGTCTCGCTTCTTCAGGTGACAGTTTGTCATAATCAATATTCTTTTGCTGAAAAACTTCGATTTCGGCTTTGCCGCCGATCAGCGTTTCAATCGCTTTGGTTGTTGAACCATCGGTTTTGGTTAACATGTCTTTTACAAGAGCAACAACAGTTTCAGGAAAAAAGTGGCTTACGCTCAATGAAAGGCACCTCCGTACCAAAATTAGAATTTTTTGAAAACTTGTCTTTAAATTTATCATGTGGAGGTGAGTTTGTCTAGAAAAATAAGTTAAATTTTAGGTTAGTAATGTAAATTTTATCTTTTTTAAAATTGAATAGATATATGGAAAAAGGAGACGTCAAAGTCTCCTTTTTTTGTGCCATTAATTTAAGTCGTCTCTCCTTCTAAAAGCTGTACGGGCAAATAGGTTTCCAGCGGCAAGTCATCGAATTCGCCTTCAATGGCTTTGGACAAAATCTCGATGGCCGTCTTGGAAATGAGTTCAATCGGCTGCTGGATGGTTGTCAATTGCGGGAGGATGGACTGAACCGCTTCCGTTCCGTCGTAGCCGATCACCTTTAATTGCCCCGGAATGTCTTTTTTGCGTTTTTTTGCTTCGGTGATGACTGTAGCAGCCATGAGGTCATCACTGGCAAAAATGCCGTCAGCTGCAGGCTGTTCATCAAACAGTTTTGAGATGATTTCCCGGTAATTTTGATGAAAGGGAACTTCATATGTAATCGGCTGTCTCCCGTGTTGTCGCATCACATCTTCATATGCTTTTCTTCTAAGGTTTGCCGGTGTTTTCAGCTCAATTGGTCCGTTGATATGGATGATGTGCCGGCAGCCTTTTGCAATTAACAGTTCTGTCGCTTTTCTTCCTCCGGCATAGTTATCGGAGCCGATGACGGGAATCGTTTCCGATAAGTAATGGTCGATGGCGACAATCGGCAGGTTTTGCCGATGATAATTTAAAATTCCCCTGTTGTAAGTCACGGCGATGACGCCGTCCACTTGATTTCGCATCAGCATTTCCAAGTATTTTTCTTCTTTGTCTTTGCGGTTCAAGCTGTTGCAAAGCAGCAGTTTGTAGCCCATGGCAGCGCAGATGCTCTCAATATGAAAGGCCAGTTCGCCGAAAAACGGGTTGCTGGAGTTAGGGATGATGAGCCCTATTAAATGGGTTCGTTTACGAAATAAAGAGCGGGCCAAATCGTTTGGAAAGTAATTGATGTCTTCCATCGCTTTATAGACTTTTTCTTTTGTTTTTTCACTAATATAGCCGCGGTTATTTAATACCCGCGATACGGTTGTTGGTGAAACTCCCGCTTTTTTTGCAACGTCGTGAATGCTAGGCTTCATTCCCTTTTCCCCCTGCTAGTTTACTGAAATGGCTTACAATTCTCGTCACGCACTTATTTTAGAGAATCGGACTGATATGTGCAAGAAAATGCCATGATTCTGAGAAATGTACCGGGATGAATAATTGGGGAAAAAATATGTCAACCGGTTGACATGTGAAACCGGTTGACATACAATTCACTTGAAAGCGCTTTTATCTGTTGATTTATGAAAAATGGGGGGAAGTGACAAAGATGAAAAGGTGGCTCTTCGGAATTTTTTCATTGTTACTGATGTTTGCGATGTGGGGCTGCAGCAATAGCAAAAGTGCAAATAGCCAAGATGGGAAAACGCTTACGATGTGGGTGCACGTATCTGATGATAGTGAAGAAGGAAAGGTCTATCAAAAGCGGGTGGACGCTTTTAATAAAAAGTATGCCTCTGAAAATGTCAAGGCCAAAGTTGATTTCATTCCCAGAAGCGGAAACGGCGGCGGATATGAAGACAAAGTGAACGCGGCGCTGACAACGAACACCTTGCCGGATGTGATCACTTTGGACGGACCGAATACGGCGGCTTATGCGAAATCTGGTGTAATTGCGCCATTGGATGAGTATATCAAAGACCAGGATGATTTATTGCCGAGCATTAAGCAACAGGGAACCTACCAAGGGAAACTGTATGCGATCGGCGTCAGCGAATCGTCGGTCGGTATTTACTATAACAAAAAAATGCTGAAGGACGCCGGCGTTGACTTGAAAACGCTGCCAACGGTTGAGAATCCATGGACGTGGGACGAATTTCTTGAGCTTTGCAAAAAGCTGAAAAATAAATATGACAAACCGGCCATCGATATGCAGTTGCAGTCAAAAGACGAAATGCTGACTTATGCGCTTTTGCCATTTGTTTGGTCGGCTGGCGGTGATGTCCTTTCAAAAGACGGCAAGAAGTCGGAGGGTGTTTTTAACGACAAACCGACCGCTGCAGCGATGACATTTATTCAAACAATGCTGAAGGAGGGTTATACGACCCGGACTCCGGTTAAGCAGGCGTTTGAAACGGAAAAATATCCGATGAAAATGAGCGGTGTTTGGACGGTAACCGACATGGAAACAAATTTCCCTAATGTCGATTATGGGGTGATGCCGTATCCTGTTTCGCCAAAAACAAAAAAGCTTGTGTCCCCTTCAGGAAGCTGGCAGTTCGCCATGACACAGACGTCTGAAAACAAGGAATGGTCGGCAAAATTGGTCGATTGGATGACAAACAAGGAATCCAACCTGGAATTGAGCCGTTCGATCGCCGCGCTGCCTGTGCGCTATTCATCAGAGAAAGTGCTGGCAAAGGAATTCTCAGATGAAATGAATGTCTTCTTGCAGCAGCTGAAAGAAACGGGGCACGCCCGACCGGTGACACCGGCATATCCGCAGGTGACACGCGCATTTCAACAAGCGATCGATGACATCAGCTTCTTTGATCAGCATCAGGATATTCAATCGGTGCTGGATACGCGTGCAAAAGAAATGCAATCAGCCATCGATAAGGCTAACTAGAAGGTGGAACCATGAATAAAATTCCGTTGAAAGAAGCAAGGACGGCCTTTCCGCTGAAAAAAATCCCGGCCAATAAAATAGGGTGGCGGGACAATGTGCTGGCCTATACATTTTTAGGTCCGTCCTTGCTGATTTTGTCAGTGTTTCTCGTGATTCCTTCGATTATGGCGGTTTACTACGCATTTACAGATTATTATTTGTTAACACCTGACCTGCGCAAGTTTGTCGGTTTTGACAACTTTATCAAATTGTTCAAAGACCCTATTTTCTTGAAAAGTTTGAGCAACACATTGAAATTTGTTGTCCTTGTGATTCCATTACAGATCGGGGCCGCTCTCGGGCTGGCCCTTCTGTTGAATAAAAAGCGCAAGGCCAATACGTTTTTCAAAGTCGCATACTTTAGCCCCGTCGTCATGTCGCTTGTTGTCATCTCCGTTTTGTGGCTGTACTTGCTGAATCCGAATGAAGGAATGATCAATAACGTACTGACGCATGTCGGTTTACCGCCACAGCCGTTTTTGACAAGTCCTGAACAGGCGATCTTTACAATTGTTTTCGTTTCAGTCTGGCAGGGAGCGGGATTTCAGATGCTGATTTTTTTAGCGGGCCTGCAAAACATTCCCGGAGATGTCTACGAGGCGGCGCAATTGGATGGTATGAATAAATGGCAGCGGTTTATTTATATTACATTGCCTTTGTTGAAACCGACGTCGATTTTTATCTTTATTACAACGCTGATCAGTGCGTTTAAGCTCCTCGTGCAGCCAATGGTCATGACCCAGGGGGGACCAGTCAATTCAACGATGACAGTTGTCTATTATATTTATCAAACGGGATTTACCGATCGGATGGTCGGCTATGCAAGTTCAATTGCGCTCTTGTTTGGCACGATGATTGGATTGGTGACGCTTGCGCAGCGCAAGTTGGTGAAGGAGGATGAAGGCGGATGAGAAGGAAATTCGGGCCTTTAACGATACTGGAATATATATGCCTTGTTTTGCTGGCGGTTCTGTTTATATTTCCGCTGATTTGGATGGTTGCTTCATCGATGAAACCGGAAGCCGATATTTACAACAATATCAGCAGCATTCAAGCGTTTCTCCCGTCTTTTCATCCGTCGGAATGGTTTCAATCCTACAGGGAGGTGCTGTCACGGTTTGATTTACTAATGTATATCGGTAACAGTCTGTTTTACGGTTTGTGTGTGGCGGTGGGAGCGGTCATTATCAACGGAATGGCGGGCTTCGCATTCGCCAAGCTGCAATTCACAGGTAAAAAAGTGCTGTTTACCATATTGCTGGCGCTTTTAATCGTGCCGATGGAAACGATTTTAATCTCGCAGTTTACAATTGTTCATAAGCTCGGACTTGTTGATACGCGCCTTGCCGTGATTTTGCCGGCGCTTGCCGGGGCTTTCAATATTTATTTGTTCCGAAACTTTTTCATGGCGATCCCGGGGGAGATGATTGAGTCGGCCAAGCTGGACGGAGCCAATACATGGCAGATTTTCTGGCGGGTGATGCTGCCGATGTCGAAACCGGCTGTTGCTACTGTGGGGACATTGGCTTTTATCGGCAGCTGGAATGACTATATTTGGCCGCTGATGGTTTTGACGGATAAGTCGAAATTTCCGATCCAGGTGGCGATTACAGCCATCAACAGCACCGAGCCGGTTTATACGAACCAGGTAATGGCAGTCCTGACGATTTCCACGATTCCGCTGATTCTGATCTACATTGTAGCCCAACGCTACATTTTAGATGGCCTCGGCGGTTCAGGGACAGGCATCAAATAGATATATCCAAATCGGGTTAAAGGAGCAAATGAAAATGAAAAGCTCAAACAGTCTGTATTGGAAACTAAGCGCTTATTTTTTCTTTTTCTTTTTTACTTGGTCTTCCAGCTATTCTTTATTTGCGATTTGGTTAGGGCAAGAAATCAATTTGAACGGGTCCGCGACAGGCATTATCTTTTCTGTAAACGCTATCTTTACTTTGTGCATGCAGCCTTTGTACGGTTTTATCTCTGATAAGCTCGGTCTGAAGAAAAACATATTATTTATGATCAGCTTGCTTCTCGTATTTACGGGTCCCTTTTATATTTTCGTCTACGGACCGCTTTTGCAATACAATGTCTTTCTCGGGGCTATCGTCGGCGGAATTTATTTGGGAACTGCTTTTCTCGCCGGAATCGGCGCGATTGAAACCTTTATTGAAAAGGTCAGCCGCAAATATCACTTTGAATATGGAAGAACAAGGATGTGGGGATCCCTCGGCTGGGCTGCGGCGACATTTTTTGCAGGTCAGCTGTTCAATATCGACCCGAATATCAACTTCTGGGTTGCTTCCGTTTCAGCAGTCATATTGGTAGCCATTATTGTTTCCGTAAAAATTGAGATGACAGATGATGAAAAGGAAAGGGCAGACTCGGTCGGATTAAAAGACGTGGGAGGGCTTTTTCTCTTAAAAGATTTCTGGTTTTTGATGTTGTACGTGATCGGCGTAACTTGCGTATACGGCGTCTATGACCAGCAGTTCCCGCTTTACTACGCTTCCTTATTTCCGACTCCGGCTCTGGGGAACCAAATATTTGGATACCTTAACTCATTCCAAGTATTCATTGAAGCGGGCATGATGTTTCTTGCGCCTTTCATCGTCAATAAGCTTGGTCCTAAAAAAAGTTTGATTTTAGCGGGGCTGTTAATGGCTTTCCGCATTATCGGCTCCGGACTTGTCAGCGGACCGGTCGGAATTTCATCGATGAAACTCATTCATGCTGTAGAATTGCCGATTATGCTGATTGCGGTGTTTAAATATTTGGCGACTAATTTTGATAATCGTCTTTCATCCGTACTTTATCTTGTCGGCTTTCAATTCGCATCCCAGGTAGGCACGTCGATTTTTTCGCCGCTTGCGGGAGGCTTATACGACAGCATCGGATTTCGCCAAACTTATCTCATCATGGGAGCAATGGTCCTTTGTTTCACCATTATTTCGATTTTTACCTTGCTAGACTCAAAGAAAGACGTTGAATTTGCTCAAAGTCTACAAAGAAAGCATATATAGAAAGGGTGTCACAGATGAATAGAATTCACCAGGCAGAAGAAGCATTGAAGAAAGCCGGAAAAAAAGTGAATCACCGATACCGAATGGGCTATCACATGATGCCCCGGGCGAACTGGATAAATGATCCAAACGGACTGATTCAATATAAAGGGGAGTATCATGTCTTTTATCAACATCATCCGTATGATGAGAATTGGGGGCCGATGCATTGGGGCCATTTGAAGAGCAGGGATCTTATTCACTGGGAACACTTGCCGATTGCTTTAGCCCCTGGCGATGCATTTGATGAGAGCGGCTGCTTCTCAGGAAGCGCAGTCGAATATAACGGCGACCTTGCTTTAATCTATACAGGGCACAATATGATAGATGAAGAGAAAGACGATTTCTATCAAAATCAGAATATAGCAGTCAGCAAAGATGGTATCACCTTTGAAAAACTGAAAGAAAACCCTGTCATCGCAGAGCCGCCGGAAGACAGCTCCCGCCACTTTCGCGATCCGAAAGTATGGAGGCATGGCGAGACCTGGTATATGGTGATCGGAAACGCCTCAAAAGAAAATGTCGGTCGGGTCATTTTATATCGCTCGCCTAACTTTGTAGATTGGGAATATGCAGGCGTCCTCGCCCAAAGCGACGGGAATCTCGGCTTTATGTGGGAATGTCCGGATTTCTTTGAATTAGACGGCAAACACATTTTGCTGATTTCTCCTCAGGGTATAGAGGCGGATGGTGATTCATATCAGAATCTGTATCAAACAGGCTATTTGATTGGAGATTATGATGAAGGCACGAATGAGTTTGTACATGGCTCCTTTAAGGAATTGGACCATGGCCATGACTTTTATGCCGTGCAAACTTTGTTGGATGACAAAGGGCGCAGAATTGCGATTGGCTGGATGGATATGTGGGAGTCAGAGATGCCGACGAAAGCGGACGGATGGTGCGGGGCTTTAACTTTGCCGCGTGAATTGACGTTGAAGAATGATCACAAAATTTTAATGAATCCGGTTGAGGAGACTCAATTACTTCGTGAATCGGAACATCATGAATGTGCCAATCAATCGATTTCCGGCAGCTATTTAATAAAGACAGCCGAAAAGCTTCTTGAAGTGGTGGCCGTTTTTGATTTGACAATTTGCAGTGCCGAAACGGTTGGCTTAAAGATTTGGGGGATTGAACAGGAAGAGACAATCATCCAGTACAGCTTGGTTGATCAAAAGCTGACGCTCGACTGTTCAAAGTCCGGCAAAGCGCGGGACGGTGTGAGAAATGTACGGCTTGAAGCGGAGGAAAAGCTCACCTTGCATCTGTTTCTTGACAGATCGTCTATTGAAGTATTTGCAAACCATGGTGAAGCGACAATGACCAGCCGCATATATCCCAAAGAAGGAAGAGCCGGGATTGAGCTGTTTTCTGAGAAAGGCAATGTACGGGTCGAAGAGTTCACTTACTGGACGTTGAAAGATATTTGGAAAGGCGATGAAGCCGAATGAGCAGAATTTTTTGCATCGGTGAGACGTTAATCGGCTTTAACCCGAAACATGTTCTTATATCGGCAAAGCGCAGATAAAGATTGATCTGACAAAAAAGCGGCTGTCGTGTCTTGCAGCCGCTTTCCGCTTTTTTTCATATTACGCTCTTTCTTCAAACAGCTTCACAATTTCCACGATGACATTCGCGGCTTTTACCATATTGTCGGCGGAAATATACTCGTATTTTCCGTGAAAGTTTTCCCCGCCTGTAAAAATGTTCGGACAAGGAAGCCCCATGTATGAGAGCTGGGAGCCGTCTGTACCGCCGCGGATCGGTTTCACAACCGGCTCGATGTCCAGATTTTTCATCGCTTCATAGGCAATGTCGACAATCTCTTTGACCGGTTCGATTTTTTCCCTCATGTTGTAATATTGATCATTCATGTCCATTGTGATGCTGTTTTCGCCGTATTTGGCTTTAAGGTCGTTTGCAATTTTTTGGACGGTTTCTTTTCTCTCGTTAAATCGGTCTCTGTCAAAATCCCTGATGATATAGGAGAGAGTGGTTTCAGAGACATCGCCCTTGATCGAAAGCAGATGGTAGAAGCCTTCATAACCTTCAGTAAATTCAGGAGCTTCGTTTTCCGGAAGTCCGGCGTGAAACTGCATCGCGATTTTGGCGGCATTGACCATTTTTCCTTTTGCTGTGCCGGGGTGGACGTTCGTTCCTTTACAAGTGATTTTCGCGGCTGCAGCATTGAAGCTTTCGTACTGCAGTTCGCCGAGCGGTCCGCCGTCAACCGTATACGCGAATGTGGCGTTGAACGCCTCTACGTCAAACTTGTGGGGCCCTCTGCCGATCTCTTCATCAGGCGTAAAAGCGACTCTGATCTTCCCGTGTTTGATTTCGGGGTGCGCAATTAAATATTCGATTGCCGTCATGATTTCAGAGATTCCCGCTTTATTATCGGCGCCGAGCAAAGTCGTTCCGTCGGTAGTGATCAATGTATGTCCCGCATAATCTGCAAGCTCGGGAAATTCCTTGGGCGATAAGACGACATTGAGAGATTCATTCAGCACAATGTCCTTTCCGTCGTATTGTTCGATAACCTGCGGATTGACGTTCTTTCCGGTAAAATCTGTTGCTGTATCCACATGAGCCAGGAAGCCGATCGTCGGCACCTCTTTTTCCGTATTCGAAGGAAGCGTCGCCATCACATAGCCGTTTTCATCGATTGTGACGTCCTTCATGCCGATCTCTTTCAGCTCTTCAACAAGCATATTGGCAAGCGTCAGCTGCCCGGGAGTGGAAGGCGTCGTCTGACTGTTTTCATTTGACTGCGTATCCACTTTCGCATAAGAAATGAGACGTTCAATCAGTTTGTTCTTCATGTTTCCTTCATCTCCAATTGTTGGTTTTATGTTTATCTTATCATTCATGGCGGGCGAATCGAAAACTTTTATTCCTGTATAGGAAAATTTAGTATAATATAGTTCTAAAGGATCATCACAATTGTAAGGGAGTATCACAATGGCTAAAGGTTATACAAATGAAGGAACAAAATGGGAGTTTGCACATTCTTTCTGGCTTGTGTTCACATGGGTTCCTTTTGGATTTTTAAGCTGGTTTGCATTTATTTATATCGCAGCGCGAACGAAACAAAGAAAATGGTTATTTGCCGGGATCGGATATGCAGTGGCTGTTTTATTCGCTGCTTTTACAGCCAGAACGTTCCTTTTCGATTTGGCTATGAAAGCCTTGCTTATCGTTTGGATCATCTCAATCATTCATGCTTTCAAAACAAGGGCCGAATATTTGGTTCGGCTTGAAGCCGTCTATCGAATCAAACGATCAAGTATGAATGAACTGAGGGAAGAGCTTAAATATGAACAGGAACCGCACGGCCAAACCGGAACTTCTAAAGTGACGCTGACAAAGAAGTAAATAGAATCCGCTATTTTCGATGAAATAGCGGATTTTTTTAATGCAGAGAAAAAATTCCGTCCTTTTGAAACTTTTCTCATCCATTCTCTTCTCTAATGTTTGAAGGAGGCGCAACAGTGAAGCAAATCAGATTAGTTAAGAAAGCTGTCGCAGGCAATGCCAAAGCTTTTGAAACGCTGTTTCAAAAGCACAGCGATCAGCTTTACAGAACAGCTTACATATATGTGCGAGATAAGGAGGACGCGTTAGATATCGTTCAGGAGACGGCGTACAAGGCATTTTTATCGATTGCCCAGCTGAGGAATCCCGAATACTTTTTGACATGGCTGACGAAAATCCTCATTCATCATGCATATGCCTTATTAGACAAGAAAAAGAAAGTGGTTTTAATGGACAGGCCGCTGCAGGATGAAGGCCAGGAGCAGGAGATGGATGCGGACGACAGAATGGGGATGCTTGAAGCCGTTCAGCGGTTGCGAAAAGAATATCAAACCGCCATCATTCTATTTTATTATCACGACCTGCCGATACATGATATCGCCGAGGTGATGAATGCTCCCGAAGGAACCGTTAAGACCTATTTGAAAAGAGCGAAGCTTGAATTAAAACAACTACTGACTGGGGGAGAAGACGCATGGACAAACAATGGTTCAAAAACGAAGTAAACAAGATCAATGTTCCTACAAAAGAAATCCGCGAATCAATCGATAAAGGCATCAATCGGGCCAAGCGGGAAAAAAGGTTTCGGCCGAAGCACGCCATGAAACGAACCATTTTTGTTTCAGGCGCGGCCGCTGTGCTCCTTCTCGGCAGCGGCTTCGTTTCCCCAGCGATGCAAAGCGTGTTGGCTGACGTCCCGCTGTTTGGGAAAGCGTATCAACAATTCCATGACTATGTCGGTCAAAACTTGGTGGCGGGCCAGCTTGTCACTGAACTGAACGAGAAAGCGTCCAGCAACAACATAGACGTGACGGCGACAAGCGTTTATTTTGACGGTGGAATCATCGGTATGACGTTTAAGGTGAAAAGTGATACAAGAAAAGATTTGGATGATGGAGCGAGAATGATTCATTTCACATTATTTAATGGCGAGCGCAAATGGGCGATCGCTTCTCAAGGAGACATAAAGAAAACAGAGGATGGCTATACTGGCTACATTCAAATGGGCTATCCAGACAAACATATTCCCGATAAACTGACACTCCCGGTTACGATCACAGATATTAACGGAATCAGAGGGAAATGGAAGTTCGACATTCCGGTTGATAAACTGCCGTATAAAACGCTCCACGTAACCAAAAACAATACACAATCGGCTGATGGCCATAAGCTCGCCGTAAAAACGGTAATTCTCGGAAAAGAATCCACTGTCATCGACTATGAAGTATCCAATTCAGAGGAACATCCAAATGATCGTACATCAATTATAAAAGTGACAGATGATAAAGGAAACGAAATCCCTCATATAAGCGGAGGGCAGCGGACGACAGACAGTACAAAGAAAGGAAACAAGGTTCGTCACGAAGAAAGGCTGATCCTTGAAAAAGTGAATAAAGGAACAAAATACCTCAAGATTGAGGCGAGCAGCAGTATGGGCGATTCCGAAAAAACGCTGCCGCTCACAAAAACGCCCGCCGTGCTGAGCGCTGACCGTCATGATTTCCAGATTGCCGTTGATCAGGTGAAACAAAACGGCAGCAAACTGTCTGTCGACTATCATTTGAAACATGTCGATCAATCTAAGATCGATATGGACAGCATGCAAAATTTTTTAGAAACGATGTCGCTGGTTGATTCGGCTTATAAAGGCTTTGACGAGGCGCCGGAGGGACACAGCGTAAAAGGTAATTTTACAAAAGTGCTAGATCCTGAAAAACTTCGATTCCGTTCAGACTTTACGTTAGATGGTGAATTTGGAGTGAAAAACTTCAGTCTTGACCAATATTCGCTTGATGTCGAGTTTGGTTATTTAAGCGCATTTTATTCTACACCGTTCAAGCCGATCAAAGTGCAATTGCCACAGTAAAATATATGACCCGCTGTTTCAGTGAAACGGCGGGTTGTCTGCTTTGATGGCCTCCCAACTTGAAAATTTCCTCTCCCAAAGGAAAAAATATGCACCAAAAAGAAAGCGTTTTCATTGTAAAGTAAAAGCAAACCACAAAAAAAGGGGGAGAGTAAATGAGCAGGATGGCGAAGGTGACCGAGATGTTTGAGCGGGTCGCTTTTAAAATTACAAGCTTCAAATATATCATGGTCATTAAGTCGGCGTTTGTTACGCTGATGCCGGTCATCATTGCCGGGGCGTTTGCGGTTCTGATGCAGAATATGGTGATGAGCCCTGAGACGGGACTTGCGGTTTTCGAGCCTTTTCGGTTCTTGTCTGCGCTTGAGCCGATTATGGCCTCGATCAATTATGCGACGCTGAACTTTATTACGATCGGCGCAGTGTTTTTGATCGGGATTGAGCTCGGGAAGCTGAATGGGCATGAATCATTTTTTCCCGGCTTGATGGCGCTGATGTCCTATATCTCTGTCATTCCATCGACGGTGCTGTTGGAAGTGAACGGTTCGATGCAGGAAGTGGTTAATGTGCTGGCCAAGGAATTTACGGATCCGAAGTCGCTGTTTTTGGGGATGTTTATTTCGATTGTGTCTGTTGAAATCTTCAGCAAGCTTTCGAGCATGGACCGGCTCAAAATTAAAATGCCGGACAGCGTGCCGGCCAATGTCTCTGTCTCGTTCGGCACTTTATTTCCTTCGATTATTACGGTCACGATCATCGCCAGCTTCGGATTTGCTTTTCATCGGCTGACGGGCGTATACCTTCATGAAGCTGTGTACAATGTCGTGCAAAAACCGCTTGAGGGTGCGATTCAAGGCCTTCCCGGGATTTTGCTGCTAGTGTTTGTCGCACAGTTTTTCTGGGTCATCGGCATACACGGAAACCAGATGGTGAAGCCGATCAGGGAGCCTTTGCTGCTCGCTTCGATTACCGTCAATATGAATGCATACGCTGCCGGCGAATCGATTCCGAATATCATTACGATGCCGTTTTGGGATGTGTACATGAGCATCGGCGGATCCGGCGTCACGATCGGCCTGTTGATCGCGATTTTTATCGCGGGGAAACGGGAGGATTTGCGCAGCATTACAAAAATTTCGTTTGGTCCCGGCATCTTCAATATCAATGAACCGGTGATCTTCGGGGTTCCCGTCATGCTGAATCCGTTAATGGCGATTCCTTTTATTGTGACGCCGCTTGTGACGGGGGCGATCGGTTACATCGCGACAGCGGCGGGCTTTGCCGGAAAAGCCGTTGTCATGGTGCCGTGGACGACACCGCCGATTATCAATGCGTGGCTGTCGACAGGAGGAAGCCTCGGCGCCGTCGTCACACAAATCGTATGCATCATCGTCTCTGCCCTTATTTATCTTCCGTTTGTGATGTTGATGAATCGAAGCCTTACGGTAAATTCTGAAAACAATGTTTCCATGTAAAGGCGTTGAAAGGAGCGAACAAAATGGCGAGACAAACGTGGAAGATTCCCGCCGATTTTATTCTCGGCGCAGCAGCGTCGGCGTGGCAGACAGAGGGGTGGGCCGGGAAGCGGCCGACACAGGATTCTTATTTGGATATGTGGTACAAGAATGACCCGCATGTATGGCATAACGGATACGGACCGGCTGTGGCAACCGATTTTTATAACCGCTATAAAGAGGATATTCATCATATGAAAGAGATCGGCTTGACACATTACCGGACATCGATTAACTGGTCCCGCTTTCTGATTGATTATGAAACAGCAGAAGTTGACGAAGTGTACGCAGGCTATATCGACGATGTCATCAATGAGCTGATTGCATCAGGTGTGGAACCGATGATTTGCCTTGAGCATTATGAGATTCCCGCAGTTTTAATGGAGAAATACGGAGGGTGGGGGTCTAAACATGTCATAGATTTATTTGCGGCATATGCGAAAAAAGTATTTGAACGATATGGAGACAGGGTGAAATATTGGTTTACTTTTAATGAACCGATTGTCCCGCAAACCCGGATTTTCCTTGATGCAATTCGATATCCATATGAGCAGAACACAAAAAAATGGATGCAATGGAATTTTAATAAGGCATTGGCGACGGCGAAATGCGTCAGGCTTTTTCACGCCCGCAAGTCCGATTGCCTGGAAGGCGCCAAAATCGGCGTTATTTTGAATCCGGAGGTTACTTATGCGAGATCAAGCGCGCCTCATGACCAAAAAGCGGCCCGCATCTATGATTTGTTTTTTAACAGGGTTTTTTTGGATCCGAGCATCAAAGGCGCCTACCCCGATGAATTGATAGAGCTCTTGGTTAAACACGATATTCTGTTTGACCATGATGAGGCGGAGCTTGACATCATCAAACAGCATACAGTAGATTTTGCCGGCATTAACCTTTATTACCCCCGCCGTGTAAAAGCTCCGTCAAGACAGTGGAATGACTCAACGCCATTTCATCCCGCTTATTACTATGAATACTTTGAGCTGCCCGGCAGAAAAATGAACCCATTCAGAGGATGGGAGATCTATCCCCAAATTGTCTATGATATGGCGATGAGACTCAAACATGAGTACGGAAATATCGAATGGCTGATTGCGGAAAACGGGATGGGCGTCGAACATGAGGAGCGTTTTAAAAATGAAGAAGGTGTCATTCAGGATGACTACAGAATCGATTTTATTTCGGCCCATTTGCGAGAGGCAATGAAAGGGATCGCAGACGGCGCAAACTGCAAAGGCTATATGCTTTGGGCGTTTACGGACAACGTCTCTCCGATGAACGCCTTTAAAAACCGCTACGGCCTTGTTGAGATCCGATTGGAGGACAACCGCAGCAGGGCGCTGAAAAAATCGGCTTGCTTTTATCGGGATATCATCAAAAACAGACAGTTTGAAACAGAGGAATTCCGGTATAAATAAGGCGGCGGGGGGAATCATCCCGCTTGTAGCCGGGATGATTTCTCATATATGATCTACATAAAATACTCCGGCCGGTTGATCATAATCTGCTTGTTCATTTGACTGATCACGCCTTCGCAGCGGAGCTTTTTCAGGACGGCGCTGACGGTTTCGCGGGATGTCCCTGAGATTTTGGCAATTTCAGCAGCGGTGATCGGACAGTTGATGACGGTTGAATTGCTTTCTTTTTGACCGAGGCTTTCGGTTAAATAGTAAATGGCTTGTGTGACCCTGTCGTGTGCATGGGAGAGTGTAATGCGCTTCAGCCTTTCCTCGTGGAGGGCAAGAATGTCTGATAAATGATTGAGAATATCGTAAAGCAGGTTTTTGTTGTCCCGGACGAGATCTTCGAAGATGTTCATGGGTATATAGTAGAGTTCAATATCTGTTAAGGCTTCGGCGGCATAGTGATAATGCTCATCCCGAAACAAGCCTCCAAATGGAAAGAGGGTATGAGGACGTACATAGTCGGTATAAAACATGGATCCAGCTTCGTTTGATTTTTCGAGTTTGATAAAGCCGTCGAGAAGAAGGTACATTCGTTCCCGGGGGTCGTCTTCCATAAATAATATCTGGCCTTTATGGTAAGTGCGCCAATAGATAAACTGTTTCATATCTTCCAGATCTCTTTTATTCAGGGAAGCGAGAAGAGGAAACTTTTTCAGTTGATGTACGATGTCTTTGTTCTTCATATGGACCACCCTTATCGATTTTCTTATGTTGCGGCTATATAGTTTAAATTTTACTTGTTTTTGACGATTGGCAAAAGGAAGAACCCTCCCCGAGCCCTTCCTTTTGCTTTTAGGCTTGTTCGACAATCGTGCCGGCATTTCCTTGGAGAGCGTCTTTGGCTAATTTCAGGGATGTGATGACCGTTTTATTGCCTTTTTTGGCTTCGGCAAATTGGATGGCTGCTTTGACTTTTGGCAGCATGCTTCCTTCTGCAAATTGCTTTTCTTTTATATAACCTTTCAGTTCTTCGGTGGTGACGCGTTTCAGCGCGCGTTCTGTCGGCTTTAAATAATCGACGGCAACATAGTCGACACCTGTTAGAATGACCAGTTCGTCAGCCTGCACAAGTTCCGCCAGTTTGCAGGCGGCAAAGTCTTTGTCGATGACGGCGTCAATACCGGAGACGGCATCGCCGTTTTCAATGACGGGAACGCCTCCGCCGCCGGCCGCAATGACGATATGTCCGTGTTCGACAAGATCATTGATAACATCGTGTTCAAGGATCGATACCGGAGCCGGAGACGGTACGACCCGGCGCCAGCCTCTTCCGGCGTCTTCTTTAAAAACGAGGCCGCCGTTGCGGCTGTTCATCAGTTCTTTCGCTTCTTCTTCGCTGTAAAACGGACCGATCGGTTTTGTCGGGTTGCGGAATGCTTCATCATCGCCTCGGACGGCGACGCGGGTGATGACGGTTGCCGCATGTCCGCCTTTCCCTTTCGCATGCAGCGCCCGGTCAAGAGCATTTTGCAGCCAATAGCCGATCATTCCCTGGGTCATGGAAACACAAGTTTCAAGCGGCATGGCCGGTGTTTTCGGGGAATCCGCCTCTTTTTGCTGAATCATCAGGTTTCCGACCTGCGGGCCGTTTCCGTGCGTGACGATTAATTCGGCGCCGCTGTCGATCATATCCGCCAAATACATGGAGGTTTCTTCAAGCGCGCGCTTTTGCGCTTCTGCACTGGCATCTCCGGTTTGGATGGCATTACCGCCAAGTGCGACGACAATTTTTCTTTTTTTCATTTGATCATCACCTCTGTTTTGTTAAATTGAAATGCTTCCCGCAGCCAGCCTGATCACGGCGATGATAGCCAATACAAGAATCGCGGCGGCAATCAAAAGCTCGGTTTTATTGAAGACGGGGCCTTCTTTTCCTTTGCGGACAGCCCGGAATACGAGAATGCCGGGAGCGTATAAAATCATGGTCAAAAGCAGGTAATCAAGTCCTGCGGCATATACGAGCCAGACGCCGTAAATGCTTGCGATGATCCCGATGATGAGGTTCTTTCCCCGCTTGGGTTCTTTGTGCAGCCAGCTGTATTTAAGCTGATAAAGCCCGGAAAACAGATACGGGATCAAGATGGCCGAGGAAGCCAAGGAGAATGCAAACTGATAGGCCGCATCCGAAATGAGAAACGTCAGCAAAAACAGCTGGATAATGGCGTTTGTCAAAGTCAGCGCATTTGTCGGCGCGCCGTTTTTATTTTCTTTGCCGAACCATTTCGGGAAGACCCCTTCGCGCGCCGCGATCAGCGGGAGTTCGCCCGCGAATAATGTCCAGGCCAGCCAGGCGCCCAATACGGAAATGATTAATCCCAAGTTGATGAGCACAGCTCCCCATTTGCCGACGATATGCTCCATGATCGCGGCCATTGAAGGATTCGGAAGCCCGGCCAAGTTTTGCTGATTCATGACGCCGAGCGACAGCATCGTAATCATGACGTAAATCACAAGTACACTGATCAAGCCGATGACAGTCGCTTTGCCGACATCGCTTGATTTTTTGGCACGGCTTGAGAATAAGACGGCCCCTTCAATTCCGGTAAACACCCAGACGGTCACCAGCATCGTGCTCTTGACCTGTGTCCCGATGGAACCGAGCGACAGCCCTTTTCCCCAGAAATCGTTCGTAAATAAATCAAGATGAAACACAAAGATAATGGCGATAATGAAAGCAAAAATCGGTACCAGTTTTGAAATGGTCGTAATTAAGTTGATCATGGCAGCGGACTGTACCCCGCGCAGGATCAAAAAGTGCACGCACCAGAGGATTACGCTTGCACCGATAATCGATGCGACGTTTTGTCCGTCTCCAAAGGCAGGGATGAAATATCCGACTGCGCTGAACAGCAGCGTTCCGTATGCGACATTGCCGAGAAGGGCTGCGAACCAGTACCCCCAGCCGCTGTTAAACCCCATAAAATGGCCGAATCCTTCCCGCGCATAAGTGAAAATACCGCCGTCTAAATCAGGCCTTTTCGTGGTCAAGTTTTGGAAAGAGAAGGCCAGGGCAATCATGCCGACTCCGGTGATGATCCAGCCGATTAAAATGGCTCCCGCCCCCGCTCCTGAAGCCATGTCGCTTGCAAGGTTGAAGGCGCCCCCGCCGATCATCGATCCGATGACAAGCGCGATAAGTGCAAACAGCCCAAGTTTCTTTTCTTCCGCCATTTTTGTCACCTCATTCGGTTTAGAATGGAAAAGGGAATGAGCCCCTTTTCCTGTCAGTCAAGATCGCCGAGTGTCGCTGCCATGACAGCTTTAATTGTGTGCATGCGGTTTTCAGCTTCATCGAACACTTTAGAGTGTTTGCTGCGGAACACTTCGTCCGTCACTTCCATTTCTTTAAGGCCGTGCTGATCGTAAACGTTTTGTCCGTAAGTTGTATGAAGGTCGTGGAAGGCAGGCAGACAGTGCAGGAAGATGACGTTATCGTTACCTGTTTTCTTGACGAGATCCATATTCACTTGATAAGGCTTGAGCAGTTTGATCCTTTCAGCGAACTTGTCTTCTTCTCCCATGGATACCCAGACGTCCGTATACAGAACGTCGGCTCCGGACACAGCTTCATCTGTATCGCTTGTGACGGTGATTTTTCCGCCGGATTCTTCGGCGAACGCTTCCGCCATTTTAACGATGTCTTGATCAGGGAACAGCTCTTGAGGCGAGCAGATTCTCACGTCCATGCCGACTTTGGCGCCGCCGATGAGCAGGCTGTTTGCGACGTTGTTACGGCCGTCGCCGATATAGGTGAGTTTGATCCCTTTTACGCGTCCCGTATGTTCTTTCACTGTCATAAAGTCCGCAAGCATCTGCGTCGGATGCCATAAATCGGTCAGCCCGTTCCATACCGGCACACCGGAGTGCTCTGCCAGGGAAATCACTTTTTCATGTTCAAATCCGCGGAATTCAATTCCGTCGAACATGCGGCCGAGAACTTTGGCTGTGTCTTCGATCGATTCTTTTTTGCCGAGCTGAATGTCGTCTTTGCCCAAATATTCGGGATGCGCACCGAGGTCGATACAGGCTGTCGTGAAAGCGCAGCGCGTTCTTGTAGAAGGCTTTTCAAACAGCAAAGCGATGTTTTTACCTTCCAAATAGCGATGCTTGATGCCTTGCGCTTTTTTTTCTTTTAATTTTTGGGCGAGATCGAGCAAATAGAGGATTTCTTCTTCGGAAAAATCTTTTTCAGCTAAGTAGCTTCTGCCTTTTAAATCAATCGTTTGGTTCATGGATCTCTCTCCTTTTTCTTTAGGTTTGGCTATTTCACATCTTCGCGATAGAGCGGCATGCTCATGCAGCGCGGGCCGCCGCGTCCTCTTGAAAGCTCCCCGCTCGGGATTTCGATAACTTTAATGCCCTGTTCTCTCAAACATTCGTTAGAAATGTAATTCCGGTCATAGGTGACGACGACACCAGGAGCGATCGCGAGTGTATTGGAACCGTCATTCCACTGCTCCCTGGCTGAAGCGATTTCGTCTCCGCCGCCGCAGAAGATCAAGTTGACATCTGAAAGGCCGAGCGTTCTTTTTAGCACTTCCGGCAGATTGTGTTCTTCAGTCGTACGAATGTCGTCTGCCGTTTCCCCTCTCTCAAGAACGAAGATCCGCATGTCTCCTTCAGGCCCCTGGATGGCGGGATGGATCGTGAATTGATCTCGGTCAACCATCGTGAAGACGGTATCTAAATGCATAAAGGCTCTGCTCTTCGGTATTTCGACGGCCAGTACGCGGCGAATCCGGCTCTGCCGCTGAAATAAGTTCCGGACAAGACGCTCGATCGCCTGAGCCGTTGTCCGTTCTGATACCCCGATCGCTACGGTATCTTCATTTAAGACAAGCTCATCTCCGCCTTCGATATTGAATTTGAAATCACGGTCAAGCCAAACCGGAATCTCATGCCCTTTAAAACGCGGGTGGTGATTGATAATGTAGCGCATAAACAGCGACTCTCTCCTGCGAGCAGGCTCTTTCATTTTGTTGATGGTCAGTCCGCTGCCGATGGCGGCCGCCGGATCTCTTGTGAAGTAAAGGTTTGGCATCGGATCGAGATAAAATGGATAATGGTCTTCCATCAGCTCATGAAGATGCGATTTTTTTTCGCGTTCCAGCTCATTTTTTCGAATGCCGCTCATCACATGTTCGACCATCGAATCGGCGTCAAAGGTGAGCAAGAACTCTTTCAGTCTGTCGTAAGCGCCGTTGATATCTGCTTTGCTTTCTGTTAAAAGCTCATCGATAAACCGCTCGCGGACGAAAGCGTCATCCAAGGCTTCGGCCGTTAGCTTTTCTAAATAAAGAACTTCAACTCCCTGTTTCTTTAACGTTTCTGCAAATTGGTCATGCTCTTTTTGCACCGCTGGCAAAAAGGGAATATCGTCAAAGAGAAGCCTTTCCAGATATTCGGGTGTGAGGTTTTCCAGTTCCCGACCGGGCCGCTTCAGCATGACGGTTTTCAAAGGGCCGATTTCAGAGTAAACGTGTATCGGTGTTGTCATGATCATCCCGCCTCCTAAGCTCTTTTTGTTACATGTACAGCTTAAAACAGGAAGGAAAAGCGCGATGTGAAAGCGATAACAACGAAAACGTGATATATTTCACATGTTTTTTGATGAAGCAAAAACAAAAATGAATAATTATGATAAATCGAAAATGAGTCCTTGCAGGAGCAGAGAATAGAACGTATAAAACGTGTATATTTTTAAAGGGGATTTTTTGAAAAAATTTTTTTTGAGGGAAAAAAAGCTGATCCGGATGGCCGGATCAGCATAAGTGATCACAAAATGATTGGGCTGCCTCAGGCGATTGGGAAATCACAAGGCATGTATCGTTCCCGCATATACAGCCCAGCATTTCCGGGCTTCCCAGCTTATCAAGAAGGACGCCGATGGCATGGGCGTTGCCGGGCATTGTTTTAATAATGATCAAGTTGTCCGTCCGATGCACATGCAGGACAACGTCGGAGATTTTATCTTTTAATATTTTGGAAGGGTTGATGGATAAGGAAGCATTTGTCGTGTAGACAAGCTTTCCGTTTTCACCGGGCTGTTTCACAAGATACATTTCTTTAATATCGCGGGAAATGGTAGACTGCGAAACGGCGATGCCCCGTTTTTCCAGCAGGGATGCCAGCTGTTCCTGATTTTCTACCGGATGTTCGAGAATGGTTTGCTTGATGAGCCATTGCCGTTTTTGTTTGTTCATAAGAGCGCCTCCCAGGCAAAACACGTATATCTATTATTATAGGACGGTTTTATCGTCGGCAGATGGAAGCTATTTTACAAAAAAACAAATCTTTCAGGCTGTAAAAGGGGTTGATAGACCCCACAATTTCACTTATAATGCTTGAAGATGACAAATTGATAACAGAGAAAAGGTGGTTTTCTAGGGTTCCGCAGTGGGTTCCGCGCTGGTCTGGTCCGAGAGAAAACACATAGCGAAGATATCGTTATGACACGGTGGGATAAAAGCCCAGGAGTTTTTGCTCTTAATCAAAGAGCTTCTCTCCGGGGCTTTTTTACTTTTTACAGGAAATCGACTACGAATAAGGAAGGGGATGCAGTTTTATGAAAAAGAAAGCAATGGATATGATCCTGATTGTTATAGGCGCATTTTTCTTTGCGTTAGCCGTGAATCTGTTCGCCATCCCGAATGACTTGGGAGAAGGCGGCGTCACGGGGATCACGCTGATTTTATACTACGTTTTTGAATGGTCTCCGGGCATCACAAACTTTGTGCTGAACGGCATTCTTCTGATTATCGGCTATCGCTTTTTGGATAAAAAAACGACGATTTATACCATCATTGCGGTGGCGGCCAATTCATTTTTTCTGCATGTTACTGAAGATTGGACGGTGCCGGCTGATGAAGTGATCATCAGCACGATCTTTGCCGGGGTATTTGCCGGCGTCGGCATCGGCATGATCATCCGTGTCGGCGGAACCACTGCCGGGTCTGCGATTCTCGCGAGAATCGCCAATAAATATTTCGACTGGAACATCAGCTATGCCTTGCTGATGATCGATTTAGTTGTCGTGTTCAGTTCCTACTTTATCATTGGTGCTGAAAAGCTGATGTTTACGATTGTCATGCTGTACATCGCCACAAAGGTCATGGATTTCATTATCGAAGGGCTCAACACGAAAAAAGCGATCACGATCATTTCTGAGCATAAAAACGAGATCGCCGCGCAGGTCAATACCTTGATGGACCGCGGCGTCACGATATTAACGGGACGCGGACACTATACGGGCGATTCCAAAGAAATTCTATACATTGTCATTAATAAACAAGAGCTGTCCATGCTCAAGAAAATTATAAGAAGCACAGATAAAAAAGCATTTGTCATCATCCACGATGTCAGGGATGTATTCGGCGAAGGATTTGTTGATATTTCAAAATAGGGGAAGGCTGCCGGCAGATGGCCGGGAGTCTTTTTGTATTCATCGGGTCGTGATTAGGGACAGATCGTCTGCTGATTGGACGAATACGTGATCATTCACACTGCAAGTTTTATGCAGAAACCGGTTTCTGTGGTAAGGTAGATTGTGGCATGAATATCATTAATATAGAAATCCGCTTGCTGAAGTAAAGGAGGTCTATTATTTTTGGAACAGGAAGAAAAAAAACCAATTGATGTGAAAAGCCGAATGTTCTTTAGAGTATGGGCTTTTGCGGGGACGGCAGGTTTCGGATTGGTCGGATTGTGGCTCTTTTATGAAGCAATAAAACTCGAATCGAAATATTCATTGCTTTACCTGGGAGTCGGACTTTTCGGGATCATCTATGGTTTGATTACTTTTCTAATGATATTTCCGGCATTCACGAAAAAAGGAAACATCATCTTCAGCATGATCGAGGGAGAAGGCGGGCGGCTGTTCTCAGGGAAGAAATCTGTATTGTTCAAGGACATTAAAAGCCTTAAAATGGCGCAGCACCGCTTCAGCCCGAAAGGCATTTTCTTTATGGATATACTGATAGAGACGCGCGGGAACGGCATGGTGCGGATTCCGACGTACAACATTCTTCCTGAACCGGCATTTTATAAAGCGGTCGAGCTATACATTCTGCCCTATATGACGGAGGAAGCGCGTGCGGACTGGATCGGCCGGTTCACAGAAGCTCAAAGAAAAGCTTATTTAAATGAATTTCATAAAGATATTTAATCGTCCGGGAAAGAGCAATTTTCGAGATGAATGAAAATAACTGAAACCTTTGGGGAAATTCATTCGTCTTAATTAGAGGCCGTAGTCTTAAATGCGGAATTTTTTTACGCAGACGTGGACTGTTTGAGTGAGGGAAGCTGGGGGATTTTCATCGTGGACGTGCTTGAATAACCGCCGAGACTTTTAGTAGAATGATATATTATCGTTTCCTCACGCTTCATTGACTGAAACAGAAAGCGGTCTGAAAAAAGTTTAAAAAGGTAGAGGTTATCATGAAAAAAATATTCTCTCATAAGCTAAGCTTTTTTGTGTTAGCTGTTGTTTTTGTATGGGCTAAAACCTATGCTTCCTACTTTTTAGAGTTTAATTTGGGTGTGAAAGGGTCTACGCAGCACATGCTGCTGTTTATCAACCCATTCAGCTTCACGATTGCTGCACTCGGTTTGGCTTTGTTTGCTAAAGGCCGTCGGTCGGCGATATGGATCATCATCATTGATGCTGTGATGACGTTTGCTTTATATGCAAATATCCTGTTTTACCGTTTCTTTGATGACTTTTTGACGTTTGCAAACTTAAAACAAGCCGGAAACCTCGGCAACATGTCGGATGGCGTTTTTGACATCATGGCATTTCATGACGTTATCTATTTCGTCGATTTGATCATTCTGATTGCATTATGTGTGAAGCTGCCTGAACTGAAGGCGGCACAACTGAAAAAAAGATGGGCTGCAACTGTCGTTATCGGCGGAGTGGCGCTGTTTTTCATCAACCTTGCAGTTGCTGAGACAGACCGTCCGGAGCTTTTGACAAGAACATTTGACCGAAATTATATCGTCAAGTATTTGGGGCCTTACAATTACATGATCTATGATGGTGTTCAGGCTGCCCAAAACGCGAGCCAAAAGGCATATGCGAGCAGCGACGACCTGACGAGCGTCATTAACTATACAAATTCGCATTATGCAAAACCGAATGACGAGTATTTCGGCGCAGCAAAAGGTAAGAACATCATCAAGATTCATTTGGAAAGCTTCCAGACGTTTTTGATCGATTATAAGCTGAACGGAAAAGAAGTCACGCCGTTCTTGAACAAGCTGGCGCACGGCCAGAATGACATGATGTATTTCGATAACTTTTTCCATCAGACCGGTCAAGGTAAAACCGCGGATGCCGAATTGATGATGGACAACAGCCTTTACGGACTGCCTGAAGGCAGCGCGTTTGTAACAAAAGGGCAAAATACGTACCAGTCCCTGCCGGCGATTCTGAACCAAAAAGAAGGCTACACAAGCGCCGTGCTCCACGGGGATTACAAGTCATTCTGGAACCGCGACCAGGTGTATAAACAAATTGGCTATGACAAATTCTTCGATGCCAGCACATATGACATGTCAGAGGAGAATCTCGTCAACCTTGGCTTGAAAGACAAGCCGTTCTTTGAAGAATCAATTCCGAAGCTGAAATCGCTGAAACAGCCGTTCTATGCGCATTTAATCTCGCTGACAAACCACTATCCGTTCATTTTGGATGAAAAGGATGCCACCCTTGAAAAGGGAACGACGGGAGACAAAACGGTAGACGGGTATTTCCAGACGGCGCGTTATCTTGACGAAGCGCTTGAAGATTTCTTTAAAGAGCTGAAAAAATCGGGATTATATGATGATTCCGTCATCGTCATCTATGGCGACCACAACGGAATCTCAGAGAACCACAACCGTGCGATGAAAGAAGTATTAGGAAAAGAGATTACACCGTATCAAAACGCGATGAATCAGCGCGTACCGCTTATGATCCGCGTTCCGGGCAAAAAAGGCGGAGTCAATCATACGTATGGCGGCGAAATGGATGTCATGCCGACACTTCTTCACCTGCAAGGTATTGACAGCAAAAAATACATCAACTTTGGTACAGACCTCTTTTCTAAAGACCACGACGAAACCGTGGCTTTCAGAAATGGAAACTATGTAACGCCGAAGTACACGATGATTGATACGACCGTATACGATACAAAGACAGGAAAAGAGATCAAAGGCAACCAGGAAACGGAAAACCTCAAATCACAGGTGTCCGAACAGCTGGATCTGTCCGACCAAGTACTCTATAAAGATCTGTTAAGGTTCCACGAAATTTCAGACTTCAAACCTGTTGATCCATCAACGTATCATTACGGAAAAGAAAAAACCGGCGAGTAAAAACGAAAAGCCGCCTGACTGCTTTATGAAGCGTCGGGCGGTTTTTTTGTGAGGCTGGTCCGCCGTTGTTCTAAGAAGCCGGCCCGGCACATAGATTGATAGGAAAGAGGACAGAACAAGGATAGAGGATGTGAGAACGTTGACCAAATCTCAGTATTTTTTTAAATTGCATCCTTTAATGGTGCCGGCCGGCTGGACAGTGAAAGAAAATCATTTGTATCAAAAGCCGATTCGCGATCCCCGCCGTACGCTCTTCACCTTGGAGAATGAAACCTCCGGTAAAATGGTACAAGTTGAATATGCTGGAGAACTGAAGTACGTTATCAGGATGCTAAATGCTGATCAAACGCTGGTCAGTGAAGATTCGGATACGCCGTATGAACAGCTGGTCGAACGGTTGGAAGATAGGATTCGCGCCTCTGGCGGCGCCCGCAATTTGCTGAGGCTTAGAATCCCGGCCGGTTGGACGGTTGTGCATCACTCATTAACCGATACAAACCCCGATGAATTGGCGCCTGACAGCAAGGCCTGGCGGTCAGATTTCAAACGGGATCTTTTGAAGCTGCGGCATGAGGAAGAATGCCTCCTCCTCGATATAGAGTGGTATCCCGAGTGCAGTCCGGCCGGCCATTATGCGCTGAAATTGATTAAGAACGGGAACTGGAACAGTCCTTTGGAAGACATGCTGTGCATCCATCCGAAGGAATTGGCCTATGAGATTCACGCTGTTTTGAAAAAGACTTGTGAACATCAATATGTTGATGAAGCCGGCGCATAACGCGGCCGGTTTTTTGTGTGGAAAGTCCTTTGTCCAATAGATACTTTTTATTCAATAAAATGTCATATTTTTCTTGAGTGAATAAGAAAAATATTTTATCATGGTAAAAGATACATAAGAATTAGACGAAAGGGGTCAAACGGGATGAAAAAAATAGCAGCGGGTCTTTTGTCTGCCGGTCTTATCATCGGTTTTTCCTGGGGTGCCGGCGATGTGGCAGAAGCAAAAACGAAGGTAAAAACGTACAAAAACTGCAAAGCTTTAAATAAAGACTATAAAGGCGGCGTCGCACGTTCGAAGTCGGTCAAAAACAAAGGCGGAAAAACGAAGTACAAGCCGTATGTTTCAAAAGCGCTTTATGACGCCAATAAAAAGCTGGACCGCGATAAAGACAAAATTGCCTGTGAGCGCTGATATATCCAAAAAAAGATCTCTTGCTGAGGGGGTCTTTTTTTGTTTATCAGGAAATTTATGAAAATTAAAGACTGCTGAAACATAATCTTAACAGTGCGAACCTATACTTTGGCAAGAGAAGAGCAAAAGGGGAGTGGATGATGTGTCAGCTTTATTAAAGAAATTGATGTTATCTTCATTGATCGGGGTTTCTATCGGGTCAGCACTGTTTGCACCGGACGCGGGAGCGCAAGAGCCGGCGGCGAAGCCTAAAAAAGTGGCTGTCATTGCGCACAGAGGTGCTTCGGGATACGCGCCGGAAAACACGATGGCTGCCTTTGAAAAGGCGCATCAGATGAAAGCGGATTATATCGAGCTGGATGTTCAAATGTCCAAGGACGGGGAGCTTGTCGTCATTCATGATACAACTGTAAACCGTACGACAGACATCGGCTCAGTGCTGCCGGTCGCCGTAAAGGACTTGACGCTTGCCGAGCTGCGCAAGCTTGATGCTGGCAGCTACTTCGGGCCGCAGTTCGCCGGGGAACGCATTCCGACATTTGAAGAAGTGCTTGACCGGTATAAAGGAAAGATCGGAATGCTGATCGAATTGAAAGAACCTGCACGCTATCCGGGAATCGAAGAAAAAGTATCAGCGGCATTGAAAGAGCGGAGAATGGATAAGCCTAAAAACGGAAAAATCATTGTACAATCGTTTGATTTCAACTCTGTATACAAAATTCATCAGCTGCTCCCATCAATGCCGACAGGTGTCTTAACGTCAAAAACAGCGGACTTAACAGATGCAAAGCTCAAGGCATTTTCCGGCTATGCCAAATATGTGAACGCCAACTTAAAAAATGTGGACGCTGATCCTACACTTGTGCCGAGGATTCATGCGTTCGGCATGAAAATTACGCCATGGACCGTCCGCTCCCGCGATGAAGTGCCTCCGCTTTTAAAGGCCGGCGTGGACGGGATTGTGACAGACTTTCCCGACTATGTTCCGAAAAAAGTACGCTAGATACTAAACAGAAGGCCTGCAGTTTGCTCTGCAGGCTTTTTCATTCATCAATAAAACTGGGCTAACAGCAGCAATGTCAGTGTAACGGTTATCGCTCCGCCGATTCTTGTGGATACCTGAGCAAACGGCATGAGCTCGAGGCGCTCGGCGGCGCTGAGAATGGCGATGTCCCCCGTTCCGCCCTGACCTGAATGGCAGGCATTGATAATCGCGGTTTCGATCGGGTACATGTTCAGCCACTTTCCTGTAAAAAAGCCGACGGCTATCATCGTGATCACGACAGATACGATCGTAATAATATTGGCAATATTAAAAGCAGCGATCAGCTTGTCCCACGGTGTCATGGAGACGCCAATGGCAAAAAGCAGCGGATATGTCACAGCAGTTGAAAAGAAGCGTGACACGCCGTAGGCGCCGTTTTCCAAATTCGCCGGAGCCAAACGAAACAGTTTCACGGCAACAGCCAAGAGAAGCATCATGACGGGTGCTGGAAATCCGAACAATTCATGTGAAAGCATACCGACCAAATATAATGAGACGGCAAGAATGCCTCCCGATGCAAAGTGGGAAAGGTTAAAAACGCTTTCTTTGTCTTTGTCGCGGCTTTCAAGCGGCAGTGCGTCCCCACTTTCGAAACGGTCGACTTTTCCGTTGCCTGTCCATTCAGGCTTTTTCTTCCCCATTACATTTAAAACCCCGGACAAAATGACAGCGCTTAAGCTTCCGAACATAATGGAAGGAATGACAAGTGCAAAAGCTTCCCCTTGTGACATGTGCATGATTTCCGAATAGCCGATGGACAGCGGAATGGCTCCCTCGCCAACCCCTCCGGCCATGATCGGAATCACAATGTACAGCAGCGTATGCTGAAATCCGAGGCCGAGCATTGTACCAACTGTCAGACCGACTGCCGCTGCGGCAATTGTCCCTGCGATCAGCGGAATGAAAATTTTAATGAACGCCCTGACCAGCGTTTCTCTTTTCATCCCTAAAATGCTTCCCACTACAATGGCTGAAATAAACAAATAAAGAAAGTTTGAGTTTTCTGTAAATTCAGTTGTTGATTTGATAATGTCATCGGGAATGAGATGGTAATAGACGATAGCTGAAGGAATAAATGTCGCAAGTATAGCGGCACCGCCGACAGAACGAAGAAGCGGCAGCGACTTTCCGATTTGGGCGAAGGTGAATCCGAAAAAGCCCGTAACCGCAATAGCTGTTAAAATGTCGCTTTTCAGATCGTGCATATAGACAAACGTCACAATCAAAGCGAAGAGCAGCAAGTATACGGGCAGCGGAATGATGCCGATTTTAACATTCATTGCTCTTGCAAAAAAATTTTCATCCGGTTCTTTCGTTGTTTGAATCGGTATATGTTGTACCTTTGGTTTTGCTTCCATTTTCTTTCCCCCATCCTTTTTGTTATCCCTTTGCTCTGAGTTATTTAACTAAATTAAGTATACTAAAAAAATCAAAATTCAGACAACCGTGCAGGAAGACCTAGCTGTTTTCACATGATGATCTAGAGCGGGTCCATTTGGTTAAAGACGTGTCTGGACACTGTTTAATGGCCTTGTGCAGGCTTTTTTTGATGCGGTAATTCCCGAATCTCCTTTTACTGGAATCAAAATCGACACAAAAAAGCTGTCAATCCGTCAAAAATAAATCAAACATTTAGGAGAAGAGACCTTTTTCCCTGTGTGAACCGTTGATACATTCAGCTCCCGTCTCCGAAGAGACAGAGGACGTCTGCGACAAAAGATTCAATCTTGAGGTGGCATATATGTGAAGGGTTATCAACGTGAGCCTTATGGATTTTTTGGAAGAGAGTCTATAGTCTTATATTTTTCGCGTTTAAAAGAAAATTAGATATGTTTTTTTATTATTTTTAAGGAAATTTAGGTCTAAAGGTGGTAATATATTCGAGTGCAAAAGAATGAAATGAAGGAAAATTTTAGAGAAACCATTCCCGAAGGGTTTTTTATCAGCACATAAGGAGAAGAAAATGGAATTTATCTTACACTGCTATCCCGCCGCAATGATTGCCCTTATTCTCATCGGTTTTTTGGGATCTTGGATGAATCCGCGTTTCAAGAAATTTTTAATCATATTGTGTCTTATGACGAACGGCGTGTATATTGTTTGGCGGTTCGGCTATACACTGCCTGTCTCTCGCCCCGCCGACATCGTGATGGGCGTGATCCTGATTGCAACTGAATGTATCGGATTTTTACAGCTCTTGGTCTTTTATACGCTAGTATGGAAGGAAAGGAAGCGGGAGCCGGAAACGCTGGGCGATCAAGACCATTGGCCGAGCGTTGATATTCTCATTGCAACTTATAACGAGGAGCGCCATGTGCTGAAAAAGTCTGTGGCAGGCTGTCTGAGCCTCGACTATCCAAAAGAGCTTGTCAACATTTATTTGTGTGATGACGGAAGGCGGACGGATATTCAAAAACTGGCTGAGGAACTTGGCGTTCATTACGTTACAAGGCCAAACAATGAGCATGCAAAAGCGGGGAATTTAAACCATGCGATGAGCTGCTCGAACGGGGAACTGATTGTGACGATGGATGCCGATATGGTTCCGCTCCCTTCATTTTTGCAGAAAACTGTCGGCTATTTTAAGAAGGAAAAAGTGGCTTTTGTTCAAACGCCGCAGGCCTTCTATAATGAAGATCCTTATCAGTACAACTTATTTTCCGGTGCGAACATTCCGAATGAGCAGGACTTTTTTATGCGCAGGCTCCAGGCCGGGAAAGACCGTTTTAATGCCGTCATGTACGTCGGCAGCAATACGGTTTTCAGAAGAAGCGCTTTGGAGGAAATCGGCGGTTTTGCGACAGGCGTGATTACGATCAATCATGTCGAATTGAACGGACTTGCTCCAGAGCAGCAGCTGAGTGAAATGACTCGTTCCAAAACATTGTTTGACGGCATGCTTCAGCAGAACACAACCATGCTGAGTTATCCAGTTGGACGCTATAATGCCGAAACGCTCAAACAGGCTGAGAAGGCGGGGTATCAAATGGCGGTGACGACAGAGCCGGGGGCGGCTGCTAGGGATCAGGGGATGTATGCGCTGCACAGGGTCCGCATCTCGCCGGGAATGTCGCCGGACGCCTTTGGAAGAATGGTGGAACACAGCATACAATAGGAAAGACGGCATTTATCATGATGCCGCTTTCTTTATTTTTTTTCATTTTGGTCCGTCGGGCTCATGACAAGCCGCAGATTTGGACGCATACCTTCAGAGGTTCGGCGGTTTACCGGCTGCCCGGGTGCGGTTTCGATGACCCTCAAAAATCCGGTCGGCGCAGCTGCCTGGCGGATCAATATTCTGCTTTTCGGTGCCGCTTTTGTATAAGATCTTTTGTTGCTCTTGTCAAAAAAGAATGAATACAAAATAAACAGAGCCAATAAAACCAGTAAAAAAATCATCTGGAAAAAACCCTCCTTATTGTGAATGTCTTCTTTTAATATCGAACAAGTAGGTGCAAAGTTTTATATATTTTGTAACAGAATCGATTAATTGTGACTTTTAAATCGTTTGAAGAGCGGGAATCTGCTGTCTTTACATCATTCCCAATCGGAAGTCTGGTTAAACAACTGGATTGATGATGGCGTATTTGGAGTTAGATGGTGAATGAATGATGAAGTGAGATGGCTGGAACATACCCGGCTGACTGCAGCAAGAACTGCATACAGCCTAAGGGTCCGAGCAGAAGATAGGGAAAGGCAGCCCGCGGGTCTTAACAGCCGCCGCCATCACCGCCGCCGCCACAATCTCCGCCGCCACCGAAATCACTTCCGCTGTCGCCGGATGAATCAGGACCCCCGACAAAGAAAGTTGAAGAGCTGCTGCCGCTGTTGTTTCCGTCGGACGGCGCCATGGCGGCGTAGAGGAAGAATCCCACCAGGATAAAACCGATCATTCCAACAATCATATGAAAACCTCCTAACCAATATGACTTCTGTTTTACTACGAACAACGGGCCAAAAAGTTTCGGAAATCTGTAAAATTATAGTAACACAAAAAACGGCTAGACGCCGTTTTTTTACTGCCTGATCAATTTGGTCCGAACTGCACTCGGCATATCGCCGGGCTGTACTTCTTCCCATGTCTCAACGTATTTTCCCTTCGCGTGTACCTTTAGGTAGGCGTTTTTTCGAAGGGAGCCGCTGGAGGAGAATGTAATTTCTTTTTCCTTCCCAGTGTCATTATATCCTTCCAGCGTGTACTCATAGCGGCCCGGACTCAAGTGCTTTCCGTCTTTGTTGATTTGGACATACACGCTTTCTTTCTTCACAAGTGGATTGAACCTGTCTGTCACCTCATGATGAATTAATAGAAATGCACCGATGCATACAACAGCCAAACCGGCTGTAATCAGAGAAATTGTTTTTTTCATATTTTATCACCTTAAAAATCCTTTTAATTTTTTCAAATAGCTTTTTCGAATGATCATAAAGAATAATAGTTGGAAGGTCAGAAATCCGCCTATCGTCATCAACACCGGAGCTGCAAAATGACCAAGACTCTGCGCCTCGAGCGTCTTCATCGCAAAATACGTATGAACTGCTGCAAGAGCGAACGGAAAGAAGAACAGGATGGCCAATT
Organism: Bacillus sp. J41TS8; assembly: GCF_018333035.1. Taxonomy (NCBI): domain Bacteria; kingdom Bacillati; phylum Bacillota; class Bacilli; order Caryophanales; family Bacillaceae; genus Bacillus; species Bacillus sp. J41TS8. The sequence goes on from NZ_BORF01000004.1 coordinate 75,921, forward strand.
GAATCGTCACGCTCTGCAACATTTCCTTTTCGCTCAGGCCGATTTTTGCAAGCGACCGGTAGCGCTGCTGATCTTCTTCAAGATCGGTAAACAGGCGGAAGTAAAGAAAACTTCCGGATGCCGTAAAAAAGAGAACCGCAATAAAAAGGCCGATAAACAGACTCAGGCTTGGAAGCTGAACAGTTTCAAAATAAGTACTGGCCTTTGCGTCAAATTGAAATCGGATATTGGGAGCTTTTTCTCTAAGATTTTTTTCCAGTGATTGGATCATATCAAGGCTCTCTTTCCAGCGGTTGTAGTTATAGCCATACAATGTGACGAATTCGCCTTGTTTTTTCAGTTTTTCGAAGGTTTTGCCGTTTACGACAACGACGCTGTTTAACAAAATGAGGGGTTTTTTAATACCTTTCACTTTTAGGCGTTCATTTGCCGGCTTCGAATCTTTGTTTAACATGTTCAAGGTCTTGGGAATTTCCGGCTTTTCTTTCGCCTCGATGGCGTTCGGATAATACATCGCCTCGCCGTCTTTCAGTTCGCCGGAATCTGACTTAAAGTGCTTTTGGAATTCGCCTTCAGAGGTCAGGAGCACCCAGGGTCCCTGGCTATAGCTCATATAAATTCCTTTTGTCACTTCCTTTTCATATGAAAAATGTCCGTCCTTCAACTTTTGTTCGATCAGCTTAACGTGTGTCTGTTCCTTTTGGTTCCCGCTGTATAATAAGTACTCTATCTCATATCGAGAATCCAATTTTCCGATAGAAGTCTTGGAAATCACCAATGTGCCAGTGGCGGTAAAGGCGACGGCTGAAATGATGCAAACGAGAAAGAACAGACGGGCATTATCGTTCAGCCGATAGACAAGATCGGATACCCAAAGCACGTTTTTTCCGCGCAAATAAAATGACTTCCGTTTTTTTAAGAGCCGCAGCAGCCAAATGCTGCTTTGGCGAAAGAAGAAATAAGTCCCGATGATCGTCAGAATTAAGATCGTGACGGCTTGGGGAAAATGGATGTCGGCGAACAATACGAGCCAGTAGCCTGAGCCGAGGCAGCCGATGCCGATGACCGAAAAGATAACAGACGGTTTTGGCTCAGGTTTTATTTTCCCTGTGCCTTTGATCAGCTTGGTAACGGTTTTTGATTTAATAAACAAAACCGTAAATTGCGACAGCAAAATAAACAGCATGAGAAAGCAGGCGGCTGTGAGAGCCAGCGCTTTCCAAGGCAGATACAATGGCAAAGCGTCCATTTCCAAAATATAAGCGCCGATCGTAAAAAATGTTTTTGCAAAAACCAGACCGCCGATGATCCCTGTAACGATCGAGAGCACGCCGATGATGATGTTTTCTGCGGTAATCAGCTTCCTCAATTGACCCGGAGCGATTCCCTGGATGGTGAGGATCCCGAATTCCCTGCTTCTCGACTTGAGAAAGGCGTTGACGGAATAAAGCACAAACAGAATGGAAAAGGCGAAAATCATCCATTCAGCCACCGATAATCCCCGCTTTGCAATGGTGTTTAAGTAGCCTTTCTCTAAAGCGGGGTGGAACAAAAGCATCGCAAATGTGAAAAAAACCATCACTGAAAACGCGCTGCTTAAAAAGAAGGCAAGGTAGGCTCTTTTATTCCGGACGACGTTTTTATAAGCGAACTGAAGAAAGGTCATTGGCGTTTCCTCCCAGCATGGACAGCACATTCAGTATCTCTTCATAAAATATTTGGCGGTTGGCGCCGCGGTGGATTTCGTTGAATAATGTTCCGTCTTTAATAAAAATGACGCGCCGGCAATAACTTGCGGCAACAGGGTCATGCGTGACCATCAATATCGTGGCATTGTCGTTTTCATTAAGATGCTGCATCGTTTCCATTACGTCTTTTGACGCCTTCGAATCGAGGTTTCCTGTCGGTTCGTCGGCGAGGATGAGAGCGGGCTGATGAATGACGGCTCTTGCGATGGCCGCCCGCTGCTTTTGTCCGCCGGATACTTCAAACGTCCGTTTATTCAGAAGTTGTTCGATGCCGAGTTTTTCAGCAATCGCCTGAAGTTTATCTTCCATGACGGAAAGCGGTTTATTTTCAAGCGTTAAGGGCAGCATGATATTTTCACCGATCGTCAGCGTATCCAGCAAATTAAAATCCTGGAATACGAATCCGAGCTGTCTGCGGCGAAAGTGGGCAAGCTTGGCCCTCTTCAGATGATGCGGATTTTCTCCGCGAATCAAAATGTCGCCGGAATCGGGGCGGTCAATCGTCGAAATGATATTGAGAAGCGTCGTTTTTCCGGAGCCGGACGGCCCCATGATCGCCGTGAACTCACTGCCCTCGACATTGAATGAAATATCTTTTAAAGCCTGATGAGAGACTTGTCCTTTATATGTTTTATTGATGTTTTTAACGATCAGCATGTCTGTCATGATATCCTCCTTTTGCGGTGCTTTTTAGGGGTGCCCGCTTCCAATATGTTGCGATTCTTCACATCCACTCCAGTGCCCATTCGGAATGCTGAATGGCCGGTGTGCAGAAGCAAAGTATGGCGGGCCTCGTTTTTTGTTCAGCGCGTCGATAATGACGAACAAAAAGGAAAAGATCATGTAGAAGCGCTGAACAAGTGACGTTTATTTGGGCGATCAGATGGCTGAGGGTCCGCCTGCCCTGAAGTCGATCATAAAAATGATTCCGCATAAAGCGTATCATCGATTGTGTCGATTCTTTTCATAAACTTGGATTGCAAATAAAAAATCCTCCTTGCCACGTTTGTTTGTGTAAACAAATCATATCAAGGAGGATATGGATGAGCTATGCGGTTTTATTAAAGAAGACTTACATTTTTGTAAGGAACGAAAATTGCACAGTCGTTCCTTTCCCTTCTTCTGAAGCGATGCTCACATCATGATTGAGCTTTTCCGCAATCTCTTTTACAAGGTAGAGGCCGATGCCCGTTGATTCCTGAAAGCGTCGTCCGTTTTCCCCGGTGTAATAAGGCTCAAATACCCTTTTCAAATCTTGTGAAGGAATTCCGACTCCGTAATCTTTGATTTCCAGGATGATGCGTTCGCCATTACGGAATAGCGTCATATCGATGCGTTCGCTTTTTCCTGACGAATACTTCACAGCGTTGGTGATAACCTGGCCAACGGCAAACTTGAGCCATTTGCGATCGGAGTAAATAACGGCGTCTTCAGCGGGAACCTGTTTATTTGGATAGACCCGATGCTGTATAAAATAGCGTTTATAGCGCTGAATCTGAGAATGAAGCAGCTCGCCAAGTGACACGGCTTCAATTTTAAAATCCTTTTCAAACAGGTCAAGCCTTGATGAATAGAGGAGTGTTTCCAGTCCGTATTCAATCTGCTGGACTTCTTTTTTGATTTGTTTAAAAACGGGTTCGTCCTCTTCCTGGATGATCAGATTGATGACGGAAAGCGGTGTTTTCACCTGATGCACCCATTGATTCATGTAGGTTACCCTGTCTTCCAGCTTGGACTCCATCTCATGTATTTTGCGGTGGTGGAGCCGGCTCAGCTCCATATGTTTTTCATAGAGCTCTGAGCAAAATTCAGCCGTCCCCAAAAAAGGAATTTCTGTATCTTTTTGTTCTGAGCCGAGCCACTGGTAGACTCTGTGTTCTTCATACCATTTGTACGAAAGATAAAGCGCCAGCGCCAGAAGCTGAACGCCGAGAATGTAAAAAAGGTGGGTGAAAGTCTGCATGCCGGCAAACCAATAGTAAAAAAACACGAATCCGCCCTGAAAAAGAAACAGAAGAATGAGAACGGCATGGTTTTTTAGGAACAGCTTCATGATTTCGCCCTCAGCTGATACCCTTCGCCCCGCACGGATTCAACTGAGAAGGGCACGTCCATGCTTCGCAATTTTTTGCGAATCCTTGTAATATAGACATTTAACGTGTTTTCATCTATAAATGTATCGGTTTCCCATGTCTTCTCCATCAACCGGTCTCTGCTTGTCACTTTTTCTCCTCTTTCAAGCAGCACTTCCAAGAGTTTGCTTTCCTTTTTTGAAAGCTCGAGCTTCTCATCCCGGCAGCGCAGCTCAAATCGTTCGACAAACAGCTGAACGCCTTCAAATTCAATCACTTTTTCTCCTTGCTTAACGGCGTATTCTCCAAATGCCCTGCGAATTTGGCCTTTAATTTTAGCGAGCACCACTTCATAGGAAAAAGGCTTTTCTATATAATCATCGCCGCCGTTTTCAATCGCCATGACCTGATCCATTTCTCCGCTTCTCGCTGAAATGAAAATGATCGGACAAGTCGAATGCTGGCGGATTTGCCGGCACCAGTAGTACCCGTCGTATGCCGGCAGATTGATGTCAAGCAATATCAGATCGGGCTTCTCTTGGAGAAACATTTCAAGGATAGAGGTGAAATCAGTAGCTGCAACAGTTTCGTATCCGTATTTTTCTAAATGATCGCATAAAAGCTTCCGAATGTCTTCGCTGTCCTCGACAATCATGATTTTCGTCATTTTGAACACTCCTATGAACAAGTCTCCGCTGCCGAAAATGAGCGATTCCATTATAAAAGCGGCAGTGAAGGTCTCTTAAGTTAAGAATATCATAAAAAATTTTTTTTCATGTGAGCGCTTAAGGTTTTTGCATACCAGATCATGATAATTCAGTTTCTGTGAGTTAAAATAGGAATGGACGACTGTCAAAAAAGGAGAGGATCAAATGGCAAAATACAGAGGCTATATCGGAACATATACAAAAGCAGACAGCGAAGGGATTTATACATTTGAGCTTGATACGGAAAAAAAGGCGTTAAGCACGCCAAAGCCGGCAGCAAAGCTGGGCAGTCCGACATATTTGAATATCGCCAAAGACAATGAAATGCTCTATGCAGTGGTCAAAGACGGCGATAAAGGCGGGGTTGCCGCATACCGTGTTGACGGTTCCACAGGAGAGCTGACTTTCGTCAATCAGCAGGCCGGGGAAGGACCGTCACCTTGCCACGTCAGCGTCGATCAGAATAACCGTTATGTTCTGTCCGCCAATTACCACAGCGGGACGATCATGGCATACCCTTTAAATGAAAGCCGCGGCTTGCTTGAGCCTTCAGCAAAAGTGCAGCATCAGGGATCAGGACCGCATGAAAGACAGGAAAAAGCGCATACTCATTATTCCGGTTTCACACCTGGTGAGAAGTATGCAGTGGCCGTCGATCTCGGAACGGATCATATCATCACGTATCAATTGAAAGAGGACCGGCTTGAAACCGTAAAAAAACACGCTGTTGCACCGGGCTCAGGGCCGAGACATATCGAGTTCCATCCGCAGGAAAAGTATGCGTATGTATTAACGGAGCTGAGCAATGAAGTCATCGTGTTGGAATACAACCCCGATTTGGGTGAATTCAGGGAGATTCAAGTCATTTCGGCATTGCCGGAAGGGTTTGACGGTGCGAGCCAAGGCGGCGCCATCCACATCACTAAAGACGGCAAATTTGTATACGCTTCAAACCGCGGACACGACAGCATCGCCGTCTTCAGCATCAACGAGTATTCGGGCGAACTTTCCCTGGTTGAACACGTATCAACTGAAGGGGAATGGCCGCGCGACTTTGAGATTGATCCTTCAGAGCAATTTTTAATCGCTTCTAATCAGGAAACAGGGACATTGACATTGTTTGAAAGAGACCGGACAACGGGCCGGCTGACGCTTTTGCAGTCCGGAGTTCCTGCTCCTGAAGCGGTTTGCGTTAAATTTTTACATCAATAAAAGTAAAAAAACTTGATTGGCCTTTTTAGCCAGTCAAGTTTTTTCTTTTTATAACACTTGCAGCATGCGGTTAACCGCTGTCATTTTACCCCGCATCCAGCTCTTTTTTGACCTTGATAAACGCAACCATCTGCTTGATTTCTTCTTCGGAAAGAAGCGTCCCGTCGACTGCCAGCTTGAGCTTATCCCACTCCGTCAGTTCAATGGCTTCGTTTTTAGCCTTTTCATCCCGGGGATCGTCAACTCTGCCAAGCAAAAAATCGGTGGAAGTATTGAATAAATCAGCGATTTCGATAAGCGCCTCTAAAGAAGGGCGGCGGTAGCCCGATTCATAGCCCGCGTAAGTGCTTTTCGCAATACCGAGGCGGTCGGCAGTATATTGCAATGACCATTTTTTATTTTTTCTCAGTGTTGTTAATCGATCTAAATTCATATCTTACGCTCCTTTTAATACACAGTGATTATAGCACATTATCAGCAAAAGCGTACGCGAAATGAATAAAGTTTCTTGATTATTTCACATTTGAGGACTATAATTGCATTGAAGGTACGCATAAAGCGTATACATTCCTGATGTATCAAGCCTTCTTTGCTAAAATAGATCTTGCTTTATACTGTATAAAACTACTTCTTAAAGAGGTGTAGCACATGAAAAAGTTACTGCTGTTGACCACCGGCGGGACCATCGCTTCAGTAGAAGGCGAAAACGGACTGGCTCCGGGGGTTAAAGCGGAAGAGCTTCTCAACTATTTATCTGATGACCATTCTCATTATACGATAGATTGCCAATCTTTAATGGATATAGACAGCACCAACATGCAGCCTGAACATTGGGTGATGATGGCTGAGGCTGTATATGAGAATTACAGCCGCTACGACGGATTTGTGATCACGCACGGAACCGATACGATGGCCTACACCTCGGCGGCGCTTTCATACATGCTGCAGAATATTGATAAGCCTGTTGCAATTACGGGTTCCCAAGTTCCGATTACATTTAAAAAAACGGATGCGAAAAAAAATATTAAAGATGCGGTCCGCTTCGCGTGCGACGGTATCGGCGGAGTTTACGTCGTCTTTGACGGCCGCGTCATTTTAGGCACGAGAGCGATCAAATTAAGAACGAAAAGCTACGATGCATTTGAAAGCATCAATTATCCTTACGTTGCTTTCATTCATGACAAGGAGATCGAGTATAACAAACGGATTCCCGAAGTGAAGCCAGGCGCTTTGAAACTCGATACTTCCTTAAATACCGATGTTTGTCTGGTGAAGCTTCATCCCGGCTTAAAGCCTGAGTTTTTTGATTGTCTGAAAGGTTCATATAAAGGTATTGTGATTGAGAGCTACGGAAGCGGCGGCATTCCTTTTGAGAAAAGAAACATTTTAGAAAAAGTGAACGAGCTGATCGATTCCGGAGTAGTCGTAGCGATTACGACGCAATGCCTTGAAGAAGGAGAGGATATGAGCATTTACGAGGTCGGCCGCAAGGTAAACCAGGATGCAATCATTCGCTCGAGGAATATGAACACCGAAGCGATCGTTCCGAAGCTGATGTGGGCATTAGGAAAAACCGGACAACAAGCTGAAGTCAAAAAGATTATGGAAACGCCAATTGCAGACGATATCATCATCTAAAAAAAGAAAGCAGGGTTAAAAAATGAAAGCTGAAATGACATACCGGACGGAAAAGGATTTTCTCGGAGAAAAGAAGATTCCGGCCGATGTCTACTACGGTATTCAGACATTGCGGGCAGCGGAGAACTTTCCGATTACAGGATATAAAATCCACGAAGAAATGATCAAGGCGCTGGCAGTAGTGAAAAAAGCGGCCGCGCTTGCCAACATGGAGACAAAACGTCTTTATAAAGGCCTTGGAGATGCCATCGTCCAAGCCGCTGATGAGATCCTTGAAGGAAAGTTGCACGATCAATTCATCGTTGATCCGATTCAAGGCGGCGCAGGCACTTCAATGAATATGAACGCGAACGAAGTCATCGGAAACCGTGCACTTGAACTGCTCGGCCACAAGAAAGGCGAATATATTCACCTGAGTCCGAATACGCACGTCAACATGTCTCAATCGACAAACGACGTATTCCCGACGGCGATTCACATTTCAACGCTCAAGCAGCTGGAAAAGCTGCTGGACACAATGGAATACATGCTTGACGCGTTTAAGAAAAAAGCGCGCGACTTTGACCACGTCATTAAAATGGGCCGCACACATCTTCAAGACGCCGTGCCGATCCGCCTTGGGCAGGAATTTGAAGCCTACAGCCGCGTGATCGAACGCGACATCAAACGGATTAAACAATCGCGCCAGCATCTGTATGAAGTCAATATGGGCGCTACCGCGGTTGGAACGGGATTGAACGCGGATCCGCGCTATATTGAAAATGTTGTCAAGCACTTGGCTGAGATCAGCGGTCTTCCGCTAGTCGGCGCCGACCATCTGGTGGATGCGACGCAAAATACGGACGCGTACACAGAAGTTTCAGCTGCATTAAAAGTATGCATGATGAACATGTCGAAAATCGCCAACGACCTTCGGTTGATGGCATCAGGTCCGCGCGCAGGACTTGCCGAGATTTCTCTTCCGGCAAGACAGCCGGGTTCATCCATCATGCCGGGGAAAGTCAATCCGGTTATGGCTGAGCTGATCAACCAAATCGCATTCCAAGTGATCGGAAACGACAATACGATCTGTCTCGCTTCTGAAGCCGGACAGCTCGAACTGAATGTGATGGAGCCTGTGCTCGTCTTTAATCTCCTGCAATCCATCAGCATCATGAACAACGGATTCCGTTCGTTCACCGATCACTGTGTAGCAGGAATTGAAGCGAATGAAAAACGCTTAAAGGCATATGTAGAAAAAAGCGCAGGCGTCATTACTGCTGTCAACCCGCATCTTGGCTACGAAGCAGCTGCAAGAATTGCGAGAGAAGCGATTTTAACAGGGCAATCCGTCCGCGATCTCTGTCTTCAAAATGATGTGTTGACAGAAGAAGAGCTTGATCTGATTTTGAATCCTTATGAAATGACAAAACCGGGGATTGCCGGGGCTGAACTTTTAAATCGGGATTAAGCTGGAAAAAACAGTACGCGAAAACACTCTGAAGCATTTTACCGGGATAGAAACACAGAGTGTTTTCGCTTTCCTTCAATAACTTTATGAAGAGAAAGGATAACAGCGGTGAAGTGGTACCGCATTAGCCTTTTTCATGGTATACTGTTCGTTGTTAGTTAAATTTTTAAGAAAAAATTGAAGCAGATTGCTATTTTTATGTAGTTTATTTTGAAAGCGTTTCAATAATTAAGGGGGATTTAGGTTGAAAACAGCACGGTTGCCATCAATGTTGGAAATCATTTGTGTATTAGGTGCATTTTTAGCGATAGTTTGTTCATTTACAGTCAAATTCCATCTGCCGATTCAGCTGGCATTGTTTATTTCATGGTTTTTAGTGATTTTGCTCGGTCTGCGTTTGGGGCACCGGTATGAAGATTTGCAAAAATCGATTACAAAAGGAATTTCAAACGGACTCGAAGCGATATTGATCCTGATTGCCGTCGGCGCTCTGATCGGCACATGGATAGCCGGCGGTGTTGTGCCGACTTTGATTTATTACGGGCTTGAGTTTATCCACCCGAGCATATTCCTGCTTGCCACGCTCATTATTTGTTCGATCACCTCTGTGGCCACAGGTACATCTTGGGGTACTGTAGGAACGGCCGGGATCGCCATGATGGCAATCGGTGAAGGGCTGGGGCTTCCGCTTCCGCTTGTAGCCGGAGCCGTGCTGTCCGGAGCCTATTTCGGAGATAAATTATCACCGCTATCCGATAGTACAGTGCTTGCGTCATCCCTTTCAAAGGTCGAAGTGATTACCCATGTCAGAGCGATGTTGTATTTGTCGGTTCCCGCTTATTTGATCACGGCGGTGTTGTTCACCATTACCGGGTTTATGTACGGCGGCCGAAATGTCGATTTGCAGAAAGTCGAATTTTTGAAAACTTCTTTGCAAAACACGTTTGATATTCATATTTGGATGCTTGTTCCGGCTGTTATCGTCATCGTTCTTTTGGCGATGAGAAAGCCGTCTGTGCCGACGATCGCGATCGGCGCACTTTTGGGGGCGATCTGGGCTGCAGTCTTCCAAGGCATGAATTTTGCGACTGCACTTGGCACGGCATATGACGGATTTTCCATCAACACCGGGATCAAATTTATGGACGAGCTCTTAAACCGCGGAGGAATTCAAGGCATGCTCGGTTCGGTCGTCGTTATCATTCTCGGTCTGGGCTTTGGCGGCCTTTTGGAGCACTTAGGCGTTTTAAAAGTGATCGTCTCCAAGTTCCAGCAAAAGCTGACTTCTGCCGGCAACGTCACATTCTCGACGATTATCGTCGCTTTCCTGGCGAATGTGTTCGGCTGCGCGATGTACGTCTCGCTCATTTTAACACCGAAAATTATGGAGAAAAGCTATGACAAGCTCGGAATTGACCGGAGGGTGCTATCCAGGAACGCGGAAGTCGGCGGTACGATGACGTCGGGCATGGTGCCGTGGTCAGACAACGGCATATATATGGCGGGGATTCTCGGCGTTTCCACCTTCTCTTATCTGCCGTTCATGTGGCTGAGCTTCGTTTCAATCGGCCTTGCGATTTTGTACGGATACACAGGTAAATTTATTTGGTACACCGATAAAAAAGACTCGCCGGTTCAGTAGCCGATTTTAAAACAATTGATGGAGGTATTCTGTTATGAATGGCAACAATATTATTCGGAATTTGATGCTGGAAATCCCTTCAGCACCCGGAAACCTTGGAAAGGTGACAACGGCGATCGGCCTTGCCGGCGGTGATATCGGAGAGGTTGAAACGATCAAGGTGGGGCCGAATTATACGATGCGGAACATTACGGTTCAAGTTGAGCATGAAGAACAGCTTACCGAGATCCTTGAAGTGATCCGCAACTTAAAAGAAGGCATCCATCTTCATACCGTTTCAGATGACGTGCTGGCTGCACATGAAGGCGGCAAAATCCGCATGAAAAGCAAGATGCCGATTCGCTCGCTCGCAGATCTGCGGCGGGTGTATACGCCGGGTGTCGCAAATGTGTGCGAGCTGATTAAAGAAGAGCCGCAAAAAGCGAATATCTATACAGGCATCGGCAATTCGGTTGCAATTGTCACGGACGGTACGGCCATCCTTGGCTTGGGAGACATTGGGCCTGTGGCGGGAATGCCTGTTATGGAAGGGAAGGCCGCACTTTTCGACCAGCTTGCGGACATCAGCGGGGTACCGATTCTGCTCGACACGAATGATCCTGACGAAATCGTGCAGACGGTTAAAAACATCGCGCCCGGATTTAGCGGTATTTTGCTTGAAGACATCGGTTCACCGCATTGTTTTGAAATCGAAGAGCGTCTGAAAAACGACCTGAATATTCCGGTCATGCATGACGACCAGCACGGTACTGCGGTGGTGACGCTGGCGGCCGCCATTTCAGCCGCCAAGAGTGCAGGGGTCGATCTGAAGCAGGCCCATGTCGGCCAAATCGGCCTGGGTGCGGCAGGGGTCGCGATCTGCAGAATGTTTATGGCATATGGGGTAAAACGTGTCGTCGGAACGGATAAATCGCTTGAGGCGATGGCGCGTTTGGAGAACTATGGCGGCCATGCGGCTGAAAGCATCGAAGAATTGATGGAAAGCTGCGATATCATCGTCGCGACAACCGGTGTTCCGGGATTGATCAATAAGAAATGGGTTCGGGAAGGCCAGGTAATTTTGGCTCTGTCCAATCCGAAGCCGGAGATTGAGCCTGAGGATGCGCTCGAGGCCGGGGCAGCCTATGCTGCGGATGGACGGTCTGTCAACAATGTGCTGGGGTTCCCCGGTATTTTCAGGGGCGTGTTAAATGCTGGAGCGGAATCGATCAGCCACCCGATGCTGGTCGCGGCCGCCGAAGCGATCGCATCCTGCACAAAACAAGGCGATCTCGTGCCTGATCCGCTGAATCCTGACGTTCACGAAATTGTGGCCAAAGCAGTCGAAAGGGTCGCACTTTCAGAGATGGGAAAAATGAACGGATAAAGAAAACAGCTGCTGCTTTATCGCAATACGGATAAAGCGGCAGCTGTTTTTCTTGCGAATGTTAGCGGCGGTTCTACAGATTGAAAATGAATATATAAAATATTCGGTTTTGTAAAAATCCAATGATTGTGGAGAGCGCTGATAATGATGCCTTGATCGACAAGCTTTTTTGTAAACAGCGGAATTTCTTCAGGCAAAATTGCGACTTCGGCCATATTCAAGGCGATTCCGTTTTGATCGAGCGACTCGAACATGACTTCTTCCATGCCGACTCCCCGGCTTGGTCTTCCTTGAATCGTGATGCGCAAATTCCGTTTGATGCGACAGAACAGACACCGTGTTCAATGTGCGGCTCCCCATTTAAAATATGTCCAAACTGTCGGCAAAGCGAATGAAAATTTTGCATCTGCTGAACCTCCATTTTTAAAGTTACCACGATTTTATGAAGGGAACCTGCATATTTAGAATCCTTTAAAAATGGACGATCCTTTTATTTGATGATTTCTTCACCGCCCGGCTTGTTTGCATAGTGGTACATGAAGCCCATCATAAACGCGCCTCCGATCAGGTTCCCGAGAGTTACCGGGATCAAGTTATGGATTGCACCTGCAATCGAAATCGTATCCGGATGCTCGGTCACCAGGGAGACGGCAAAAGTGGCCATGTTCGCGATGCTGTGTTCATAACCGGAAATAAAGAAAGTAAAAACAAACAGCATCATAGAGAACATTTTCGCTCCGTCTCCTTTTTGCGCCATCGGAACAAAGAACGCAAGGCAGACAAGCCAGTTACACAAAATCGCTTTGAAAAACAATTCGGTCACCGGCGTATTCATTTTATGCTCCGCCACGCTAAGAATAAAGCCGGTGGAAGAAGAATCTTTAAATAAACCGGTCGCAAAGATGAGGCCTGCGAAAAACACGGCGCCCATTAAATTCCCTGCATAGCTGAACATCCACAGCTTGATAACAGTGGGCCAACGCATTTTTTTACGAAGCGCAGCCAATGTATAATAAAATGTATTTCCCGTAAATAAATCTCCTCCGCCATAGACGATTAGAATAATGGCGCCCCCGAACGTGATTGCTGCAATTGGATATGTGAACGGAGAATGTTCAACATAAAAGAGATTCCCCGTTTTAAACGCTACAATGACGCCGAACCCGATAAACATACTGGCCAGCATAGCCCGTAAAAGATAACGAAGCGGGCTTTGCATAAAGATACTTTGCTTTTTTAAGGCAAGCTCTTCGACAAGAACAAGTGATTTTGATTCCATGTTTTCCACCACCATCAAGTGTTTACTTAAGAAGTATCTATCATAAATACAACCTAAGTATAGCAGGATATTGTGAAACATTTCACAAATTTTGTGTATTTTGTTTGAACAAATGTATGGTTCGATTTTCATAGAATAAACAGGGTATCGTTATTGTTTATTTTTAAGTCATAAATATTCCATCCATTCGTTAAAGCCTGAGGGAGCGATGTTTCAAAGATAGCTGTACAGGGAGGGATACGGCAGCAAGCAAGTAAATGCGCAATGCAGTCAGCAGGTGCTGCATGAAGGCATAGATGAAGGACGTGCGCAGAAGGTTGAAGGGAGATTTCACAGATTGGACAAAATAGCAGGACTTTCCGTCAGGCGTTTTCAAACTGAAGAAAAGCGCCGAATTTGTTTGATTGCATATCACGGTATTCTTTTGACCCGCAAGGCTTTGCACAGAGAATCGCAAATGTTGAATGATGAAATGCTCCGCGGGAATGAGGGGCATTTTTCTCATTCTCATTTAGTACTTGTTAACCACCGCGTCACAAAATAGCTATAATTTCTTCGTATAATTGTCACAATGGCATCCATAAATTAGGGAATATGTACTTTATTTAAGAAGGAATTCGCGGTAAAGTACAGGTATAAATAACCATCCGGATAATAACAGAACATCAATGTGGGCCGAGGTCACCCTTTTGTCTGTGATCATATTCATAAAATTCATGTGAAACTTTGAGCAAGGGTGATGCCCATTCGACAACGGGTCCGGCTAGAACAAAGAGGAGGAGACTGGAACAGTGGACGAACTCATTTTGGCAAGATTTCAATTTGCTTCAACAACGATCTTTCACTTTATTTTTGTGCCGATGTCAATCGGGCTTGTCTTTATGGTTGCTTTAATGGAAACTCTTTATGTCGTAAAGAAAAAAGACATTTACAGAACGATGGCTAAATTTTGGGGGCACTTATTTTTAATTAATTTTGCAGTCGGTGTGGTCACCGGGATTTTACAGGAATTTCAGTTCGGAATGAACTGGTCGGAGTACTCCCGCTTTGTCGGTGATGTATTCGGCGCTCCGCTCGCGGTGGAAGCGCTGCTCGCTTTCTTTATGGAATCGACGTTTATCGGTTTGTGGATATTCGGCTGGGACCGGCTTCCGAAGAAGATCCATTTGCTGTCCATCTGGCTTGTTTCGCTTGGAACGATCATGTCGGCGTTTTGGATTTTGGCGGCCAACTCGTTTATGCAGGAGCCTGTCGGATTCGCGATCAAAAACGGCCGCGCGGAAATGACCGATTTCTTGGCGATTATTAAAAACCCGCAGCTATGGGTTGAATTTCCGCACGTCATTTTCGGTGCGCTTGCCACCGGGGCGTTTTTCATTGCCGGTGTCAGCGCGTATAAAATGCTGAAAAAACAGGAATTGCTCTTTTTTAAAAAATCCTTTCAAATCGCGATGATTGTGGCGCTTGTTTCGGGCATCGGCGTAGCGTTCAGCGGACATGAGCAGGCCCAGCATCTGATGAAGAGCCAGCCGATGAAAATGGCTGCCAGCGAAGCGCTTTGGGATGACAGCGGCGATCCGGCAGCTTGGACGGTGCTTGCGAACATTGACGCGGACAAGCAGGAAAACAAATCAGAGCTCAGCATCCCGTATGCGCTCAGCTATTTGGCTTATAAACAATTCAGCGGCGATGTGCCCGGAATGAAGACGCTGCAAAAGCAATATGAAGAAAAATACGGAGAAGGAAATTATATTCCGCCGGTGAAAACGACGTTCTGGAGTTTCAGAATCATGGCCGGTTCAGGACTTTTAATGATCGTTGCCGCTTTGACTGGCCTCTATCTCAGCTTCCGCAAAAGACTTGAAACAAGCAAATGGTTTTTGCGGACGATGGTAGCTTTGATCGCCTTTCCATTCATTGCAAATACGGCGGGGTGGATCATGACTGAAATCGGACGCCAGCCGTGGACGGTGTTCGGTATTTTGACAACGGCGCAGTCCGTGTCGCCGAACGTATCAGCGGGAATGCTGCTGTTTTCCGTCATCGCGTTTACAGCGATTTATCTTGTACTGGCGCTCGTTCTTGTCTACTTGTTTGTGCGGGAGATTAAAAAAGGGGCTGCACACCATGACCACCATCATGATGATTCCGTATCGACAGACCCGTTTGATCAGGAGGTTTACCATGGTATCTCTTAATGAACTTTGGTTTATATTAGTCGCTGTGCTGTTCATCGGTTTTTTCTTTCTTGAAGGCTTTGATTTCGGCGTCGGAATGGCGACCCGGTTTCTCGGACGCAACGAGCTTGAACGGAGGGTGATGATCAATACGATCGGCCCTTTCTGGGATGCCAATGAAGTCTGGCTGCTGACTGGGGGAGGCGCGATTTTCGCGGCTTTTCCGAACTGGTATGCCACGATGTTCAGCGGATATTACATTCCGTTTGTCTTTGTTCTTCTTGCATTGATCGGCCGCGGGGTCGCGTTTGAATTTAGAGGAAAAGTCGAAACCGCAAAATGGAAGAAAACATGGGATTGGGTCGTATTTTTCGGCAGCATCCTACCCCCGTTTTTGTTCGGTGTTTTGTTTACCAGCATCTTGCGCGGCATGCCGATCGATGCCGATATGAATCTGCACGCCGGTTTTACTGATTATGTGAACGTCTATTCCGTGACAGGGGGAGTCACCGTTACGCTTCTCTGCCTGCTGCACGGCCTGATCTTTATTACATTGAGAACGGAAGCCGATTTGCGCGACCGGGCAAGACAGCTGGCCAAAAAAATCGTATTCGCCGTTTTGGCGGCGCTTGTTGCCTTTGTTGCTTTATCCATTTTTGAAACGGACTTGTTCACGGGCAGGGGACATGTAACGATACCGCTTGCGGCTCTGATTGTCGTTTGCTATGTGCTGTCGATCGTATTTATGAAACAAAAACACGACGGCTGGACATTTGCTATGACAGGGGCAGGGATCGCCCTCACAGTGGCGACGATTTTCACTGCGCTGTTCCCGCGCGTCATGATCAGCTCGGTCAAAAGCGCATATGATTTAACGGTTTATAATGCTTCATCAGGAGACTATTCTTTAAAAGTGATGACGATCGTCGCGCTGTCACTGCTTCCGTTCGTGCTGGGCTATCAGATCTGGAGCTACTATGTTTTTCGAAAACGGGTCAGCAGTAAGGAGCCAATGATTTATTAATGGGAAAAGATCTTTTGCAATATAAAGGAATGAAGCGAATTCTTGCAGCACTCACCGTACTGACATGCATGCAAGGCGCAGCTATTATCATGCAGGCCGAATGGCTTGCTGAAGCGGTGACCCGCCTTTTTAACGGCGAGCGGGTCGGTTCGCTTGTTCCGCTGATCATCTTATTTACCGCCGCTTTTTTATTCCGCCACGCCGTGACCCTTGTCAGGCAAAGGCTGATTTTTGATTATGCCGCCAAGACGGGGGCCGACCTAAGGAAAAAGTTTTTGGAGAAGCTTTTCCAATCCGGCCCCAGACTGGCGAGAAAAGAAGGAACAGGTCACGTCGTCACACTCGCGATGGAAGGAATTGCGCAGTTTCGCCGCTATTTGGAGCTGTTTTTGCCGAAAATGATCAGCATGGCCGTTATACCGCCGGCGGTTGTCTGTTATGTCTTTTTTAAAGACACATCCTCCGCTGCAGTCTTAATGATTACGCTGCCGATTTTAATCGCATTTATGATCCTTCTCGGCTATGCGGCAAAAAGAAAAGCGGACAGCCAGTGGAAGACGTATGAGATGCTTTCAAATCATTTTACTGATTCCTTGCGCGGCCTGGAAACATTGAAAGTGCTGGGCATGAGCCGTTCACATACGAAGAATATTTTTCATGTGAGCGAACGGTACAGGAAGGCGACGATGGGCACGCTTAAAATTGCCTTTCTGTCTTCGTTTGCACTTGATTTTTTCACCATGCTGTCCGTGGCAACCGTAGCCGTTTTTCTCGGTCTCGGTCTTGTTGACGGCACCATCATGCTGGAGCCGGCGCTTGCCATTCTGATTCTTGCGCCTGAGTTTTTTCTCCCAGTCCGGGAAGTCGGCAATGACTATCATGCTACATTGAACGGCCGGGAAGCCGGTAAAGCGATCAAGGCGATATTGGAGTCGCCCGGTTTCAAGGATGAGGAGCCTTTGGATCTTGAGCGATGGTCAGACGACGATCAAATCGAGTTCAAGCATGTAGAGGTGCGGCATGATGAGGAGGAAAACTCCTCTTTATCCGGCATTTCTCTATCGTTTAAAGGAAAGAAAAAAATCGGAATCATCGGGGAAAGCGGTGCCGGAAAATCTACGCTTATCGATGTGCTCGGCGGTTTCTTGGAAACGAAAAGCGGCGTGATCAAAGTCGGGGGAAAAGAGAGGACGCATTTGCAGACGGACAGCTGGCAAAATCAGCTCCTGTATATTCCGCAGCATCCCTATATCTTTCCGGATACGCTCGGAGCCAATATCCGTTTTTATCATCCCGGCGCTTCTGACGAAGAAGTTGAACTGGCAGCAAGAGCCGCCGGGCTGACGGAGCTGATTGATCAGCTTCCGTCCGGCTTAGAAGAGCGGATCGGTGAAGGCGGGAGGGCATTAAGCGGCGGACAGGCGCAGCGCACAGCCGTTGCCCGGGCTTTCCTGGGCAACCGTCCGATTCTCCTTTTAGATGAGCCGACCGCTCACTTGGATATCGAAACAGAATACGAGTTGAAAAAAACGATGCTGAAACTGTTTGAAGACAAGCTGGTTTTTTTGGCAACCCATCGTCTTCACTGGATGCTTGATATGGATGAAATCATCGTGCTGAAGGATGGGCAGGTGGCTGAAACCGGTACACATCAAGAACTGATCGAAAAGCGGGGCGTTTATTACGAGCTCGTGCAGGCGCAGTCGTTTGGAGGTGCATCATGAACAATGAAGACGGGTGGATACTGCCCTATATCAAGAAAAATATAAAGCTTTTGATCATTGTCGTGTTGCTTGGCGGATTGACGGCATGCTCGGCTGCAGCTCTCATGTTTACCTCCGGTTATTTAATATCCAAAGCGGCTACGCGTCCGGAAAATGTTTTGATGATCTATGTCCCGATCGTAGCGGTCCGCACCTTCGGGATTCTGCGCTCGGTGTCGCGCTATGTTGAGCGGTTGACCGGACACCATATCATCTTGAAAATTTTATCCGATATGCGCGTCAGGCTTTACAGGATGCTGGAACCTCAAGCTTTAAAATGGCGTGAACGCTTCCGGACGGGGGATATGCTCGGCATGTTGGCCGACGATGTTGAGCATTTGCAGGACATGTACTTGAGAACGGTATTTCCCGGGCTGTCGGCGCTTCTTTTATATGGCGTATTCATCACTGCTATCGGCTTTTTTTCATGGCCTTTTGCAGGGCTGATCGCGATCTATGCCGCGGTTTTCGTGTTTCTTGTTCCGCTTGTTTCCCTGCTTGTGACAAGGGCGAAAAATGTTGCGCTGAAAAGAGGACGAAGCCTCTTGTACCGTCAGTTGACAGATGCTGTCATGGGCGTGAGCGACTGGGTTTTCAGCGGCCGGCAAAACGACTTCGTCCATGCGTATGAAGCGGCAGAACAGGAATGGTTGGCGATCGAAAAGAAACGGATACGCTTCAGTCGTTGGAGGGACTTTGCCATGCAATGCCTGGCGGCAGGACTTGTTCTTCTGATGTTGATATGGGCGGGCGGACAAAGCGCGGAAGGCGCCTTGGCTCCTGTGTTTATTGCGGCGTTTGCCCTTGTTGTGTTTCCTTTGACAGAAGCTTTCTTTCCGCTTTCAGACGCAGCGGCGTCAATCCCTGAGTATCAGGATTCTTTAGAAAGAATGGACGGGCTTGAGCCGTCGAAAAGGGAAGAAATTGGAGCCGCTGTTCAGCAGGAACGGGCGGAGGCCGTAGGTTTGGATGATGTCACCCTTCGCTTTGAAGATGTTTCTTTTTCTTATGAAGAAGGCCATCCGGTGTTGGACGGTGTTTCATTTATATTAAAACAGGGGGAAAAGACCGCGTTGCTCGGGCCGAGCGGCGCTGGTAAATCGACGATCTTGTCGTTGATACAAGGGGCGCTCGCTCCTTCTAAAGGAAACATTACATTGAACGGCATTTCTGCGCAGTCTCTGCAGGGAGAAATCTCACGCGCAGTCTCCGTTTTTAATCAGCAGCCGCATCTGTTTGATACGACGGTTTTGAATAATATCAGGCTCGGAAACCCTGACGCGAGCGATGAGGACGTGTATTGGGCGGCGCGCCAGGTGAAGCTTCACGATTATATTCAGTCTCTTCCCGCAGGATATCATACATCTGTTCAAGAAACGGGCATCCGTTTTTCAGGCGGAGAACGTCAGCGGATTGCATTGGCGCGGATTCTGCTGCAGAATGCGCCAATCGTTGTATTGGATGAACCGACCATAGGTCTTGATCCTAAAACAGAGAAAGAGCTTCTAGCAACGATGTTTCAAGTGCTTGATGGAAAGACGGTTCTATGGATTACACACCATTTGGCAGGAGCCGAAGCGGCCGACCGGCTTCTTTTTTTAGACAAAGGGAAGCTTGTAATGGCAGGGAGCCATCAGCAGCTTTTGAAAAACAATCCGCGCTATTCAAGACTTTATCGTCTGGATGCGCCTGTCGGCCGGCTTTCTTAGTAGAAAACCGCAAAAGACAGCTTCAAGCCGCGAAGCTGTCTTTTTTATATGGCCCGCTCATCAACTGCTTTTATTTTGCATGTTAAAGAGCGGTGAAGGGTATGATTCAGTTAGAATTTAATTAAACGTTTGTTTAAACTTTGTATTGAAAGGTGTGATCCGGATGTCTGCAGAACAATTGCCGATATGGACGAAAGACTGCGTGAAGGGCTCATTGCCGAAAAGGGGGAATGGAAGTCATAAAGGAACTTATGGAACCGGCCTTTTGCTCGCGGGAAGCGATGACATGCCGGGAGCGGCTCTCCTTGCAGGAATCGGGGCGATGCGGAGCGGTCTTGGAAAGCTTGTCATCGGAACGTGCGGAAGTGCGATTCCGTTGATCGTCCCCGTTCTCCCTGAAGCGACGTATTGGCGGGACGGCTTAGAAAAGGCGGCGTCCGGCGAGATTGCCGAATCTTACCGGGCGATTGCGATCGGGCCGGGGCTGCCGTCTTCGCAAGTGACTGATCAAGCGGTCCGGAACGTATTGGAAAAAGGCTGCCCGGTTGTCCTTGATGCGGGTGCTCTTGCAAAACGATCGTACCAAGAACGGGAAGCGCCGGTGATATTAACGCCGCATCCGGGCGAATTTTCGAGAATGACAGGCTTGTCCATTCAAGAAATTGAGGCGAACCGAGCCGGTTATGCTCGAGATTATGCAGAGGAACACGGTGTGACTCTTGTCTTGAAAGGCCATGAAACGATCATTGCTTTCCCGGACGGCAAGTGCTGGAGGAATGTAACGGGAAACGGGGCGCTGGCAAAGGGAGGAACCGGAGATACGTTAACCGGGATGCTTCTCGGGATGCTGTGCTGTCATGAGAATCCGAGAGAAGCGGTGCTGAATGCTGTCCACTTGCACGGCGCATGTGCGGACGCATGGACAAAGACCAGATCGGCTCATACGCTTCTTGCGCATGAACTTTCCGATCTGCTGCCTACGGTTTGGAAAGCGTATGAGGATGGAAATGAGTGAAACGCTCGAAATGCCTCCGAACGTTTCACCTCAAAGTTTATGGATTGACTTTGCCGACTCCGGCATTTTGCTTGACAATTGATTTTACATTGTCGACATTGTCGAGTGAGTAGCTGTATGGCGGATTATAGGTTGTAGTAGAGGTAGTCGGCATGCTGCCCCTAGAGTTTACAAATTTGTTGTTGGATACATGCCAATAGCCTGGTGAACTGCTGTACCAAGAGACAATCGGATCTTTGGCGTTTTCAAAGAGGTTGTTCTCAATTTTGATGCGCGCGCCCATCCTCGAATTAATGCCGCTGTCGATGATCTTATTGTAATAGTTGTTGTAAATATGGCCCTCTCCGAAACGGAATGACGGCACACGCGAATTCAGATTCTCAAACCAGTTATGGTGGAATGTAATCGTCCTGTTGTAATTGTCGCTGTCCGATGAGCCCATCAGCATGGATTTCCACCCATCGTGGACATAGTTCCAAGAGAATGTAATATATTCCGCATCTCTTTTGACGTCAAATAATCCGTCATAGTAATCTTTGTCAACGTTCAGGCTGTGGTAAAGCTCATTATGATCAACCCAAATGTTTTTAGAAGGGCCTTCAAGGCCGATCGCGTCTTTATCGCCTGAGGCTACTTCATGAATTTTTAAGTTGCGGATGATGATGTTGTTGGCGCGCCATATTTTGATGCCAATACCTTTGAGTTCGCCTTTGGTCCCTGACCCGACAATCGATACGTTTGACACGTCTTTGACGTCAATCTTTGATGCGGATGTATTTGAAGTTGTAATGGTGCCGTTGACATAAATTTTTAAAGGCGTATTTGCATTCTTATTTTTTAATGCCGCAATCAGCTGATCTCCCGTTGTGACGGTTACCGTCTGACCGCCTTCTCCGCCTGTTGTTCCGCCGTTTAGTGTCGCGAAGCCTTTTAAGCTGAAATCGGCAAGCGGATTGACTTTGCCCGAGCTGAACGAAGAAGCTGCTTCTGCCGAAACCGCCGCTGTCAAAGACCCGATAACCCCTAATACAAAGATAAAGATGATGCTGATTAATTTCTTCATATGAATTCCTCCTCTTCTTTTTTCATGCCGCCGCTGCATAGGAAGCGCTTACAATTATGGCGGATACCGAGTGATGGACACTGGTTATCCCTCCCTTTTATTGGAATCAGAGAGAGCATAGCATATGTTTCTGAATGATCTGAATAATCATGATGTGAGTTGGATTTGCGCATAAGCTGGTGATTATGCCAAATGACACGAATCTGAGAATAAGCGCATTTAGATAAAGGTCTTTCATCATAATGGTGCAAAAAAAAGAATCTATGGAAATGAAAATCCACAGATTCTGATTCTAAATGATGTTTTCTTCAGTTTTTCATTTTTCGGAGCGATCTACAGCTCTGCTTTCTCCTGTTCTGTGCTGTTGTATGTTCGCTCAACGACTGCGGCAAGCGTATCGATGAAGCGCGGATCGGTGTTCGGCATAGGCGGACGGTGATAGCTTGCGCCAAGCTCGTCCGTAACCGCTTTACACTCATAGTCGTTGTCATACAGCACTTCCAAGTGGTCAGAGACAAATCCGACCGGTGCGTAAATAAATGACCGGAAGCCTTCCTGATACAGTTCTTTTGTTAAGTCTTGGACATCCGGACCAAGCCACGGATCGGGTGTGTTGCCCTCACTTTGCCAGCCTACGGCGATCTGGTCAAACGACAGTTGTTCTCCGATTAGTTGGGCCGTTTTCTCGAGTTGATCCGGGTATGGATCTCCATGCTCCTTGATTTTTTCCGGCAGGCTGTGTGCTGAGCATACAAGAACCGCTTTTTTTCGTTCTTTTTCAGACATGCCGTTTAAAATGCTGCCGATTTCTTCAGACCAATAGCGAATAAAGCCTTCTTCCTGGTACCATTCGTCAATCGATGCGATCCGGGGGCCGCCGATTGCTGCTGCGGCCTGTTTGGCGCGCCGATTGTATACTTCGGTACTGAAGGTGGAATAGTGGGGAGCTAAGACGACGGAAACGGCCGCTTCAATTTGGTCTTTTTTCATTTGTTCAACCGCATCCTCGATAAACGGAGAGATGTGTTTTAAGCCGAGATACATCACGTATTCGACCTCATCTTGGCGCTCGTTCAACGTTTTTTCCAGCTCTTTTGCCTGAGCGAGCGTAATTTCCGCGAGCGGAGAGATTCCGCCGATATGCTTGTAGCGTTTTTTCAAGTCTTCAATCATATCATCGGACGGCCGTTTTCCATGACGGATATGCGTGTAATACGGAATGATATCTTCTTCCTGATAAGGGGTTCCGTATGCCATGACTAACAGGCCGACTTTTTTTCGGTTCATATGTCTTCACCTCTGCTGCTGTTCTTGGCATGTTGTACAGATTCCGTAAATCCCTAAATAATGCGAGTTCACTTTAAAGTTCGTCAATTGTGCTGCTGCATGCTCAACCTCTTTGAGGTGAGGATAGTCCAGATCAGCGATTTTTCCGCATGATTTACAGACAACATGATAGTGCTCTGATGTAAATAATTCATATTTGCTTTTTGCGTCTCCGTGGGACAGCTCTTTTAAAATGCCGAGCTTCACAAATAATTTCAAGTTGCTGTAGATTGTCGGGAGACTCATGTACGGCAATTCCCGGTGAATGTCTTCCGCCGATGGGTGGCCGCCCAGAGAAGCAATCGTTTTTAAAATCAGGACGCGCTGAGCCGTTATTCGTAAACCCCGCTTCTTTAAGAAAGGGACGAGCTGTTCGTCTTCCACACGTAACATCCCCTGTCGTTCTTTGATTAAGGTCAGGCACCCGCATGCTTAAGAAGACGGGTGCCTGTACCTGAGAAAATGAGAATATTCATTGAGAATGATTGTGATTTAGCCTTAAACTTCCTGCGGAACGGACAAGCCCAATCCTTCGGCAACTCGTGTGCCGTACTCCGGATCTGCTTTATAGAAATGCTGAATTTGCCGAAGCTTGATTTCGTCTTTTGTCACCTGCTTCATCGAACCTACGATATTGCTGACAAGACGAGTCCGCTCTTCTTCGCTCAAGAGGCGGTAAAGATCGCCAGCCTGTGTGTAGTGGTCG
Source organism: Bacillus sp. J41TS8 (assembly GCF_018333035.1). Taxonomy (NCBI): domain Bacteria; kingdom Bacillati; phylum Bacillota; class Bacilli; order Caryophanales; family Bacillaceae; genus Bacillus; species Bacillus sp. J41TS8. The sequence continues at coordinate 99,818 of NZ_BORF01000004.1, forward strand.
TTATGGTCGTAAGAAGTGCTGTCCGCCGAACCAGACACCGGATAAGCCGTTGTTTTGTTTTCAGGAGATTCCTGAGGGCCTCCGAAGCTGTTCGGTTCATAGTAGACAGAGCCCCCGCCGTTTGAATCAAAGCGCATTTGTCCGTCTCTTTGATAATTATGGACGTCCGCTTTCGGACGGTTGATCGGCAGGCTGTTATGGTTTGCGCCGACGCGGTAGCGGTGCGCATCCGCATATGCGAACAGGCGTCCCTGGAGCATTTTGTCGGGAGACGGTTCAATGCCGGGCACCAATGTTCCAGGGGAGAATGTAGCTTGTTCAACCTCTGCGAAATAGTTTTCCGGATTGCGGTTTAGAACCATGCGGCCGACTTCAATCAGCGGATAATCTTTTTGCGACCATACTTTTGTAACATCGAACGGATCAAAACGGTACGTATCCGCATCCTCCAGCGGCATGATTTGAACGTACAGCTTCCATGCCGGGAAGTCTCCTTTTTCAATCGCCTCATACAAGTCCTGTGTATGATAATCGGGGTTTTCACCTGCAATCTTTGTCCCCACTTCTTCGGTCAGGTTTTTAATGCCTTGTTCTGTTTTGAAGTGGTATTTGATCCAGACGCCTTCTCCTTCGGCATTCACCCATTTGAATGTGTGGGAACCGAAACCGTGCATGTGCCGGTAAGTGGCGGGGATGCCTCTGTCAGACATCAGGATGGTCACCTGGTGAAGGGACTCTGGAGACAATGACCAAAAATCCCATACGGCATCCGGGTTTTTCAAATGTGTGACCGGATGGCGCTTTTGTGTATGAATGAAATCAGGGAATTTAATCGCATCGCGAATAAAGAAAACAGGTGTGTTGTTTCCGACGAGATCATAGTTCCCTTCCTCTGTATAAAATTTAACAGCAAATCCGCGCGGGTCGCGGACGGAATCGGCTGAACCGTTTTCGCCTGCAACAGTGGAAAAACGGACGAATAACGGTGTGCGTTTTCCGACTTCTGATAAAAATTTGGCTTTTGTATATTTGGAAACGTCATTTGTGACTTCAAAGTAACCGTGCGCACCGGCGCCTTTTGCATGCACAACTCGTTCAGGCACACGCTCTCTGTTGAAGTGGGCGAGCTTTTCGAGCAAGTGGACGTCCTGAATCAGCGTCGGTCCGCGTGAACCAGCTGTCATTGAGTTTTGGTTGTCTCCAACGGGAGCGCCCCAGCTGGTTGTTAGGTTGTTTTTATTTGTCGTCATCAAAGGATCACCTCGCGTAAATTTTAATTACAAAATAATGATAACATTTCTCAAGAAAAAAACAATATTTATTTATAATAATTATAAAGAAAAATTCATTATCGTTGATTAAATATATTAAAACTGAATAACTCCCTTCATTTGGGATAAGTTATTATTAATTCCAAATAAAGGAGGTACGGAGATGGATCAGCATTCAAACGAGCAGAAATCTGACATGGAGACGGATGAGACGTTAACGAACCGGCAGGGCCACCCGATCACAAACAATCAGCATATCAGGACCGTGGGCAACCGGGGGCCTTCCACATTGGAGAACTATGATTTCTTGGAGAAGATCAGCCACTTTGACAGGGAGAGGGTTCCCGAACGGGTCGTCCATGCCAGGGGGGCCGGAGCGCACGGCTATTTTGAAGCTTATGGAACAGCAGGCGATGAGCCGGTCTCAAAATATACGAGAGCAAAACTGTTTCAGGAAAAAGGGAAGAGAACCCCGGTGTTTGTCCGTTTTTCGACGGTGACCCACGGGATATCTTCACCGGAAACGCTTCGCGATCCCCGCGGATTTGCCGTTAAGTTTTACACGGAGGACGGGAACTGGGATCTAGTCGGAAACAACTTGAAGATCTTCTTTATCCGCGATGCGGTGAAGTTTCCTGATTTAATCCATGCATTTAAGCCGGACCCGGTTACGAATTTGCAGGATGGCGAAAGAATCTTTGACTTCATTTCCAACACGCCTGAAGCCATGCACATGATCACATTTTTGTTTTCTCCTTGGGGCATTCCGGCAAACTACCGGCAGATGCAGGGGTCCGGTGTCAACACGTACAAATGGGTAAACCAAGAAGGAGAAGCCGTCCTTGTGAAGTATCACTGGGAACCGAAGCAGGGCATAAAAAACTTGACGCAAAAAGAGGCGGAAGAAATTCAGGCGAAGAACTTCAATCACGCCACACAAGATTTATACGAAGCGATTGAGCGGGGAGACTATCCCGAGTGGGAGTTGTTCGTTCAAATCATGAGCGATGATGAGCATCCTGAACTTGATTTTGATCCGCTTGACGATACGAAGCTATGGCCTGAGGATCAATTTCCTTGGCTTCCTGTCGGCAAAATGGTATTAGACAAAAATCCGGAAGACTACTTTACAGAAGTCGAACAAGCGGCATTCGGAACAGGGGTTCTTGTCGACGGGCTTGATTTTTCCGATGACAAAATGCTTCAGGGACGTACGTTTTCCTACTCGGATACACAGCGCTACAGAGTGGGAGCCAACTATCTGCAACTGCCGATCAATGCGCCGAAAAAAAGGGTGGCAACCAATCAGCGGGGCGGCCAGATGCAGTACAAGGTCGATTTAGGCAAAAATCAAAGCCCGCACTTCAACTATGAACCTTCAACCATCAACGGGCTGAAAGAAGCGAAGCAGGATGGCAAAGAATATACTCCGCATGTCGAAGGAAATCTGGTGCGCGAAAGTATCGAAAGGCAGAATAATTTCAAGCAGGCCGGGGACACGTACAGGCATTTCGAAGATTGGGAAAAGGACGAGTTGATTACGAATCTGGTCAATACACTTGCCCCATGCGATCAAAGAATTCAAACGAAAATGATCGAGATGCTGAAGCAATGCGACAAAGAATATGGAAGCAGGGTCGAGGAAGGATTAAAAAACGCTTCCAGCCAAAATACATCCAGCCGGGAGCCGATCGGGGCAGAAGGCGCCGAAGATGCGCCGAGACAAGCGGAAGAAAAAGGGCATAGTGAAGATCCTTATTAAAGGATCTTCATTGTCTATTCAAATTGATATTAAGATATGGATGCGCTTCAGCGTATCCTTTTTATTTTGGAATAATGGAGACAATTGGTTCAGTCGTGGAGGGAAAAGAAGAATACAAAAAGAGGCTTAGGGTGTTCGCTCCCATTTGTCGAGAAAATAACGAACAGCTCTTTAACTGATATTTTCCTATATTCAATAAATGTACAAACCTACAGCAAAGAAGCAAACGGAAAATATGGTAAAATTAAACATGTGCAAAAAATTGAAAAAAGGGAGGCGTTTTCATGTTGAAAAAGTTGGCAGCGGTCGTTTTCATGTTGGGAATCATGCTTTGCGGCGCAGGCGGAACGTCTGTTTTGGCATACGGAAAGTCAATTTCTCAGGAATCGATTCAGCCCTACAGCACGGCATATACAGATGTCAAGGTGGTTGGCAAAACAGTTCGCTTTTATATTAAAGGATTGGAGAGTCCGTTTAATCAGACTTATTATGAAAGAGTCGCATGGACAAGCACTGATGAGGAGCCTGATACATTAAAGGACAACATTTTATCTGTGAAAGTACCGGCGAAAACGGGAAGCAGGTATGAGGCAAATTCAAGCGAAAGGCTTGAGCTGATCAGAGAAAAGGTCAATTCAGGCGATATGGTTTACGGATGGGCAAAAGCGCAGAATGGCAATTGGTATCCTGCCGGTTCTGCTAAAATATCTTATTGAGCAAAGAAAAAAGCAGGCATCATCCCCGCCTGCTTTTTGTACGTATCGAAAACTGCTTTGAAACGAGCATCACTCCTGCCCCTGCCAATGACAAAGCCCCGGCAAACCAAAACACCTCCCGCAGCCCGAACAGTTCAGCCGTTTTTCCCGCCACAACCGGTCCGAGAAAAAAACCGAGCGCATAAAAAGATTGATAGAACCCCATCACAGACATTTTGAGCTGAGGCGTACCAAGCTGGACGACTTTGCTGACCAAAAGCGGAAAAATAAATCCCAATGTCAGTCCTGTCACGGCGTGGATCACACACACCGCGAAAAGAGTCTCGGCGAACGGCAGCAAGGAAAAGAAAACAGCCGTTATCACATAAGATATCCATATCAGTGCATCGGCGGCCTTGACTTTGTAAAAGATACACCACACGGAAGCCAGCGTTTGCGGAACAAAAAAAGCGCACATGATCCAAATCAGCTGCTTCTCATCGATGCCGACCGATTCCGCGTAAATCGGCGTGAACCCGAACACAGTCATAAATAGCACGGCGTGGGCTAAAAACGATAATGTTGTAATCGCTTTTAAATCAGAAAGGCGCAACGTCTGTTTAACATAGTCTGACAAAGCCATCCCCTTGACCGTATGGCCGGGCCCGTTATCTTTAATGTAAAATGACAGAATCAGCCCGATGCACGAAACGGCAACACCGATCCAAAACGGAAACATCCAGCCGAACAAATGGACGAGGTATCCGCTGACAGCCATGCTGACAAATTGGGGGAGAACCGTTAAAAACTGCAGAATGCCCATCGCTTTTGACGATTGATCTTTTGTGAAATACTGCGAGTATAAAACGGTTGCCATCACCCACATCGCCGCAGTCATACCGGCGAGCAGTCTGGCCGTGATCACCATGATGAACGAATCGAACAACAGAAATATGCAGCAGCTCAACAGAGACATTGCAAAGCCGCTGATCAACAGCTGTTTTCTAAGCGGCGAAAGAACATCTGACAGGATGCCGAACGGAAACCGCAGTAATATCTGGGTGACGCCGTAGCTTCCGAGTATGATTCCTATCGCTGAATATGAAAATCCGATGTTGTCTAAATATAATCCGAAAACAGGGACATAGATGTATGTAGCAAACCATAAACAAAAGACGGCACCCCAAAAGATGATATGATCTTTCCTTAAAATTTGTTTTTCTTCATAGACGATTTGTTTTTGCAGTTCCATCCCTTTTTACTCACACCCCTTTAAATTCCAGTACATCATAAACCCCTGTCGGAAAACAAGACGATTTTTATCTTATTGAAATACAATTGAACGGTTTGCTTGCAGCCGTCGTCCTAGATACAGAGACAAAAAGAAAGGGGGTTGGCGTTTTAGTGGATCAAGCAGATGAAAAAGAACTGATCATACAGGCAAAAGACGGGGAAGATGCGGCTTTTACGAAACTGTTTCAGCTTCATTACCCCTTTGTATATCAATATGTTCTGAAATTAACGCTGAACCCTGATCTCACAGAGGACTTGGTCCAGGAAACGATGCTGAAAGCGTATGTCAGCCTCCATCAATTTCAAGGCAACGCGAAATTTTCAACATGGCTGATTTCAATTGCTTCCCGGCTGTTTATCGACCATCAGCGCCGGAAAAAACGCGAAAATCGCAAAACGAAAGCAGCAGGAGAGGAAGCCTTGCGAAAAATGAAATGGAAGTCCGCCCTTCACGGTCACGAATGGAGCGAATGCTTGGAGCTTTTTGCTGCTCTTGAGCCTGAGTTCAGAATGCCAATCTTGTTAAGGCACTATTACGGGTTTACTTACCCTGAAGTGGCAAACATGCTGAAAATAAAAGAAGGTACCGTCAAATCGCGCGTGCATCATGGATTAAAGAAGATTCGAAAGGAGTGGGGGCAGTGAATGACCGAGAAGAAAAAGAAACGGTTACACAGTTGAAACGCGAACTCGAAAGAATGGATGATAACTTTGTGCCGCCGGTTCCTCAAGTATTTGAACTGAATCAGCGCTTAGCGCGGTTTAAGCAAGAACGCAAGCGGGCGCTCAAAAAGGAATTGCTTTGTTTTATCGTCATAGCGCTGGCGATTTTATCGGCTTACTTGACGATTTCCGTTCAAGTGCCGGCTGTTTTTATCATGGTGCAGGGTGCGGCGCTTATATTTCTGCCGGCGCTCGCCCTATTAGAAAAAAGGCGGCGTGCGGCTGACGGGGAGGCTGATTAAATGAATCTTGATATGACTCAGGAAAAACTGCTGCTGCTGCTTTACATTTCACCGCTTTTATTTGCGCAGAGTATCTTTCTATTTCTTCATGCGAAGAAAAAAGGAGCCAATGCGTGGTTTTGGGGCATATGGGGCTTGATCCAAATACCGATGCCTTTATTATTCTATTATTTATTTGTTGTAAGGCCGTTTCATAAGAAAAGGAGGCCGTCATCATGACTGAAACAGATATACCTTGGGCGCTGCTCGCTCCTTTCATTGTGCTGTATTTCATTTTAGCGGTCTCCGCATTGATCAGTTGCATGAAACAGGAGAAAACGAATGGCCCAAAGTGGATGTGGATTTTGATCATTTTCGGGATCAGTTTTGTCGGTCCCGTCTCTTACTTTATTATCGGTAAAAAAACATATGAGAGGAGGCGGGTGTGATGCTGTCCGTCAATGGTTTAACAAAAATGTATCAGCAGCACCAAGCTGTCCGAAATGTCAGCTTCGACCTTGAATATCAGCAATGCGTTGCTCTTCTCGGGCCGAACGGAGCGGGAAAAACGACGACATTGCAAATGCTTTCCGGTTTATTGGCGCCTACATCAGGAGGCATCCGCTTTTTGGGGAGGGAATCGATAAACAGGCTGGAAATCGGATATTTGCCTCAGCATCCTGCGTTTTTTTCATGGATGACAGCTTTGGAATATATGGTGTTCGCTGCAAGACTTTCTAAAATGAAACGTCGTGAAGCCCTGGAAAAGAGTCGAACCGCTTTGCGCTATGTCGGTCTGGAAAAGGAAGAAGATCGGAAAATCGGCGGTTTTTCAGGAGGAATGAAGCAAAGGCTCGGGCTTGCGCAGGCTTTGGTTCATGAGCCGAGCCTGTTGATTTTGGATGAACCTGTTTCTGCCCTCGATCCGGCGGGGCGGCGTGAAGTGCTTGATATGATGAAAGATTTAAAAAAGAAGATGACAATCCTATTTTCGACTCATGTGCTGCATGATGCCGAAGAGGTGTGCGATCAAGTGATCATGCTGAAAGAAGGGGCTGTCAAATGGTCTGGTCCGCTTCACAGATTGAAGAACCGGCATTTCAAGCCATCTTATATCCTGGCAGCTGAAGAGAGCCTTGAAGGATGGCTGGAACACCTGCCTTATGTCAGCAAAGTCGTGTATCATAAGCCCTCACAAGCTGAATTTTATTTAACAGATCGGTCTGACAGCCGCCGACTGTTGGCTGAATGCTTGAGCAGACAAGTATCGATTGTTCGTTTTGAACAAAAAACGATGTCGTTGGAAGATATGTATTTGAAGGTGATGGGGTTATGAATTCATTTTTTATGTTATTTCAAAAAGAATGGACGGAAAGCTGGAGGGACGGAAAGCTGCTTTGGCTGCCAGTCATTCTGATCCTTCTGGGCTTGATTCAGCCGCTCAGCCTGTATTATATGCCCCAAATTCTCGATATGGCCGGGAATTTGCCTGAGGGAGCCGTGATCGATATACCAAGGCCGAGAGGTGAAGAGGTAATGGCGAGCACCTTGTCCCAGTTCGGCACGGTCGGTACGGCAATTTTCGTTTTGAGTGTGATGGGCAGCATTGTCCACGAACGAAACCAAGGATCCCTTTCATTGGTGATGGCGAGACCTGTCAGCCCGCTGCAGTATATCGGCAGCAAGTGGCTTCAGCAGGTGCTGCTCGTATTGGTTTCGTTTGCTGTGAGCTACGGGTTAGCTTTTTATTATACAAACCTTCTATTCGGCAAGGTTGAAATTAACCGGTTCTTATTTAGTTTATTCGTGTACAGTATATGGATTGTATTTGTCATGTCGGTCACGATGTTTTTCGGTGCCCTGTTTCGCCGTATCGGGGGGATTGCCGGCATGAGCATCAGTTTCATCGCCTTCGTTTCACTGGCGGGTTCCTTATTTCCCCGTTTTACCGAATGGATGCCTGATAAGGCGAAAAGCCAGGCTGACTATTTTATCATGCATGGTTCATGGGATAATGCTTTCGGCTGGATGGTGTTTTCGTCTTTGGGAATTGTGCTTCTTTTGTTCATGTGCACCGTTTTTGTTTTTAAAAGATATGAATCTTACTAATCAGCCGGGCTCGCCCGGTTTTTCTGATTGTCATCTACATAACTTAAGGTATACAATACACTGGTAGGTTCTGAGGGCGGTATGTAAGAATATAAAAAAAGGAGTGATCCAATGGGTGCGTTTAACAGCCAGGCAGATCTTGCGGCTCAGTCAAAAGCTAAGCCGAACAGGGTATGGATCGCTGTCATATTGGGTATTTTATCGGGAATCGGTCCGGTTGTGATCGATTTATATTTGCCCGGCCTTCCGCAGATGGCATCTGATTTACATACGAATGCTTCCGTCGTTCAGCTCAGTTTAACATCGTGTTTACTGGGGCTGGCAATCGGCCAAATTGTCATCGGTCCTTTCAGCGATGTCCTTGGAAGAAGGCTCCCGCTGATCGTTTCGCTGTCCGTTTTTGCCGCGGCCTCATTTTTATGTGCTATGACATCCTCTGTATGGGTCTTGATTGCGATGCGCTTTATTCAAGGTGCAGCGGGTGCAGGCGGCATTGTCATATCACGCGCGATTGCTCGTGATCTATATTCTGGTACAGAATTGACAAAGTTCTTTTCGCTCTTGATGCTGGTTAATGGGATTGCGCCTATCATATCCCCGGTAGCGGGCGGCCAGCTGATGAAATGGACGACTTGGAACGGCGTATTTTTCATTATCGGCCTTTTTGGTTTACTGATGATTTTGTCCGTTATATTCGGAGTTAAAGAATCACTGTCTCCGGAAAACCGCACGGCAGGCGGGTTCAAAGAGACGTTTGTATCATTTGGAAGGCTCTTCGGCCAGCGCACATTTATGGGATACGCTTTGGCGCAAGGGCTGATCGTAGCGGGGATGTTCGGCTATATATCGGCCTCTCCGTTTGTTTTGCAGGACATTTACAAATTGTCGGCGCAAGCCTTTAGTTTTTGTTTCGCATTAAACGGTTTGGGCATCATTATCGCAGCCCAGATTACGGGCAGGCTTGCCGGCCGGTTCGGCGAAGCTTCCCTTTTGCGGAGCGGTTTGCTGCTGTCTTTTACCGCAAGCGTTGTTTTATTTGTTTCTGTCTTTTTCAAAGCACCGCTGATTCTGATTTTAATTCCGCTGTTTGTCGTGGTTTCCTGCATCGGAATCGTGACGACGACCAGCGGATCCTTAGCGATGCAGAGCCAGGGAAAATCGGCCGGAAGCGCATCTGCGCTTTTAGGACTGCTTCCGTTTATTTTAGGAGCTGCCGCGGCGCCGCTCGTCGGTATTGGCGGAAGCCATACAGCTTTACCGATGGCAGTCGTCATTCTGTTTTGCAATATCAGCGCGCTCGCTTGTTTTAACATGCTGGTTCGGCGGGCAGCGCTTAAATGAAAAAAAGCCTGCCGGTTCTTTTGCCGGCAGGCTGAAATGTTTTAGCGTGGCAGGATATCAACTGTAGCTTCAGCGTGGTTGTAGTTTCGTCCGAACTTTTGCAGCTCCGCGGTGACTCTGTGAGTTCCTGCGTTTGGAAGCGTTTTCCGAACCATGACCAGTTTGAACGTAGAAGAGCTGAAAGCGTAAACCGGCACTCTGACGGTTTGCCCGTCATTTAAAATTTGTGTATAGTTCAGTGTTTTGCCGTTCAGCGAATCTCTTGTGTTCGCATGGAAGCGGTATGGAAAGTTAAATTCAACATAGCTTGAACCGACAAAAGAGTTCGGTTTGTAAGTGACTTCAATGTCTGAGGTTGTCCACTCTTTGTTGCTGTCAACCGTTTCGACATGAAGCGTCGGAGCGTTTCTGAAAAAAGTGGCGCTCGCTTCCTCGGTCGGAAGAATGAAAGAAAACAATGCTGCCGAAGTTAATAGCCCGACTCCCATTTTTCCGATAAATTTACGTTTTAACATGTACTTACCCCTCCCGTTGAGTACTTTTAAAAAATGATGAAAAAGGAAAAAATAAGTCCGTCATCTACTATATTCCTTTTCCTGCCCCATCAATCTATCACCGTTTACCATTTAAGTAAATATTTTTTGAGGAAAATTCTAAAAACTTTTAAAAAATGCATGATATGTAAAGGGAAATACAGCAGAACGGCTGCCGGCAAATTGAAGCCGGCAGGCCGAATATTGATTTAACGAGGAACAATCTCCAAAGTTGTTTCAGCATGGTTGATGTTTTTTCCATTTTGCTGCAGTTCAGCAGTAATTCTGTGAGTCCCTGCATTTGGAAGCGTTTTCCGAACCATGACCAGTTTGAACTCAGAAGAGCTTAAAGCATAGACAGGGACACGGACCGTTTGTCCGTCATTTAAAATTTGTGTATAGTCAAGCGTTTTTCCATTTAGTGTATCTCTTGTGCTTGCATGAAAGCGGTATGGAAAATGAAATTCAACATAGCTTGAACCGACAAAAGTGTTTGGTTTATAAGTAATTTCGATGTCAGAAGTTGACCACTCTATATTGCTGTTAATCGTTTTTGCCTCAAGCACAGGTTTCTGAGTCGGGTTATCCGGTTGCGGATAATCCGGCTGCGGTTTTTGAGGCGGCTGCGGCTTAGGTGACGGCTTGAATGGCGGCGGACAAAAGATCGGTCCTCTAAAATGATTTGTTTTCACCTCTTGAGCATTTGCCCCTTGGGTAGGAATGATAAATGAAAACAATGCTGCAGAAGCTAATAGACCAACACTGATTTTGCGAATGAATTTTCGTTTAAGCATCGATAAGTTCCTCCTAAATGCAATGTTAAAGTTAAAAAGTAGAGGACGTCCTTTTATTTTCAAGAAAAGGTAGAAATGAGATCGCGATCAACTATATTCCTTTTCTTGTTTACTTAATCTATCACCATTTACCAGCCAAGTAAATATTTTTAGATAAATTTCTAAAAAAAATTAGTATAAATTGATAGTTTTCTGTCAACTCATAGCCTTTTTTTATAAAAAGGAGTCGTATAAAGAACAAAGTGGATAAATATGTATATTGGGTTGCGGTTCTTTGAGGGGCGTTTTAATATAAAACAAAAAGGAATGAGGGGGCTGGATGATGAGAGATGTTCAGTTGTTTTTGGCCGGGGATTCAACGGTTTGCGATTATGATAGCGACAGGGCGCCGCGTGCAGGCTGGGGACAGAAAATTGGCGCGTTTTTAAGCGCCGGTGTTTTGATCCGCAATGAAGCGGCATCAGGGAGAAGCTCAAAAAGCTTTATTGAAGAAGGCAGGCTGGAGCGAATTATGACACAGATCCGAAGCGGTGATTATTTGTTTGTCCAGTTTGGTCATAACGACCAAAAGCCGGATGATCGCTATACAGAGCCATACACAACTTACAAGCAGCATTTGCGCCGGTATATAGATGACGCCCGGTTAAAAAAAGCCAATCCGGTCCTCATTACACCGGTCCAGAGAAGATCATTTGAAAGCGACGGCCGGTTCAAAAATACCCATGGCGACTATCCTGATGCGATGATACAGCTTGCGGAAGAGCTTCGGGTGCCGCTTATCGATCTCGCCTTCAAAAGCCGTCAATTGCTTGAATCGCTGGGACCGGAAGCTTCCAAAAAGCTGTTTTTATGGCTTGAACCGGGGGAACACCCCAACTATCCGGACGGAGCAAGGGATGACACCCATTTTTGCGACTACGGGGCAAATGAAATCGCTAAGCTTGTTGCACAGGGCGCAAAAGAAACGGGAATTCCTTTATAAAACAATCTACTTGAGAATAATTTTCAATTATTTTTCGAAATTTTTGCACTTCCGATCCCAAACTGTGATACGATCAATCTCGTAAAGATTCTCAAAAGGAGTGCACATCATCTTATGATACGCCGCTTTTTTTCATACTATAAACCTCATAAACGTCTGTTCTTCATCGATTTCAGCAGTGCGATCATCGTCGCAATGCTTGAGCTGGCTTTTCCCCTAGTCGTTCAGTGGTTCATCGATACGCTGATTCCCGAGGGAGACTGGCTTGAAATTGTCTGGGTAAGCATCGGCCTCTTACTGATTTATTTGCTCAGCACGGGCCTGCAATACATTGTCAATTATCTCGGGCATAAGCTCGGCATCAATATTGAAACGGATATGCGCCAGGAGCTTTTCCAACATGTACAGCGCCAATCTTTCCGATACTTTGACAATACAAAAACTGGACATATCATCAGCCGCATCACAAATGATCTGTTTGATATCGGAGAGCTGGCCCATCACGGACCGGAGGATTTGTTCATCGCCGTGATGACCTTTTTCGGTGCATTTTGGATCATGCTGACGATTAATGTGAAGCTTGCCTTGGTTGCTGTTCTGTTTGTGCCGTTATTGATTATTTTAATCACTTATTCAAATATCAGGATGAACCGCGCTTGGCGCCAGATGTACAGCGAAATCGCCGATGTTAACGCCAGGGTTGAGGACAGCGTCTCAGGCGTTCGCGTCGTTCAATCTTTTACGAATGAACGCTTTGAGATTTCCCGGTTTTTAAAGAACAATCAAAAGTTCCGCAAGGCGAAGCTGAAAGGCTACAAAACGATGGCTCTCACGACTGCGGGGACCTTTTTGATGACGCGGCTGATGATTCTGGCAGTGCTTGTGTACGGAGCTTGGCTCAGTTTTTCCGGGAATATGTCCTACGGGGAATTCGTCGGGTTTGTTCTTTATGTCAACGTGTTGTTTAAGCCGATTGATAAAATCAGCGCCATTTTGGAGCTTTATCCGAAAGGAATGGCAGGATTTAAGCGGTTTACGGAGTTGATCGATACAAAGCCGCAGATTGTCGACCGCAAAGATGCGATTGATGTTCAGCTGTTGGAAGGAAACATCGTCTTCAAGAATGTGACGTTCGGCTATGAAAAACATAAACCTGTCCTGCAAGGCGTCGATCTGTCAATTACAGCCGGAGAAACGGTCGCTTTTGTCGGCCCTTCGGGAGCGGGCAAAACGACGATCAGCTCGCTGATTCCGCGTTTTTACGATATAGACGGCGGAGCCATCACAATTGACGGCATCGATATTCGCGACATGACAAAACGTTCTCTCCGTTCGCAAATCGGCATCGTCCAGCAGGATGTGTTTCTTTTTACGGGGACGCTCCGCGAAAACATCGCCTACGGAAAACTGGATGCGACAGATGAAGAGATTCAGCGGGCCGCCAAAATGGCGCATTTAGAACAGCTGATCGAGTCGCTCCCGGACGGTTATGAGACCCAAGTCGGCGAAAGAGGGCTGAAGCTGTCAGGGGGCCAAAAGCAAAGGATCGCAATCGCCAGGATGTTTCTTAAAAATCCGCCGATTCTCATATTGGACGAAGCCACATCAGCACTTGACACAGAGACGGAGCAGGTGATTCAAAACGCTTTGACAGAGCTCGCAAAAGACAGGACGACGCTTGTCATTGCTCACAGACTTGCTACGATCCGCAATGCCGACCGGATTGTGGTCGTGACAGAAAACGGAATCGCAGAAGAAGGAACACATGATGAACTGGTTGAGCGCGGCGGTATTTTTGCGAATCTTCATCGTGTACAGTATCAGTCGTAAATGTTTGAAACAGGCAAGCCCATGTTTGGGCTTGTTTTTTTAAGGGCAAAAGACCTTGAAAAGAGAGAGAACCGATGCTACACTTTCGTTATAAACTGTCGATATCGGATTTCGATATTGAGTTTCGTTAAAGGGGGTGCGGTATTGGAAGATAAAGTATTGCGAAAGCTATTTCTGGGATTTATTCAAATTCATATTTTGCACCACGCCAGCGAACATCCGATTTTCGGCTTGTGGATGCTTGAGGAATTGAAAGAGCACGGATATAACATCAGTGCGGGAACGCTGTATCCGATCCTTCATTCAATGGAATCTGACGGACTTCTTCGAAAAGAAGAACAGAATGTGGACGGGAAAATCAGAAAATACTACTCAACTACGGAAAAAGGAGCAAGCGTACTGAAGGAAGCAAGGTTGAAAGCATATGAACTGTTTAAAGAAATTAAAGAATAGAGGAGTGAAATCATGACAAAGCATAAAGCGGACCGAAGCTTGAGGTCGCTGCTTGAAATTCTATTCGTTTCAACCAGGCTTGGATTGACATCGTTCGGAGGGCCGATCGCCCATTTGGGATATTTTCATGCTGAATATGTCCGCAAAAGAAAATGGATGGACGAAAAAAACTATGCCGATCTGGTCGCTTTATGCCAGTTCCTGCCCGGCCCTGCCAGCAGCCAGGTGGGGATCGGAATCGGCGTCATGCGAGCCGGCATCATTGGAGGCATCTTAGCGTTCATCGGGTTTACTCTCCCATCTGTCATAGCACTCGTATTATTTGCTATGATTCTGCAAGGCTTCGATATCGGGACAGCCGGCTGGATTCATGGGTTGAAAATCGTAGCCGTAGCCGTAGTCGCCCATGCTGTTTTGGGGATGGCGCAAAAGCTGACACCTGATAAAAGGCGCAAGGCGATCGCGCTGTTTGCTCTAGTCGCCACCCTTCTCTGGCAGACGGCTTTTACACAGGTCGGAGTCATCCTGCTCGCCGCTTTCGCCGGTTATCTCATCTATAAAGAGCAAGTTGAGACAGATGATTCTGTCATGCGATTTCCAGTGTCGCGCCGTTTTGCGGCGGTTTGTCTCAGCTTGTTTTTCGGGCTTCTCATACTGCTGCCGATGCTCAGAGAACTGACATCTTCCAGCTGGATTGCCATGTTTGACAGTTTTTACAGGTCGGGTTCTTTAGTCTTCGGCGGAGGGCATGTGGTCCTGCCGTTATTAGAACGGGAATTTGTACCGACGGGCTGGTTAAGCGAAGAGGCTTTTCTAGCCGGGTATGGAGCCGCTCAAGCTGTCCCGGGGCCTTTGTTCACATTCGCTGCATATCTTGGTGCGGTGATCAGCGGCTGGCAAGGCGGAATGCTCGCCACAGCGGCGATTTTTCTGCCGGCGTTCCTGCTGATTTTGGGGACGCTGCCCTTCTGGGATACGCTGCGCCGCAATCCTAAAGTGAAAGGCGCTTTAATGGGAGTGAATGCAGCCGTTGTGGGAATATTGATTTCCGCATTTTATCATCCGATCTGGACCAGCTCGATATTGGCGCCGGTTGATTTTGCATTCGCCGCGGTTTTATTCAGCCTGCTTGTCTACTGGAAGCTTCCGCCATGGATCATCGTTGCAGCCGGTGCTGCCGGCGGTGCATTGATGCAACTGCTGTAAATGGAGAAGGCTGCCGACAATTCGGCAGCCTTTTTTCTCGTATTAACGATGTTCTTTTCCGATTTCGGGAAGCACCGTTTTGGCGATATTTTCGTCCAATTTTTCATAGTCGTAGTATTGAATCGCATCATATAATTCTTCGCGCGTCTGCATGTCATCGAGCACACCCTTTTGCGTGCCTTTTTCGAAAATTTCTGCGAAGACCCGTTCATAAGCTTTTGCGGCAGCGCGCAGGGAGGTTACCGGGTAAATAACCATGCTGCAGCCGAGCATTTGGAATTCGTCAGCCGTGTAATAAGGCGTTTTTCCGAATTCGGTCATATTGGCGAGGAGCGGCACTTTAATGGATGAGGCCATTTCCTTGAACTCAGCTGCGTTCGTTAATGCTTCCGGAAAGATGGCATCGGCTCCCGCGTCGGCATATAAATTGGCGCGTCTGACGGCGGCCTCCATTCCTTCCGCTGCTTTTGCATCCGTGCGTGCCACAATGACGAGTGAAGGGGCGGTTTCTTTTATCGCTCTAATTTTTGCGATCATGTCTTCTGCCGGGACAAGCGTCTTTCCATTTAAATGTCCGCATTTTTTAGGCAGCTGCTGATCTTCGATTTGAACGGCTGCGACCCGGCTTTCAGCCATTTCGGCCGCCGTGCGCGCCGCATTTAGGACACCGCCGTAGCCGGTGTCGATATCGACCAAAAGCGGAAGATTTGCGGCTCTCACAAGTTCGCTGGCTTTTTCAGCGATTTCCTGGGAATGAATCATTCCGAGGTCAGGGAGTCCGCGGCTTGCCGTGTAGGCTGCCCCGGAGAGGTAGAGCGCTTTGAAGCCGATGTTTTTTGCGGTAATGGCTGCCATCCCGTCATGAACGCCTGGTATTTTCAAAATATCAGGCGCTTTCATCAGCTTTCTGAATGTATTGGCCAGTTCTTCCTGAGTTGATTGTTTCGAGACAATCCACATATTCAAAACCTCCTAAATCACAAACAATTCCATAAAGTCCGGCACAGGTGTACCGCTTAATTGGCGAGGGTCATTCAGCAGGGCGTTGATTCGCTCCGCTTGCCCCGCCGGAAAGCGCGTTTTTAAGTTATTGGTGAACTTTTCTTTTAACAGCGGGATGCCTTCGTTGCGGCGGCGCCGATGACCAATCGGGTATTCGATCGCGATTTTTTGCGATTGTGTGCCGTCTTTGTAAAACACTTGAACAGCGTTGGCGATCGAGCGTTTTTCCGGGTCGAGATAATCGGTAGAATACTGTTTGTTTTCGACTGTGGTCATTTTTTCGCGCAGTCTGTCGATTTCCGGATTTTGCGCGGTTTCGTCTTCGTAATGGTCAGCGGTAATATCGCCGTAGATCAGCCCGATCGCTGTTATATACTGAAGGCAGTGATCACGGTCAGCCGGATTGTGTAATTCTCCCGTTTTGTCGATAATCCGGATGGCCGATTCGTGCGTCGTGATCACGATTTGATCAATGTTATCAAGTCTGTTCTTCACTTCAGGGTGAAGCTTGATCGCGGCTTCAGCAGCCGTTTGTGCGTGGAATTCCGCCGGATACGAAATTTTAAAAAGGACATTTTCGATGACATAAGAGTCGAGCGGTCTGGCGAGCGTCAATTCTTTTCCGCCGAATAAGACATCCTGAAAACCCCACATTGGAGCGGACAAAGCGGTTTTATATCCCATTTCGCCCTTCAAGGTCATCATTGCGAGCCTCACGCCGCGGCTTGTCGCATCACCGGCAGCCCAGGACTTTCGCGAACCGGTATTCGGAGCGTGACGGTACGTCCGCAGGCTTGAATTATCGACCCAGGCTTGGGAGACGGCATTGACAACATCCTGTTTTGTCCCCCCCAATAGTGAGCATGCCACAGCAGTGGAGGCGACTTTTACAAACAGCACATGGTCAAGCCCGTTTCTGTTTAAGCTGTTCTCGAGAGCAAGGACGCCTTGGATTTCATGAGCCTTCACAATTGCCGTTAATACATCGTGAATGGTGAGCGGTTCCTTGCCCGCCGCGAGCCGCTGCCTGCTGACATAGTCAGCGCAGGCTAAAATCGCTCCAAGGTTATCTGACGGGTGGCCCCATTCGGCTGCCAGCCATGTGTCATTATAATCGAGCCAGCGAATCATGCAGCCGATATTGAAGGCTCCGTGAACAGGATCGAGCTCAAATTGCGTTCCCGGGACGCGGGTGCCGTTCGGGACGACGGTACCCGGGGCAATCGGGCCGAGATGTTTGGCGCATTCCGGGTATTTGAGCGCCAAAATGCCGCAGCCCAGTGTATCCATTAAGACATAACGGGCGGTTTCAATCGCTTCTTCGCTTGAAATCTTGGCATTTACCGTATAGTCTGCGATCTCTTCCAGCAATTGATTGCAATTTTGGAGCGTTTGACTTTCTGTTTTCATAACATTTATCTCCCTTCTTTCTGAATCAAAGGCGAACTATGGATGAAGATGACGCGGTCCGGTATAGTGAACTCTCGGGCGGAATAGCCTGTTGTCTTCGTGCTGTTCAATGACATGCGCGCTTAGACCGACCGAACGTGCCGCGAAAAATATCGGAGTATAGAGATCGATCGGTATGCCGAGCAGGTAATAGACCGGAGCCGCATAGTAGTCGAGGTTCGGATACAGGCCTTTTTCTTCGCGCATCAGCTTTTCACCGGCATCACACATCTCATATAAATCCTGTCGGCCGGTTTTATGAGATAGCGAATAGAGCGCCTTTTTCAGCAGGGCTGCGCGCGGGTCCATTTTTTTCATATAGACGCGGTGGCCGAAGCCCATGATTTTTTCTTTTCTGCTTAACTTATGCTCAATCAGCTTGCAGAAGCCCGATTTTGTTTCTCCTTCGAGCAGCATGTACATCACTGCTTCATTCGCGCCGCCGTGCAAATGTCCTTTAAGCGATGCAGCGGCGCCTGTGAAAGCACCGTATATGTCTGTGTTTGTCGATGCGATGACTCTTGCGGCAAATGTGGAGTTCGGCATTTCGTGCTCGCTGTACAGCATTAATGTCT
The DNA here is from genome assembly GCF_018333035.1 of Bacillus sp. J41TS8. Taxonomy (NCBI): domain Bacteria; kingdom Bacillati; phylum Bacillota; class Bacilli; order Caryophanales; family Bacillaceae; genus Bacillus; species Bacillus sp. J41TS8. Next base: position 118,057 of record NZ_BORF01000004.1, read on the forward strand.
GATCAAAGACGGCTGTTTCTTCCGGAGTCGGTTCTTTTTCCGTCAGCATGTATAAAAAGTTCTGGCTGAATGAAAGCTGTTTATCAGGCGTGATGACATTTTTCTGGTGAAGGATGCGGTAGCTGTTGGCGGTAATATTCGGAACCTGTGCGATCAAGCGCAGCGCTTTGCTTCTGTTTGCTGATGGAGACCTGTCATTCAATTCAGGATCATATCCAGCTAAAGCGGAAATCCCGGTTCGGAGCGCATCCATCGGATGGGTGTTATTCGGAAGCGCCTTCAGAATGGTATAGATTCCGCCGGGCAGTTCATACGAATTTTTTATAGCGCTTTCAATTCCTTGCAATTCCATTGGATCAGGCAGTTTATTTTGAAGGAGGAGATAGACGAGGTCAAGATATGTTTTTTGTTCTGCAAGTTCGATTAAATCATAGCCTTTAATGACGATTTGTTCCGCTTCCGTATCTAAGAAGGAAATGTTCGTTTCCCCAGCAATAACGCCTTCTAATCCCGGTTTAAATACACCTTGTTTGCCCATTTTTCCACCTCTTATTCGTTTTTTAACTTTTGTGTCAAAAACGTGCTGTGAGAATGGCATTGGCTGTTCGGCGGATTAGTATGAACGTTCCAGCGTTTCTTCAATGGAACGCAAGCTTCGTTTAATGTGGGAACGCATGGCGGCTTCTGCCAAAACGCTGTTTTTTTCTTTGACGGCATTAAAAATGTCCAAGTGTTCATTGAAAGATACAGACGGTTTGTAGTCAGGATTTTTGTATCCGCTGATTCTGCGATACCGTTCAATCCTGCTTTCAAGCTGATCCAGAAAACGTTTTGCGGTTGCGTTTGTGCTGATGGCGTGCAAGATGGAATGAAATTCTGATCCGTATTTGACCGTATCTGTTTTGCGGCCCTTTACGGCAGCCAGTTTCATCAGTTCGATGCGGTCTTCAAGCTGATGAAGGCTCTCCGGTGTCACCAGCTGTGCGGCTTCGGCAGTGAGCAGTCCTTCAAGCGCTTCCCGAACTTTAAAAACCTCTTTCGCTTCAGCGAGCGAAATCGGGCATACGCGAAGCCGGCCGTTCGGCTGTTTACTGACCAATCCTTCAAGCTCCAGCCGGTAAAGAGCCTGGCGAAGAGGAGTTCTGCTGATGTTTAAACCCTTTGCAAGACTGTCTTCAGCAAGCTGTTCAGAGGGAGGGTATTCAAGTTCGATGATCTTCGTTCTTAATTCATTGTAAGCGTAATCACTTGCAGACTGTCTTTTGACTGGATTTGAAGAGTGCATGAAAAAAGCTTTCGCCTCCTTTTTTCAGAATATAATTATTATTGTATACAATAATACAGATATGTCAATGTCATCCATGAAAGACTGAAAAATAAAATCAATGGGAGATCCTCATCTTAATCAAGGCACCTTCATTTTCTGGCATCCCGTCTGTCGAAAATGGTAAAATATATCACAATCGACAAAGAGGCATTTCGCCTTTGAGCAAAAAGGAGGCCATCCAAAAATGAATCCAGCTCACGAACCTCTCCCGCTCGAATTTTACAACAAACCAACAATTGAACTCGCTCAATCCCTGTTAGGCTGTCTTCTTGTCAAGGAAACAGAAGAAGGGACTGCTTCAGGATATATTGTGGAGACAGAGGCTTATAGAGGGCCCGGGGACAGAGCGGCGCACAGCTACGGCAACCGCCGGACGAAACGTACGGAAATCATGTTTCATGAAGCCGGCTTGGTCTATACGTACACCATGCACACCCACACACTCATCAATGTTGTAAGCGGAGGAGCCGATGAACCTGAGGCCGTGCTGATCAGAGCGCTTGAACCCCATGAAGGCCTCGCGCTGATGGAGAAGCGAAGGAGCGGAAAGAAACCGCGCGATTGGACGAACGGACCGGGAAAGCTGACAAAAGCGCTTTCCATCACGATGAACGATTACGGCAGACCGTTGACATCGCCGCCGCTTTATATCGCAAAAGGATATGAACCTCAGAACATTTTGTGCGGCCCGCGAATTGGAATTGACAACTCTGGAGAAGCGAGGGAATACCCTTGGCGTTTCTGGATAAAAGAAAACCGCTATGTCTCAAGATAGTTAAAAGGTTTGGCTCCCGTTCAACAGGGAAAACAATAAAAAAACAGGAGGGAGTCAAGCTATGAAAAAAGTGTTTAAAAGCGCCGTCAAATGGGCGCCTGTCATCTATCCGATCGCATGGAAAATCATCAAAAGCCGAAGAGAGAAAAAGAATCTGAAAGCCGGGTAAACCGGCTTTTTTTCTTGGAGAAAGGCCAAATTGACTTGAAAGCGCAGCCATAATAGAATTTACTTAACTATGAGACAAATTTCACAAAAAGAATGAATATACCTGAGTGTATGGGTTTGGTCTCGGTTCAAGTATCTTAGTGGGAGGGTCTTTTTCTATGCTCAATGCTCGGCTTAAGCTTATCCTCGGCGAATTGATAGGAGCAGAATCACCGTTAACCAGCACATATTTGGCCAATGAGCTAAATGTGACCTCTCGGACGATCAGGTCAGATGTGAAAGAATTAGACCGGCTTCTCTCCAAAAACGGCGCTGCCGTTCAATCGATCAGAGGTGCAGGCTATCGGCTCTCCATCAAGAATGACCGCCTCTTTCGCCAGCTTCTGCAGCACACATTTCATGAAGAGCTTTCTACTCCCGTTTTTCCGAATGAGCGTATTCTCTATTTATTAAAAAGGCTTCTCTTAACTGAGGAGTATGTCAAACTTGAAGATTTAGCCGGTGAGATGTTTATCAGCAAATCGACGGTCCAAAACGATATGAGAGATGTGAAGAAAAGGCTTAAACCTTACGACATCGAACTGGAGATCAAACCGAATTACGGCTTTAAACTGAAGGGAGATGAGATGAAGCTGCGATCGTGCATCGCAGAGCACCTTTTTCCAAAGCGGGAAACGGATATTGATATTATGAATACCCGGATATCCATTCTCCCAAAAGAAGAGCTGGCTATGATCCGTCAGACGATTTTAGAAAAAATAGGCGAAGATCAAATTTCTCTTTCAGATATCGGACTAAACAACCTTCTCATCCACGTCGCCATTGCATGCAAACGCATTCGAAGCGGCAAACATGTATCTCTTTATTCCAAAGATGTAAAGGAGATTATGAATCATAAAGAATATGAAGTGGCGAGGGCGATTGTCCGCACTCTTGAAAAAAAGCTGCAAGTGGTCTTTCCGGAAAAAGAAACAGCCTACATCGCCATTCATCTGCTTGGCGCGAAAAGGACGGTTATGGCCTCCATTCGCAGCGATGCAATCGAAAACATGATGGACGAAGAGACAGACCGGCTGACGCAATTGATCATGAAAGCCATCGATCAAAAATTGACCCTCGGCATTGGGAATGACAAAGAATTAAAAATCGGTCTCGGTCTTCACCTGAAACCGGCTCTGAATCGCTGCAAATACGGTATGAATATCAGAAATCCGATGCTGGACGCAATTAAAGCCAATTATCCCCTCGCATTTGAAGCCGGGATTCAAGCTGGTGAAGTTATCAAAAAAGAGACGGGGTTTGACATTCAGGAAAGCGAAGTCGGCTATCTCGCCCTGCATATCGGCGCAGCCATGGAAAGACGAAACATGAACAGGCCCTCAAAACGCTGTATGATTGTCTGTGCGTCAGGAGCCGGAAGCGCCATGCTGCTTCAAGACAGACTGCGGGCAACATTCGGTTCAAAGCTTGAGATCCTTGGAACGGTTGATTACTACAAGCTGAATCAAATGTCGCTCCATGCACTTGATTTTGTCATCAGCACCATACCGCTGTCCGCTGATCTTCCCATTCCGGTGATTCTAGTAAACGCCATATTGGGAGGAGGGGATTTAACGAAAATAGAACAGGTGCTTGCCGAAGATGACGGAATCGCTTCGACATATACGAAAAAACAGCTCGTCTTTTTGCAGGAAAGTCTGTCTTCAAGAGAGGAGGTCCTCCGCTTTCTGTGCGGAAAAGTGATGCAATCAGGGCTTGCAGACGCGGGGCTTGAAGCCTCCGTCTTTGAACGGGAGGCCGTTGCGCCCACTTGCTTCGGCAATCTGGTTGCGATTCCGCATCCGATGACACCAAAAACCGATTCGACTTTTTGGGCGGTTTGCACGCTGCAAAAACCGATAGTCTGGGAGAATAAGAGGGTTCAATTCGTTTGCCTTCTTTGCGTGGAAAAGGACAATACAGCAAATTTGCAAGAGATGTACAAATTTTTGGGCCGTGTTTTAGATGACAGGGTCATTGTCCGGGAGCTTCTGAAATGCAAAACGTACGGGGAGTTTATGTCCGTCTTCAAAAAAAGCGGGCCGGTTCATCGATATGCAAAATGAAGATGTCCCCTTGTCTTTTTTCCTCTTCGCTGAGGAAAATCATTAAGTGTATATGAAAACGGTTTCATTGTATGATGGAACTGTAAAAGAGATCATACACGATACGTAAAAGGGGGACATATGAACATGAATATCTTACTAGCTTGCGCTGCAGGAATGTCAACGAGTCTGCTTGTGACGAAAATGGAAAAAAGTGCAGAGGAACAAGGCAAAGACTATAAAATCTGGGCTGTTTCCGGAGGAGAGGTTCAGAATCATATCGATAAAGCCGACGTATTGCTTCTTGGCCCGCAAGTCCGTTACATGCTCCCGCAATTAAAAAAATTAGGAGAATCGAAAGGTGTACCCGTCGATGTCATCAATACGGTCCATTACGGAACTTGTAATGGAGCAGAAGTGTTAAAATCCGCCGAACAGCTTGCCGGCTCTTAGAGGAGGCGGCACAAGTGAATAGGTTTAATACGTTTTTAGAGGAGAAGGTCATGCCGGTTGCCGGCAGAATTGCCGCTCAGCGCCATTTGCAGGCTCTCAGAGACGGTATTATTTTGACCATGCCATTAATCATTATCGGATCGCTGTTTCTCATTTTAGCCAATTTGCCGATTCCGGGATATCCGGAATTCATGGCAGGGATTTTCGGCGAGCAATGGGCTGAGAAATTAAGCTACCCGGTTAATGTCAGTTTTGACATTATGGCGCTGATCGCCACGTTCGGTATCGCCTACCGCCTGGCCGAGAAATACGATATTGATGCTCTGTCATCGGGCGCCATTGCCGTAGCAGCTTTTCTGCTTGCGACCCCATACCAGATTCCGTTCACACCTGAAGGCGCAACAGAGGAAATTTTAGTGTCAGGCGGCATCCCGATTTCATTAATGGGAAGCAAAGGTCTGTTTGTCGGCATGCTGATCGCGATGTTCTCGACTGAGGTTTACCGCTGGGTCGTTCAAAAGGATATTGTCGTCAAAATGCCGGACGGCGTACCGCCGGCTGTCAGCAAATCATTTATCGCTCTGATTCCGGGATTCGCCGTTATCGGCTCGATCTGGGGGGCGCGCCTTTTAATTGAGATGACGCCGTTTGGAAGCCTCCATAATGTCGTCAACGTACTTTTAGGCACACCTCTGTCCATCCTTGGAGGCAGTCTCGGCGGAAGCCTTATTGCCGAAACTGTGAAAATGCTGCTGTGGTCCTGCGGCCTCCATGGAGCAAACATTGTCGGCGGAGTGATGTCGCCGATCTGGTACGGTGCGATGGACGAAAACCGTCTTGCTTTCCAAGCCGGTGAAGCGCTCCCGAACATATTTACGACGCAGTTTTTTGAGATTTGGGTTAACATCGGCGGAAGCGGCGCCACTTTGGCTTTGGTCATTACGATGTTTGTTAGAGCGCGAAGCAAACAGATGAAACAGCTCGGCAGACTAGCCATCGGTCCCGCTATTTTTAACATCAACGAACCGATTATTTTCGGCATGCCGATCGTCATGAATCCGATGCTGCTGATCCCGTTCATCGTGTCGCCGCTGTTAATGTTAACGGCAACCTATATTGGAATGAGTACAGGTCTTGTCGCAAAGCCGGCTGGGATTGCGGTGCCGTGGACAATGCCGCCCGGCTTTTCCGGATATTTAGCAACAGGAGGGAAAATTTCCGGAGCGGTCATGCAGCTGATCAATCTGTTGATCTCGTTTGTCGTATACTATCCGTTCTTTAGAATGTGGGATCAACAAAAGCTGAGAGAAGAGAGCGAACTGGAGGCCGGGACGGCCGTAAGCGACGGTCAACAGGCCAGTGTATAGAAAAGGGGTGCCAAGATGTCCGAGGAATTGGAACGAACGATATTTCAAATTATCCTTCACGGAGGAAACGGCAGGAGCTTTTGCATGGAAGCGATAGCCGAAGCCAAAAAGGGAGATTTCGCCGCTGCAAAAGAAAAGATCCGGGCAGCTGACGAAGAACTGATCAAGGCGCATCACTTTCAGACAGCTTTGATTCAAAATGAAGCGAAGGGGACGAAAACCGAACCCTCACTTCTCATGATTCATGCGCAAGATCATTTAATGAATGCGATGACCATGAAAGATTTGGCCGCGGAGATTGTCGAGCTGTATGAAAAAATGAATATCCACGGAGGTGTCAATTGATGAAAAAAGGATTGAAAATCGTAACAATTGGCGGAGGTTCTAGTTATACGCCCGAGCTTGTCGAGGGATTAATCAAACGACATGACGAACTTCCGGTCAGCGAGCTCTGGCTCGTCGATATACCGGAAGGGGAAGAAAAACTCAATATCGTCGGCACGCTGGCGAAGCGAATGGTCGAAAAAGCGGGCGTCCCGGTCGAAATTCATCTGACGCTCGACCGCAGAGAGGCTTTAAAAGACGCTGATTTTGTCACGACGCAATTCCGCGTCGGTTTGCTCGAAGCGAGAGCAAAAGATGAACGAATTCCATTAAAATACGGGGTGATCGGACAGGAAACAAATGGACCGGGCGGTCTTTTCAAAGGACTCCGCACCATTCCGGTCATCCTTGAGATTGCAAAAGACATCGAAGAACTGTGCCCTGACGCGTGGCTTGTCAACTTTACCAACCCGGCAGGCATGGTGACTGAAGCGCTGCTCCGCTACTCTAATTTGAAAAAAGTCGTCGGGCTCTGCAATGTGCCGATCGGCATGAAGATGGGGGTTGCAAAAGCGCTCGATGTTGATGAAAGCCGCATAAACATTCAATTTGCCGGATTAAATCATATGGTGTTCGGACTCGACGTTTTCCTGGACGGCGTCAGCGTCAAAGACAAAGTGATCGAAGCGATGGCAGATCCCGAAAATGCGATGACGATGAAAAACATTTCCGGAGAATCGTGGGAACCTGACTTTATCCGGGGGCTCGGCCTGATTCCGTGCGGCTACCACCGCTACTACTACAAAACGCAGGAGATGCTTGAACATGAACTGGAGGCTTCAAAAACGGAAGGGACGCGTGCAGAGGTCGTTCAGCAAGTTGAAAAGGAATTGTTTGAGCTGTATAAAGATCCGGAGCTGGCGATCAAACCGCCCCAGCTTGAAAAGCGCGGCGGCGCATATTACAGTGATGCCGCCTGCAATTTGATCAGCTCGATTTATAATGACAAGCACGATATTCAGCCTGTCAACACGATGAATAACGGAGCGATCGCAAGCATTCCGGATGACTCCGCAGTGGAAGTCAACTGTGTCATGACGAAAAACGGGCCGAAACCGATCGCGGTCGGAGATTTGCCTGTCACCGTGAGGGGCCTTGTCCAGCAAATCAAATCATTCGAACGCGTTGCGGCTGAAGCGGCTGTTACAGGTGATTACAACACCGCGCTTGTCGCCATGACAATCAACCCGCTCGTTCCGTCCGACAAGATTGCGAAACAAATACTGGACGAAATGCTTGAAGCGCATAAAGAGCATCTTCCGCAGTTTTTTAGATCTGTAGAAGCATAGGAATAAAATTGAGGTTCCGGTGTGTCAGCCGGAACCTTTTAATAGATATAGGCGCCGCCGTGTCCGAATGGCCCGGCGAAACAGCGGCCGTCCCATTCATGCCTACATATTTGCGCTTGCTTCTTTTTCTTTGACCAGATCTGACTGCCGGGCTTTGGCAAGCTGAGTGAATATGAGGATGCCGATGCCCGCAATGATTTCGATGAAGCCGCCGATTGCGATCACGCTTCCCGCGCCAAGCGTTTTTGCGGCATACCCGCAGGCAATTGCTCCTAAAGGAAGCGATAGATTTGTGATCATATGGATGACTGCGAACACTTGAGGCTGGTCATCCCCTTCGACAGATGTCTGGATAATCGTGAATTCGGGGACATTGATCGAACTGATGGCTGCTCCGAATGCAAAGGCTGCGAGAAATACGAGCGGCAGGAAAGTATTCAGTCCAGCGATAAAATAAGCCGCACCTTCAAGAATGCCTGCCGTGATGAAAAGGAGTCCGTACCTGTTGATTTTTACTTTTGCAAGGATAAAACCAAGTAAAAATGCTCCTCCTGCCGTCGTAGCCTTCAGCAGCGAGTGGATGAACGGCGTTCCGTTTAAATCCTCTGCAACATATACCGCAGAAAGGGCTTCCCAGGGTGAAGCCGCCAGGTTCATGAAGATGCAGTAAATCGCCAACGGATATAATATTTTGTGGTTTTTCACCAATGTAAATCCTCTTTTTAATCTCGCAAAATATGTACCTCTTTGAGCAAGAGACTTAGATTGTGATTGATTCCGGATGATGGTGTATTTGATGCAAAGCACGAATAGGCCCGATATGATATAAAAGATAAATGAAAAGACCAAAGTCGTTGCAGGACCGATAAAAGTCAGCAGCACACCGCACAATGTAACGGCTCCCAGCCTGATGATTTCTGAAGAAGACTGGAGAATCGCGTTGGCTTTTTGGATGAGATTTTCGTTCACGATCTGCGGAATCAGCGTAATCGACGCCGGGTTATAAGTCGCACCAGTTGCCGAATGGATGATCATGAGCCCTAAAACAAACCACATCGGTGAAAAGCCGTTTAAGTAGCAAATCGGTATTGTAATGACGACGGCTGCTCTTGTTAAATCCGAAAAATACATCCAGAATTTCAGGGCGCTTCTTTTGACTAAAGGCCCTGTAACCGGCGCCAAAAAGGCTTCGGGGAGGAAAGTGACGGCAAGAAGCAGGGAGGTGCCGATTGCACCTTTTCCGTCAAAAATTAAGAACCATAAAATAGAGTTGAAGGCAAAACAGTCAGCCGAGATTTTGATTAGCCTGGAGATGAAAAGGAACGTGTAATTCTTTTCCCAGACGCTCAATTTTGTTTGATCCATTGTTCAGCGTCCTTTCTTGATTTGCATGTTACATGAGAACGGATAATCTCTCCTTTCCGGTGTGGTTATTGATAATTTTAACATAAAATATATAAAATGGAATCGTTTTGTGCGGGGGATTGACTAGGCGGAATGAAAAAGAGGGGCGAGCGGTGTGGAAACAGAGCCTGCCGCCGGTACATTTCGCGATAAGGGTGCAAGCCCTCTTTTTTGCAAAAGAGAGCTTAAACCGCTTAGCAGGATTGGCTGACTTTATCAACTTCAACTGTCCAGCCGAATGTGTCAGGCAAAGCGCCTTTTTGAATACCGGTGATCGTTTGGTAGAGCCTTTTGGCGATTTCGCCTGTTTGTCCGCTGTTGATCACAAGGCTTTCGTTTTTCCAGATCAGCTCGCCGACCGGGGAAATGACAGCGGCGGTTCCGGTGCCGAACGCTTCTTCAAGCAGACCATCTTTGTGAGCCTGAACCAGTTCATCAACTGAAATTTTCCTTTCGGTTACGGAAAGTCCCCATTGTTTTAATAGATGAATGACGGAATTTCTCGTAATGCCTTCCAAAATACTTCCGTTTAGAGCCGGAGTGACAATTTCACCGCTGATTTTGAAGAAGATGTTCATGCTGCCTACTTCTTCAATGTATTTCTTTTCTACTCCGTCAAGCCAAAGTACTTGCGAGAAGCCTTTGCTTTCCGCCACTTCCTGAGCCTTCAGGCTCGCCGCGTAGTTGCCGGCCGTTTTCGCATTGCCTGTACCGCCTGCCACAGCACGGACAAATTCGCTTTCAACGGCAATTTTCACAGGGTGGATGCCTTCTTTGTAATAAGATCCAACCGGCGATAAAATGATCAGCATTTTATACATATTGGACGGAGCGACGCCGAGGTACGGTTCCGTTGAAATAATGAACGGACGGATATAAAGGGATGTCCCCTCAGCTTGAGGAATCCACTCTTTGTCGATCTGAACCAGCTGCTTCAGCCCTTCCAGAACGGTGTCAGGATCAACCCGCGGAATGCAGAGGCGGTCGTTGGATTTATTGAGCCTCTCGACGTTTTTTTCAGGTCTGAACAGAAGAACACTGCCTTCGCTTGATAAGTAAGCTTTTAACCCTTCAAAAACGGACTGCCCGTAGTGGTAAACCATTGCAGCCGGGTCCATTTCAATCGGCTGATAAGGAACGATTCTCGGATCGTGCCAGCCGTTTTCAGCCGTATAGTCCATGATAAACATGTGGTCGGTAAAGGTCCGGCCGAATTCGAGCCGGTCAGCCTCTGGCTTTTGCTTTTTTGCTGTACTGAGCTGTACGCTGATCGTTTGTTTTGTCATATTCATTCTCCCTGCCGTTTCTAGTCTTTTTCCAAAAAATATTTATCTTCTATTTTAAACCTTCTCTTGATAATCGCAATAGATTTCAGAGAAATTTGTAAAATAGAATTTTTGGAAACTTTAAAAATTTAAATCGGACAAAAAAAGGACTCCCCATGGGGGAATCCTTTTTTATGATGACTTTTTATAAAAGGATTCGATCTCCTGATCGACGTAAACCCAGCCTTTCCAGCCAAGGTGGAGCGTATCTTTCAAGAAGTATGGATCATATTCATGATTCGTTAAATCAGCAACTTGAAAGCCTTCTTGTTCGATTTCTTTTTTAATCTTTTTATAGAAATCTGTCCGGCCTTTTTTAGGGAAGCCGGTATAGTCGTAAAACTTGCCGTGGACCGGAACCGAGATGAACAGCGGTTCTGCGCCGGATTCTTTCAGAACATCCATCATGAGATGGAAATCGTGGAACTCGACTGACTCGGCATAGTTCATCTTTTTATTGTGGCCTTTAAGCTTTTTCAGCTTCGGCTTCAATTTCTTATAAACGCCGTTTGAAATTTTAAACTCATTGTTGCGGGATTCTTTGGCGCCGACCTTTTCGGCCATCTGCTTTAATTCATCCCACGATTTGTTTTTTACATCCTGGGAAATGGTCCGCTTCGGTCCGTTTCCTTCAACCATGGAATAGTAGATGTCCTTTTTCTCCAGAATGCTCCGGTAAGCTTTTGCCGGCGGCGTCAGAAGGGACAGCGCCACTTTGTCCTGATCGAGCTCGGCTTTAAAAAGGGCTGAAAGCAGAGCGTCGTTTGTAACTGCATGAAATTTAAGCATGCGTTTGATGATTTTTTTCTTCAGCTCGGGATCGACATTTTGATTGAACACAAGATCGTATGCCTGCAAAGCCGAGAAGTTCGGCGCAAAGTGGGATTCGTCCGAGCCGTCTTTTTGAAACCACTGCGGAGAAATAATGAAAACGATTTTCTTGCCCTTTAATTGACCAGACTGCGCCGCAAAGTTGATTGCATGAATCAAGGACTGTGAACCGCCTTTCCCGACCAGGTAAGGCGTGAACCCTTGGTTGTTTACTTTAAAATAGTTAGACGGATGAAAGGCATCTAACCGGGACAATTCCGATGATCCGTAAATCGGCAGATATTTCGGATCTTCAAGCGCTTTGCCTTGAAGATACATACCCTGGAACATCATCGGGTTTATTTCTGTAGCTGAAGTTTCGACACGATCTTTAGGAACCAGTTTTGCCAGCCATGCATTTGGAATCAAGATCGCGGTGAAAAAAAGTAAAAATGCCAAGATGATTGGCCCGAATAAAAAACGCTTTTTCATTATCTCAACTCATTCAGCTGCTTTATGATTTGATTTGGCGTGTTCCATGCATCCCGGTCAAACTCTGTAATCGGCACTGTGATGTTAAAGTGGCTTTCGAATGCAAGCAGCAATTCCACCGTGCCGAAGGAATCGAGGATTCCCTCTTCGAAAATATCAATATCCGGATTTTCCTTTACGATATCGTCCTGACATACCTCTGCTAAAACTGAAAGTACTTCTTGATTAAAATCCATTATGAAAATCTCCTTTTAGTGTATTAGTTTCCCTGAGAAAATTAAAAATCCAAAACATACGAAGTGGAAGGTCACCACGACTGAGACGGCTGTCGTCCACTTATTGTTCGGCCACCACTTGTATTTCTTATTCCATTTTTCAAAGAAGTTAAAGCCGACCATGAGCAGCGCGTGATACAGCCCGTAGACGATGTACTGAGGGGCAAGGCCGTGCCAGACACCCATCAGAAGGAACAGCAGCACATATCCGATATTGGAAACAGCCATCCGGTTTGTGATCCATTTTTTCTTCGTCATCCAAAGGACAAAGCGCATGAACACGTAGTCTCTGAACCAGAATGAAAGCGACATATGCCAGCGGTTCCAGAAATCTTTAATATTGCGGCTGATGAACGGCTTATTAAAGTTTTCAGGGGATTTGATTCCCATGATATAGCTGACGCCGACCGCAAAAGCAGTGTAGCCGGCAAAATCAAAAAACAGATAAAGGCTGTACGCATACATGTATGCCAAGCCATGCGAGATGCTGCCGGAAGTCAAAAACGGCAGTTTCATAATGACATACGTATTAATACAATAGCCGATAATGAATTTATATAAAAAGCCGAGAAAGATTTTATTGATTCCTTTGTAAAGCAGTTCTTCGTATTGCTCCTTCGTCCATACCGTCTGATCGTCTTTTTCAAAACGGCGGTACCTGTCGATCGGACCTGACGAGATGGTCGGGAAAAAGAGAATAAAGTAAAGCAGTCTGCTGATTGGGAGCTGCTTTTTAATGAGACCGTCGCGGGTTTCAATGATGAGCTGAACCCCTTTAAAAGTTAAATACGAGATACCGAGAAATGTTGCCCAGTTGTCAACGGCGAAAAACGGCAGCAGCTTTGACAGTGCCAGAGGCAGGATAGAAGCTGCTGCAGCGAGACAAAATACGATGCCGCTGTTCGCTTTGAGACGGTAAGCGATATAGCCTTTGATCAGAACCATCTGCCAAAGCGTAAACAGGCACAGCATGATCAGCCCGTGCAGGCTGTTTGAAAAAATAAGCGCCAGAACCAGAACGGAAACCGCCATGTTATATAAGCGGAAGCTTTTTCCGTTCAGTCCGAGAATGATGGTCGGCGCCAGTAAAATTCCTAATATGATGAAGAAAAGAAATGAACCATAGGGTGTCATACGGTTACCTCTTCTTTTAATCTCTTGCGGTCAATTTTACCGTTTGCTGTCATCGGAATCTCTTTTTGATACATGAATTTTCTCGGAATCATATATGCAGGCAGCTTGCTGCCCAAATCTTTCTTAATCGCGCTGGTTAACTGGTATTCCTTTTCGAAATCGTGTTCGGCAGGCACGATCATGGCGATCAGATACTCGATTTTCTCCTCGCGGTAGTATGGAATAACGACCGCCGACTGCACGTATCGGGACTGATTGATTTGGTATTCGATCTCTTCAAGCTCAATCCGGTAGCCATGCAGTTTGATTTGGAAATCGAGTCTTCCGAGGAAGAACAGCTGGCCGTTTTCTTTGTACCCTGCGTCACCGGTGCGATAAGCAGGGGCGCCGTTGTAAGAGAAAAACGCTTTTTCCGTCAGCGCTTTTTCGCCTAAATAGCCTTTGCTGACGCTGGCTCCGGTAATAATGATCTCGCCTTTTTCCCCTTCTTGGACGGCTTTTCCGTCTTCATCGATGATCACGATCTCGGTTTCCGGCTTTTCAGAACCGACGGGAAGAGAAGAATACTTGTTTAATACGTCGTCTGTTACTTCGATGGAAGTGACGGCAACAGTCGCTTCGGTCGGGCCGTATGTGTTAAAAACACGAGCCTTCGGAAATCTCTCTTTAAGTTGTCTGGCGACTGACGCGGGAAGCGTTTCTCCGCAGAACATAAACAAGCTCAGTTCAGGAAGCAGCTCTTCAGAATAAGACGGATCCATCAAGCACATTTGTGCGAATGAAGGCGTTGATGTCCAGACGTTGACGTTGGATTGTTTCAGCGCTTCAAACAACAGTTTCGGCCGGTTAATCATATCTTTCGTAACCGTCCATAATGTACCTCCGGACTGCAGGCACGGATAAAGGTCCATCACCGATAAATCAAAGGAAAACGGGGCTTGATTTAAGAACACTTGGCCGCTTTCCACCGGAAAGTCATTCGTGATCCAATCTGTGAAGCTCTGAAGATTGGCGGCTGAGATTTGCACGCCTTTTGGATTTCCCGTGCTTCCGGATGTGTAGATAATGTAAAAGGTATCTTCACCGTGAACCCAGCGTCCGGGATCTGTCTCCGGCACCCCGTCTCCTTCAAGAACGCCCGGTTCCACAACGGAAATGAGGGCATCTCCCGTGTCAACCGAAGTGCCTGAGTTATTGAGTATAAGCTCGGCTTTTGAGCTGTTGATGATTTTCAGAATCCGGTCTGCCGGAATCGATACGTCAACTGGAATGTACGGATGGCCGGCTTTCACGCAAGCCAGGAAAGAAACCGCCATGACCGGTTTCATATGTCCGTAGACAATGATCGGAGAAGCCTCTGTTAATGCTTCGCTTTGAATCCGCGCGGCAAGGCGCTCAGATTGTGACCAAAGCTCTCCGTATGTCAGCTTTTCTTCTTCATTCACAAAAGCAAGGGTATCGGGTTGTGTTTGCGCGTATTTTTTAATAGTTTCTATCAGTTTCATTGTTTTTTTCTCCATTAAAAGTCATTATAAATATATGAACCTGTATTTGCTGTGTGGAATCCGTAAATTAAAAACAGCAGTACGAGAATAAGAAAGTAATAGGAAGTGTTGAGCAGCCACTTCATTGTTGTTTTTTCATACAACATTTTTAGCTTATTTAACATTGATCTTTTCCTTTCCGTTATTGAATTGCCTTAACAACAGTATAAGACGAAAATGTTGTATAAAAGTTTCATTTGTGGGAGAGTTTTATTTCTGAGCGTTGTCAGCTCAGAGCCTATCCTATTATAAACATTTTTTGTTATTGTGGAAATAACTTCTTTTTAAATCACAAAAAAACAGGCTCATATGAAAAGCGGAGCGCTTTTCGATATGAACCTGCAGTTTGTCGGAAGTGCGTGAAGGAATTAATACTTTACAAAAGCGGAACCCACAATGATCAGCAAAATAAATAATACAACGATCAAAGCGAAGCTATTAGAGTATGACATATTCTCACCTCCGAAAAGTGGTAATACAGAATATGAATGTTTTATGACTTTTGAAAGGGAAATAAATTTATAAAAGTGGAAAATGATCAACCAGACCACTTTTTGATCTTGCGATTTAAGTCGAAACTTTACCGTGGACGTGCCCGTCTACTAACTGAAAAAACGATATGATGTCATAAGGAGAAAAATATAATGGATATGGCGATAGATAAGATGATAGGACTGCCTGAAGCCCAGATAGAAGATCTAAGAAACCTGATGGAGGACTGGAAGAACGAACTCCTTGTCTATAAATTTGCCTTGGATCAAATGGATACGAAATTTTCGATTATCAGCCAGGAATATAATTTAATCCATGGCCATAACCCGATTGAGCATACGAAATCAAGGGTAAAAAGCTTTGAAAGCCTGATCAACAAGCTTGTGCGGAAGGGCTGCGATATTACCACAAAGGCCGCTAAGGAGCACATCAATGATATCGCAGGTCTCAGAATCGTCTGCTCGTTTTTATCCGATATTTACAATATGGTTGAAGTGCTGAAGGAACACGAAGACATCAAGATTTTAAACATGAAAGACTACATTAAAAATCCGAAGCCGAACGGATACAGGAGCCTCCATCTGATTGTAGAAGTGCCTGTTTACTTGACCAACCGCGTCGAGCACGCCAAGGTGGAGATTCAAATCAGGACGATCGCGATGGATTTCTGGGCGAGCCTCGAACATAAAATCTACTACAAATTGAACAATGAAGTGCCGAACCAGCTCACGGATGAGCTGAAAGAAGCGGCTGACATCGCGAACTATCTGGATGAAAAGATGCTTCATATTCGAACAAAAGCGGATCAATAAAAAGCAGCCGGGCATTTTTTAGCCCGGCTGCTATTTTTTTCTGCCGCTTGACCCGAAGTTGTCACTCCTTGAATATCAACCTCATATGTAATATCGGATTCGGTGAAAATCTCATCCCATTTCCCTTCCGCTTTTCGATTCCAGAATTTCAAGACGTCCGTCCGGTATTCACCCTGCAGTTTGCCGAGCGCGCTCTTCATCCACACTTTCACCTGATCTCCGGCAAGACGCTCGACTTCTTTCCGCTTTTTGTTTTGGAAATCATGGCCCGGCGATGCCTTCGCGCTCTTCTTTTGTGAACTTTTCACTATGCCAGCTTCGTCAAATATGTTTTTCAACTAAAAGAAAAGAGGAAGAACGCTCCTTTGTATCAAAGGTTATGACTGTCATGAATCGAAAAAAGAAAACAAGAAAATGATAAGAGCACGAGGAGGTCTAAAAATGAAATCGGATATTGAAAAACTTGCGGAATGCGGTTTGCAAAACGGAGCGGCAGCGATGATGAACCGGGAGTCGCAACGGCTTGATGCTGCTTTATACGGGACCGTCGGCAATGCTTTCGACCGTGATGCGGGTGCGGAAGGTAAAGCGGACGGAGCTGGCGAAAGGCTGCTTTACCCTAAGTAAATGGCCGGATTGAAAAAGAACCGCGCCCTGTTTTTAACAGCCGTTGCATCAGGGACGATGCTGAATCCGCTCAATTCTTCAATGATTTCTTTGGCGCTGCACAGCATCCAGCATGAGTTTCATCTTTCATTTGCAACCGTATCGTGGCTGATTTCATCTTTTTATTTAGCCAGTGCGGTCGCGCAGCCTGTCACGGGAAAAATCGGCGATTTAATCGGTCGGAAAAAGATGTTTTTGTCAGGGCTTGTTCTCGTTGCCGTATCGGCAATCGGCGCTCCTCTCGCACCGGCTTTTTCCGTCTTGCTGATCATGCGTTTGTTTCAATCGATTGGGAGCGGCGCCATTTATCCTTCGGGAGTGGGCCTGATCAGAAGCCACATTCATGAAAAGCGGGCGTCGGCACTAAGTGTGCTGTCCATTTTTTCTTCGGCTATGACCGCTTTTGGACCGACTGTGGGGGGATTTTTAATCGTTCTCGGGGGATGGCCCGCCATTTTCCTTGTGAACTTTCCATTTATTTTGTTCAGCTTTTTGCTGGGGATGTACATGTTTCCGAAAGATGAGAAAAAAGCCGGCTTAAATGTCCGCGCCGTCATCAAGCGGCTTGATCTGACCGGGATTCTTCTGTTTGCGGGCGGAATCGTTCTCCTGCTGGCATTCCTGCTCTCATTGAGCACGGGCGAGCCCCGTTTTGCCGAGGGGATGTTCGGGCTTGTCTTGCTTTTGATGTTTGTTTGGTGGGAGCTGAGAGTGAGCAGCCCGTTTATTGATATCAGACTGTTGATCGCGCGCAGGACGCTAACTTCGGTCTATGCTCAATTTATTATGCTGAACATCTTTAACTACTGTTTGTTTTTTGGACTTCCGAGTTATTTTCAGGATGAAATGCACCTTTCCGTTCAAGCGAGCGGTCTTTTGATGCTGTTCATGTCCGGGACGAGCGTATTGATTTCACCTTTCGTCGGGAGATGGATTGACCGTTCAGGTGAAACGCAGCCTGTTTTCATTGGTTCTTGCATAATGGCGGCCGGCGCCATCCTGCTTACATTGTTTTTTGTCGATGCACCGATGTTGTGGAAAGGCATTATCCTCTCTTTGCTGGGGGTCAGCTACGGACTCGGCAATGTCGCCCTGCAGGCTGCCATGTTTACGGCAAGTCCGCCGGACATCGTCGGGACCACTTCGGGGCTCTTCCAAACATGCCGCTATCTTGGCTCGATCTTTTCGTCCGTCATTCTGGGTCTGTTGTTTGGAGAAGAAATAACCGCGGGTCATTTTCAGGATCTGGGGGTGGTCATGATTGTGGTTGCCATCGGCAGCGTTTTGATGAGCTTCCGGTTTATTAAGCTGATGAAGGATTGAAAAGAAGCGGTATAAAAAAAAGAGCAGATCAATTCGATCTGCTCCTTTTTAATATTATTGGGCGACTGAGCTGTAAGACGGTTTTCTGTTTTCTTTTTTGCTCAGGTTATACACGGCTGTTCCCGAGATTTGACCGGCTGTTTTCAGCCTGTCTTTGCTGATGTGTTCAATCGTGTCGTAAGGAGTGTGGTACCAAGGCTCCAATGCACCTGTTCCCGGCTCTCTCCAAATGAAGTTGGCCGAGTCGATGCCGGCTTCATGGAATGGGACATGGTCGGATGAACCGCCTTGATGTAAAAATAATACGTCTTTCCCAAGGCTTAAAGAAGCGGCTTTACTTAGCTCCCAGACGAGGTTTGCCGAACCGTCGGGTGTATTGATGTACAGCTGTGAAGCATTTTCCCAGCTTGTCGCCACCATATCTAAGTTAAAGTTGGCAACGCTCTGTTTGACTTCCCGCTCTGACAAGGTGCTGACATAATGGCGCGATCCGAGGAGACCGATTTCTTCGGCACCGAATGTAATAAAGCGAATTTCTTTGTCGGCTGGAACCGTCTTCATGATCCGGGCCAGTTCAAGGACGACTGAAGTGCCGGAGGCATTGTCATTGGCTCCGGGAGCATAAGGGACGCTGTCATAATGCGAAGTCACATACACGATGTCCGGATTTTTGACACCTTTTGCTTTGCGGACGCCGATCACGTTTTGCGATGTTTGATTTTTATGAGCCTTCAGCTTCAAGATCGCTTCTTGTTCAGAAAGCAGCTTTTCTCCGTCTTCCTTTTTGACGCCGACTACCGGAACATCGACTTTATTACCGCTGAGATTCGGAGTCAGAGGGACGAGGCCGTCGACGTTATTATAAATGATCACTCCGCTTGCGCCTGCGTCAGCAGCGTTTTTTGCTTTTTCATAGAATGTCAGCTCGCCTCTTAAAATGACGGCGATTTTGCCTCTCGCTTCCTCGGTGAAGTCGCCGGGCAGGCCGAGGCCGGCATCATAGAGAGGAGCTGCCAGGCCTTCTGCTGTTGTCGGGGCGGAGCCGGCGGCAGGCCGCGAAGGCACGTTATTTCCCTGAACGGTAAGCGTTCCTTCCAGCCGATCAGGTATGCTGAAGGTTTGTGTGGTCACTTTCAGATTTGATTTTTTCATCTGTGAGGCGATGAAAGCGGCGCTCTTTTTTTCTTCCGCCGTGCCTGTCACACGCGGTCCGATTGTTTCGCTTAAATGGTAAATCGTTTGATAGGCGCGATTTTCGTTGAATTTTTTGCTGAATTTTTCGACATCTTTTGCGATGGCTGTTTCCTGAGGCGCCGCTTGAACAGCATTTCCCGTTCCATCGGCGAACACGCCGCCTGCTATTACGGATAGCGCCAATCCGATCATCATCATTTTTCTCTTCATACATAAACCTCCTTGATGGTCTTGTTTTCCTGAGAAGAGATATTCGCAGCTGAGCGGGTGAATCCTGCATGCATCTGATAAATGATTCGATAGACCAGTAATTTGAAGTTTGATAAAAAAGTTTTTTTGTTTAATAGGATGGTTGACGTGAGCATTCTTTCTGTTTAGAATACGTCCGAATTATCAGGATCCTGATTTTGAATCACATATGTGAATGTTGGAGGGTGTCATGTCAGTAAAATCCGCGGTACGTGTTGTACGTATATTTGAATTGCTGTCAAATCATCCGGATGGATTAACCGTAAAGGAGATCAGCAAAGAATTGTCGCTGCCGCAGAGCAGTACATTCAATTTGGCCGCTACACTTTTGGATGAAGGCTACCTTCAGCAGGATGCTATCAAGCGTTACAGGCTGGGGGCAAAACTGATTCAAGTTGGAACCGCTGCCATGGAGTCGATCGACATTTCGTCGCAGGGTGTTCCATTTTTAAAACAGCTGATGGACGGGGTTCAGGAGACGGTGTTTATGGCCGTTCTATCCGATGATCAGCTCGTCTACATCGCAAAAATCGATAACAACAGGTCAATCAGAACAACCGCACAGCCCGGTTCGCGCAAACCGCTTTATTGTACCGGGCTTGGCAAGGCATTTTTGGCATTCATGCCGGAGGATAAAAGGGAAGGGCTGCTCGACCGCATGGAATTCATCCGCTTTACCGGGCACACCATCACTGCCAGAGATGAGCTGGAAAAGCAGCTGCAGACATTTTTGGAACAGGGATATGCCGTTGACAATGAAGAAAATGAAGAAGGTTTGTTTTGTCTGGCGGCGCCTGTCTATGGTCCGGATGGCGTGATGAAGGCGGCGATCAGCACCGCCGGGCCAAAGGAGCGCATGCTCGCAAGAAAGGCCGTTATCGTTGAGCAGCTGCTTCACACAGCCGGAAAAATTACAGAAAGCATTGGCGGATTTAAAAAGCCGCTTGAGCAAAGGGGAGAGTTCTGATGGATGTTATTAGCATAGGAGAGACAATGGCGCTGTTCACTCCGAATGAAGACGGCCCTCTCAGATACGCAAGAAACTATCAGGTGAGAATAGCGGGCGCAGAAACCAACACGCTGATCGGGCTTTCGAAGCTCGGTAAAAAAGCCGGCTGGATTACCCGGCTTGGAAAAGACGAGTTCGGGGCGATGATTCTTTCTTCTGTCAGAGGAGAAGGCGTCGATGTCAGCCAGGTGAAGCTCGATGACGCGGCGCCGACCGGTTTGTTTTTTAAAGAAAGGAAAAGCGCGGCCAAAGTCAATGTCTTCTATTACAGGACGCTTTCAGCGGCGAGTTTTTTGAAAAAAAGCGATATTGCTGAGCCATACATTGAGAAAGCGGGGTTTTTATACATTACGGGAATTACCCCGGCTTTAAGTGAAAGCGCTTCAGATGCGGTGTTTTATGCTGTGGAGCTCGCCAAAAAGCACAATAAATGCGTTGTATTTGATCCGAATTTTCGAAAAAAGCTCTGGGACGGAGAGCGGGCGCGGCAGACGATGTTTGATTTGATCAAACAGTCTGATATCGTGCTTCCGGGGTTGAGCGAAGGGCGTTTTTTGTTCGGCACCGCTGATGAGAAAAAAATAGCGGAAGCCATCCTCGGGCTGGGGGCTGAAACCGCCATCGTCAAGCTTGGTGCAAAAGGCGCCTATTATTCCGGCGGGAATGAAAACGGCTATGCGGAAGGCTATCAGATTCAGACTGCAGCGGACCCCGTGGGTGCCGGAGACGGCTTTGCAGCCGGCGTATTATCGGGTTTGATTGATTCTATTCCGCTTTCTGAAGCTGTCAAACGCGGCTGTGCCGTCGGCGCCATGGTAGCTGCGGTAAACGGTGATATTGAAGGGCTGCCTGACCGCGATTCACTATTTGCGTTTATGGAACAATCTGATGAAGAAGATGTCAGCCGATAAAAAAACCGTAAAGAAAGGGTGGCAGAAATGCATGTATTGTCACAAATCAAAGAACAAAAAGTGATAGCGATCATCCGCGGATACAATCCGGAGGAGGCAGTGAGCATTGCCGGCGCCTTAAAAGCGGGCGGCATCAGGCTTGTGGAAATTACGCTCAATTCCCCTCAAGCGATCAAAGCGATTGAAGCGGTTTCAGCACATGTTGGAGACGAAATGCTTGTCGGAGCGGGAACCGTTCTTGATCCCGAATCTGCGAGAGCGGCGCTTTTAGCCGGCGCGCGGTTTATCCTGTCGCCAACTGTTCATGAAGAGACGATCAAGCTGACAAAGCGATATGGAGCGGTCAGCATTCCGGGCGCCTTTACCCCGACGGAAATATTGACGGCGTATGAAAGCGGGGGAGACATCATCAAAGTATTCCCCGGAACGATGGGGCCTGGCTATATCAAAGATATCCACGGACCGCTTCCGCATATTCCGCTGCTTCCGACGGGAGGAGTCGGATTGGAAAACCTTCACGAGTTTTTACAGGCCGGTGCGGTCGGTGCTGGAATCGGCGGTTCACTTGTCAGGGCTCATCAAGATGTGAATGACGCGTTTTTAGAAAAGCTGTCCAAAAAAGCAAAGCAATTTGTTGAAGCAGCAAAACAAAAAAGGGGAGATCAGAGATGAAAATAACGGGATTCGAGTGTTTCCAAATTCCGCCGCGCTGGCTTTTCTTAAAAATCGAAACGGATGAAGGCATTACAGGATGGGGAGAGCCGGTAATTGAGGGGAAGGCGGCGACAGTTAAGGCGGCTGTCGGCGAATTAATGGAATATTTAATCGGCAAAGACCCGATGAACATTGAAGACCACTGGAATGTCATGTACAGAGGCGGATTTTATCGGGGCGGACCCATTCTGATGAGCGCGATTGCAGGCATCGATCAAGCGCTTTGGGACATTAAGGGCAAGTTTTACAATGCGCCCGTGCATCAGCTGCTCGGAGGGAAGAGCAGGGAATCGATCAAGGTCTATTCATGGATTGGCGGAGACAGGCCTCAAGACGTCGGCCTCGCTGCCAAGCAGGTGGTTGACCAAGGCTTTACAGCCGTCAAAATGAATGGCACGGAAGAGCTGCAATACATCGATTCACATGAAAAAATCGATCAGGTGATTGAAAGAATATCAGCTGTCAGAGAAGCTGTCGGCCCGTACATTGGAATCGGCATCGACTTTCACGGCAGGGTGCACAAGCCGATGGCGAAGATTTTGGCAAAAGAGCTTGAACCGTTTCATCCGATGTTTATAGAAGAGCCTGTTCTGCCGGAAAACAACGAGGCGCTCCGCGAAATCGCCAGCCTCGTCTCAATTCCGATTGCGACCGGAGAACGAATGTTTTCAAAGTGGCAGTTTAAAAATCTGCTGACGGACGGCTATGTCGATATTATTCAGCCTGACTTGTCACACGCCGGCGGAATTACCGAATGCAAAAAGATCCTGTCGATGGCGGAAGCATTTGATGTCGCCGCCGCCCCTCACTGTCCGCTGGGCCCGATCGCTCTGGCGGCATGCCTTCAGGTTGATGCAACGTGCCACAATGCATTTATTCAGGAACAAAGCTTAGGGATTCATTACAACAAAGGCACGGATTTGCTTGATTATATAGTGGATCAAAAGGTGTTTTTCTATGAAGACGGCTATGTCCGGATTCCGGATGGACCCGGCCTTGGGGTTGACATCAATGAAGATCACGTCCGAAAAATGGCTGATATCGGGCATAACTGGCGCAATCCGGTATGGCGGCACAAGGACGGAAGCATAGCTGAATGGTAAAAATGATACCGTTTTCAAAAGGTGTCCGTCATTACAATCAAATAAAAGGAGAGGGCCTGGCATGAAACAAACAACTTTAAAAGAGAAGCCGACAAAGGTTAGAGTGCGGGTACTGCTGTTTATTTTTGTATGTGTCGTGATCAATTATATGGATCGAAGCAATATCTCCGTCGCGGCTTCTGCAATCGGAGACGATTTAAACTTGTCTGCCGTTCAACTGGGTTTGATTTTTTCAGCTTTCGGCTGGGCATACTGTGCCCTGCAAATACCGGGAGGCGGGCTTGTCGACCGGTTTGGCCCGAGGCTTGTCTACGGTTTTACCTTGGTTACATGGTCGCTCGCAACATTGCTTCAGGGGTTTGTCCGCGGCTTCGGTTCTCTATTCGGCTTGCGTCTTGCGACCGGGGCGTTTGAAGCGCCGGCTTTTCCGACCAATAACCGGGTGGTGACTTCATGGTTCCCTGAACAGGAAAGGGCTTCAGCCATTGCGTTTTATACGTCGGGGCAATTTGCCGGCCTTGCGTTTTTGACGCCGGCGCTCAGCAGCATCCAGCATGTCGTCGGCTGGCGCGGCCTGTTCATCGTAACGGGGGTGATCGGCATCATCTGGGGCCTGATCTGGTATGTTTTTTACCGAGATCCCGACCGTCATCCAAAGGTAAACAAAGCTGAACTGGATCATATAGAAAAAGGCGGGGGTATCGTCCGCCGCGGCCGGACTTCCGAAAAGGAAAAAACGGCATTTAATTGGAAGCATTTCAAACAAGTGACAGCTCATCGCAAGCTGTGGGGCATATATATTGGACAGTTCGCCGTTAATTCAACTTTATGGTTTTTTCTGACGTGGTTTCCGACATACCTTGTCAAATATAGAGGCCTTGATTTTCTCCAATCCGGTTTTCTCGCCTCGCTTCCGTTTCTTGCGGCATTCATCGGTGTTTTGTTGTCCGGCTTCCTGTCCGACTTTCTAATCAAAAGAGGCGTATCGGCCGGGGTTGCCCGCAAAACACCGATTATTACCGGATTGATCCTGTCTATTTCCATTATCGGTGCCAATTATGTCGATCAGACATCACTGATCATTTTATTTATGACGCTTGCCTTTTTTGGAAACGGTCTGGCCTCCATTACATGGGTGCTTGTATCGTCTTTAGCGCCTAAGCATTTGATCGGACTGACCGGCGGAGTATTTAATTTTGTCGGCAGCCTCGCTTCCGTTATCGTTCCGATTGTCATCGGCTTTCTCGCTAACGGCGCAAGCTTTGCGCCCGCCCTCGTTTTTATCGGCACCCTTGCCCTTCTGGGAGCCCTTTCCTACATCTTTCTTGTCGGAAAGGTTGAACGGATTCAGATAAATGATGACGAAAAGAAAAACGATTCTGTATCCATGTGAATGTTCTTGGCGGCCGGATGCCCGGCGGCCTTTTTTGTTTGAAACGAATAACCGCCGTGATTTGCCGCAAAATAACTCTAAAATATTTTAATGGACGGGTGTTCACGATGAAGACATATTTTCAAAAAGATTATCAGCTCGGCTCGTTTCAACTGTTTTCAACATCTCATATTCTGACTTTGCTGGTGCTTGCAGCGCTTGGTGTTTGTTTGTTCGTCTTTCGCAAGACGCTGCAAAAACCGCGGTGGAACCGGATGCTGCGCTATGTCTTTGTGGCGGTTTTAGTCATTTCTGAAATCAGCTACCACTCCTGGTTCATCTATGTGAATTCCTGGACGCCGCGCTATTGTTTGCCGCTTCACCTCAGCGACCTTTCGGTTTACCTTGTCATCATCCTGTTACTGACGAAAAACCTCAACTTGTTTAAATTTCTTTATTTTGCCGGTTTGGGAAGCGCTTTGCAAGCGATTCTGACGCCTGACTTGGGAAGGTACGGCTTTCCTCATTTCCGCTTTTTTGAATTTTTCATTTCCCACGGAATCGTCGTACTGGCCTGCCTTCTGATGATTGCAGCCGAAAAGTATAAGCCGACCGTGCGTTCTCTCTGGGTCACGTTTCTTCTCGTCAATATTTATGGGGCATTCATCTTTTTAATCAACCGTTTGCTGAAGTCGAACTATATGTACATGATGAAAAAGCCGGGCGGCGGAGCTTCGCTGTTAGACGTGCTCGGGCCGTGGCCATGGTATCTTTTATCAGCGGAAGCGGTCACGATCGTCTTCTTCTATCTTCTCTATCTGCCGTTTTGGATCGCCGGGAAGGTGAAAGACAAAAAGGATCTTGCATGATCCTTTTTTTTTCGGCCTATCGACGGTGTTTATCTTTTGAAAAAAGGGAATAGAACAAAAAAAGAAAAGGAGATGGAAGACATATGAAAAGCGACCGAACCATGCATATTATTTCATGTACAGACAATAACTACGCACAGCATTTAAGCGTGATGTTCGCATCATTGCTGACGAATATGGATCAGACGCGCGATGTGAAACTGTATGTCATCGACGGAGGGATTGAACCGGAAAATAAAAAGCGTCTGGAAGAGACGACCCTTCAATTCGGAGCCCCCATTACATTTCTGAATGTAGAAAAAAGCCAGTATGACCGTGCGGTCGAAAGCAGCCATATTACAAAAGCGGCATACTATCGGATTTCCATCCCCGATCTGATTGATGACGATTCCGTCAAACGAATGATCTATGTCGATTGCGACGCCTTAGTGTTAGAGGATATATCGAAGTTGTGGGACAAGGACATTTCACCTTATTTCGCAGCGGCAGTAGAAGATGCAGGCCAGCATGAACGGCTGAAAAAGATGAACATCAGCGACGAAGCAAAATATTTTAACTCAGGTATCATGATCATCGATATGGAAGCCTGGAGAAAAAACAACATTTCGAAAAAAGTCATCGACTTCATCAATAACAACGATGAAGACATGTTTATGTTTCATGACCAAGACGCGTTGAATGCGATTCTTTATGATCAGTGGCTCGAACTTCATCCGAGGTGGAACGCCCAAACACACATTATTTTAAGAGAAAAAACGCCGGCTTCCCTCATCGATCAAAAGCGCTATATGGAAACAAGGGCAAACCCGGCAATCGTTCATTTCTGCGGCGGAAACAAGCCTTGGAATTCAAACACCTCACACCCGTACGCCCGTCAATATTTTAAGTATTTGCAGTCCACAGCCTTTAACCAGCCGGCCAAATTGTCTAAAAACCATGTCAGCTAACATGCCAATCTCATTTTAAATCGCAGGATGAATCGATATAATGACAACAAACCCTGACGTATCCCCATATTCGCTTGTTTCCTTTTGGAAACAAGCATTTTTCTTGGCTGCAAAAATTTTTTACGAATGGAGGAGCGCTTTTGGTTAAAGTGCTGTTGACACTTAACGGACTGTTTTACCGCGCAGCGCCGCTGTTGAAGGAAAGGGTCGAACGGCTCGGCGCCGAATTTGCATTTTTGGATTCCAATCGGTTGACGAGACAGGATTTACTGACTCATATCAAGGATGTTCATATTTATATCGCCGGCGTTGAAAAAGTGGACCGGGAGCTGATCGACGCTGCCCCGGAACTAAGATATATCATGAAATTCGGTGCGGGAATCGACAATATTGATGTAGAATATGCAAGCGAAAAAGGAATCCTCGTCACGAATGCACCCGGCCAAAACGCCTCGGCAGTCGCCGATTTGGCATTCGGCCTTCTGCTGTCTGGCGCCCGTTCGATCCCGCAGTCAAACGCCGCAGTCAAAGCCGGTTTGTGGCAATCCGAGATGGGCTATGAGCTCGATGGAAAAACGCTGGGGCTTATCGGTTTTGGGGAAATTGGCAAAAAGGTTGCAAGACGGGCTTCCGGGTTTCATATGAACGTTTTGGCGTACGGCACATACAAAGACTACAATGCAGCCAAACGGCTGAATGTACGGTTTGCAGAGCTTGACGATCTCCTGGCAAAATCTGACTTTATGTGTATCAGCACGTCATTAAGACCTGCCACCTATCATTTGATCAATCAAGAAAAGCTGGCAAAAATGAAGAAAACCGCGTACCTGGTCAACATTGCCCGCGGAGAAGTGGTAGACGAAAGCGCGCTCATTCAAGCGCTTGAACAAAAACAGATCAGAGGTGCAGCATTGGACGTCTTTGAAACCGAACCGCCGGCCGCCCGGATCACTAGTCTCGGCAATGTCATATGCACGGCGCATATTGGTGGCGCTACGTATGAGAGCATCAGGCGCATCGAAGAGGTGACATATCAAAACATCAAAAGGTTTATCGAAAACCAGCCGCCGGCTTTCCGCGTTTCATAAAGACCGGAAACGGCGAAAAGCCGCATCCGGTTATGTTCTTTGAAAAAACTCAATTATTTCTCCTTCGGGCCCAAAAAGAAAAAAATAGCGGAAGCCGTTTGGCAATACGGTGATCTCGTCTTCCATCAGCTTGATGCCGGCGCTTTTTACGCGGGCGAATTCAGCCTCGATATCATCGGTTGAGACGGCAAAATGATGTACTTTTCCTTCCTGAGGAAGACTGTCGTTATATCCCTCGATCAATTCAAGCTCTGTCTCGTCTCTGTTCTGAAAGCCTAAAAAAGCGAGCTTCATGATGCCGTTTGTATGGGTCATTCTGCCTTTCAGCGTCATTCCGATCACATTTTGGTAGAATGTGATCGAAGCATCAATGTTTTTCACCATCAGTCCTACGTGGTCAATTCGCGCCATTACGCCATTCCTCCTTTTGTTTCTCCATCATTTTAGAAAGGTCGGAATCATCTGTCAATTATCTCGATTACATGATGAATAAGAATATTGATCAGGCGTTATGGTAGGATAGAGAAGACTTTAAAATAAGGACTGAAATCAAATGCATACATTAAAAATAAAACATCCATTCGCTGCAAAAATGAAAAAGGGCTATCCCTTAATTGAAAAAGAAGCTGTTTCTTCGCAAGAAAACGGCATAAAAGAAGGTTCGCTGATCAGGGTTGCCGATGAAAACGGCACGTTTTTGGGAAAGGGCTACTATGGCGAGCAAAACAAAGGGATCGGCTGGATTCTGACCCGAAACGAAGAGGAATCAATTGATCAATCATTCTTTTTAAGCAGGCTGGCGAACGCCTTTCAGGCCAGAAAATCGCTTTTTCAAGACCCGGATACGACCGCTTTTCGTTTGTTTAACGGGGAAGGCGACGGAATCGGCGGCTTTACGATTGATTATTATGACGGCTACTATTTGTTCCAATGGTACAGCAAAGGGATTTATACGTTTAAGGAAGCGATTATGGAAGCCCTCGATGAATTGACAGACTATAAAGCCGTATATGAGAAAAAACGGTTTAATACGGCCGGGCAGTATGTAGAAGATGACGACTTTGTCAGAGGAGAGAGAGGCGAATTTCCGATCATTGTGAAAGAGAACGGCATACATTTTGCCGTTTACCTCAATGACGGTGCGATGACAGGCGTTTTTCTCGATCAGCGCCATGTCCGCAAGGCGGTTAGGGACCGGTATGCGGAAGGAAAAACCGTGCTCAACACCTTCTCATATACAGGTGCATTTTCTGTGGCGGCGGCGCTTGGAGGCGCTGAAAAAACGACGAGCGTTGATGTTGCAAACCGCAGTTTAAGCAGGACGATCGAACAATTCAGCGTGAACGGGCTGGATTATGAAGCTCATGATATTAAAGTCATGGACGTTTTTAAATATTTTCAATACGCGGCCAAAAAAGAACTCGCCTTTGACCTCGTCATCCTCGATCCGCCTTCATTTGCGAGAACAAAAAAGCATACATTCAGCGCGGCAAAGGATTATAAAAATCTGTTGAAAGACGCGATTCGGATCACTAAAGATCAAGGTGTGATCGTCGCTTCAACGAACAGCAGCGCTTTTGGGATGAAAAAATTCAAAGGTTTTATCGAAGCGGCATGCAAAGAAACGGGGACGCGCTTTACAATGCTTGAGGAGCATTCGCTTCCCGAAGATTTCAAAACGGTGAAAAGCTATCCTGAAGGCGATTATTTAAAAGTTGTCTTTTTGCGGATCCGCCGCCGTTAATGTAAGGCTGGGGAAAAATTTTGCGATAAAAACAATACCTGTCGATCAATTATTCATGTATATTGATATTACGCGAAAAACTCAGGCAGGGGGTAGTTATGGATTACGGAATTTTAATATCGATAGGTATTTATATGGCAGGAATGCTTTTTATCGGATATTTTGCATATCGAAGAACTTCAAATTTGACCGACTACATGCTTGGCGGAAGAAATCTGGGCCCCGCCGTCACCGCGTTAAGCGCAGGTGCTTCCGATATGAGCGGCTGGCTATTAATGGGGCTGCCTGGTGCGATGTTTCTGAACGGATTGAGCAGCGGCTGGATCGTTGTCGGTCTGACAATCGGCGCGTATTTGAACTGGGTGTATGTTGCGCCGAGGCTGAGAACGTATACGGAAACGGCCGGCAACAGCATTACCATACCCGATTATTTCGAAAACCGTTTTAAAGACGGTTCAAGGCTGTTACGGGTGACGTCGGCTTTCGTTATTTTAGTATTTTTCACTTTTTATACATCATCCGGAATGGTGGCGGGCGGAGAGCTGTTCAGAACAGCATTCCACCTTGATTATCGGATCGGCATCTGGCTGACGGCCGGGGTTGTCATTCTTTATACGCTCTTCGGGGGCTTTCTGGCTGTCAGCTGGACCGATTTTGTTCAAGGGACGATCATGTTTATTGCGCTCATCTTAATGCCGATCGTCGTATTTGTCCAATTGGGGGGAATTGCGCCGGCGTTTTCGGAAGTGAACGCGGTCAACCCGGACCTCCTCCGTCCGTTTCAAGGAACAACCGCAATCGGTATTGTTTCTTTACTGGCGTGGGGGCTCGGCTACTTTGGACAGCCTCATATTATTGTCAGGTTTATGGCGATTTCAAGCGTGAAAGAGTTGAAGAGTGCCAGAAGAATCGGCATGGGCTGGATGATCTTTTCGATTTGCGGAGCGATGCTGACAGGACTCGTCGGCATCGCCTATTTCAGCGCAAATCATCTTTCGTTAAAGAATGCCGAGACGATATTCATTAAGTTGGCAGACCTTTTGTTCCCATCGATGATTACGGGGTTTTTGCTGGCTTCCATTTTAGCAGCTGTCATGAGCACGATTTCTTCACAGCTTCTTGTAACCTCAAGCGCGCTGACAGAGGATTTTTATAAAGCGTTTGTCCGGAAAGGAGCTTCTGACAAAGAACTTGTTCTTGTCGGAAGGCTGTCTGTCCTCGCGATTTCACTGATCGCCCTCATGATGGCGCTTCATCCGAATGAAACGATATTGAATCTTGTCGGCTATGCGTGGGCAGGTTTCGGAGCGGCCTTTGGTCCTGTCGTTCTGCTGAGTCTGTATTGGAAACGAATGACGAAGTGGGGCGCGCTTTCAGGGATGCTGTCCGGGGCGTTGACTGTTATTGTGTGGGAGCAAGTAAAAGCTTTTGACCCGGTTTATGAAATCATTCCCGGATTTATTGTTTGTACAGTCGTGATCATCGTCGTCAGCCTGATGACAAAGAAGCCGTCCGCAGAGATTGAAAAGGAATTTGAGACGGCGGTTGAACAGCTGAAAGGTTGAGAATAGGGTGATGGTCTTTGTCAACGTATTGTTGACGGCCGCTTTTCTCACAGGGGCTTTCACGGGATTTCTGTGGACATTTTCCAAAGAAAAAAGCGATGAATTTTTTCGGAAATGGCGGCGGATGGATCGGGGAAATTTCACACTTTTCGGTTGGGATTTTGGTGTATTTCTTTTATAGTATTGCTGATGTGCTGCTCGATGTCTAAATGAAAAAAACCAAATTGGCGGAAAAAAACTTCCCCAATTTGGTTTTTTTATTTTTCGGCTATGACACTGCAATAAGGGAAATGAGAAACGGCGCTGCGCAAAGCGTGATGATCGCAGCCAGGATCATCGATACGCTTGAAATCGTTCCGGACACGGAGCTGAGCTCAAATGCTTTTGACGTACCTGCGCCGTGGGCGCTTGTGCCAAGCAGCACGCCCCTTGCGATTTCATTATCAATCCGGAAGTAGCGAATGACCATCGGTCCGATCACTGACCCGGACAGGGCGGTCAATATAACAAAAACAGCGGTCACCGCGGGCATTCCGCCGATCATTTCAGAAACGCTCATTGCAATTGGCGTTGTGACCGATCTGGGAACGAGGCTCTCAATCAGGTCTTCATTCAGCTTGAAAAGTTTTGCGATAAACGCTGTTGACAGGATCGCGATACAGCAGCCTACAGTCACGTTGATAATGATCTCAACCGCGTATTTTTTCAAGACTGGAAAGTATTTGTACAGCGGAATCGCAAAAGCCACGGTTGCCGGCTGGAGCATGTCTGTCAACAAGCGACCGCCCGCATTGTACGCTTCAAAGGGCACGTTGATGAAAAGCAGCAGGCCGACAAGTATCACCGGCGTGACCAATAAAGGTGACGCATACACCTTTGGATGGCGTGAATACACCGCTTTTGCGCCCAGATAAATTAACACTGTTGCGATCAGGCTTAAGCATCCGATGAGCATGTTTTTTTCCTTTCCTTTCTTTTGGCAATCAATTGAGTCAGCATTCCGGTCGACACCATGACGACGAATGTACTGATGAGGACAACGAGTATAATGCTTGTGCCGAATTCAGCCAGAATATCTCCGTAGTTCATAATCCCGACGGCTGAAGGGACAAAGAACAAAAGCAGCTCCGCGAGAAGCCACAAGGCGCCGATTTCAATCCATTCCAGCTTAATGATTTTGAAATGAAGAAGCGCAAAAATGACGATAATCCCGAGAATGCTGCCGGGAATGTTTATATGAAGAACCTCGGCAATCAGATTCATGAAACGCGCGAATAAAAACAAAAGAGCGACCTGACCTAATCCTTTAATGAATGTTTTCATGTCATTATCCCCCTTTCTACACATGAGTGTACATGAGTTTTAAGTATAGGTAAAATACATATACAGAATAGATATTATTCATTTTGTCTATAGTTAAAAGCGCAAATCAGGTCAAAAGAAACAGTTTCCTGACTAAAATTAGAAATTGTCGTCCGGAATCATTTGGCGATTTTTTGTGACCATTAAACTGCCGTATTCCCGTGCCTTTAGACTTGTTCGCGATGAAAGCGGTGTACAGATGATTCAAAAAGACGGGTTATATGTCCTTAAAATGCGCTGTGAGGAAGATGATGAACTGTGTATATATCCCTAAAAACAGTATTTACAGCCTATTCAACATCCGTGATTTTCGACTTAAACTATAAATATTGGAAATGAGAGCAAGTCCAGTCAAAGATGTGAATCTATGAAAAACCAACCAAATCATAATTTGACAAGGGAACAATCCATGCGAATCATACTGCAATTTCAGAGGTGACAATAATGGACTACTCAGACACGCTGCAAAAAATACACGGTGTCCTCTCTCATAAGGCGGCAGAGCTGGAAGAACAAATTGCAAGGCTGGAGCGGGCAAAGCGCGATGTAGAGCGGGAACAAAACCTCGGAATCGAAGAAATCAGGCAGATTTTGCGTCCGAACCTTGATGAGTCGTGGACCGGAAGCAGGGCAGCCGATTTTGACGAAGCACGTGATGAAGCGCACACGGCAATGTACAGAATTTTCACCGATGAATATGATCGGTATATTCATAAAATTGATTTAAAGATATTTGCTTTAGATTCTGAAAAAGGGGCTGTTCAAGCTGCAAGCTGGTCGGCCGACCGGGCGGACTTTCTGATGGAAAAAGGAGAGGAGGCCGTCGACGCTCTGCACAGCACAATCAACGGTTTAAAAGGGTGGTTGAAATGAGCAAAACGATTAAACTTAACCATGCAGCGGTTATGAAGCAGCTGGAGCAAGTAAGCAGCACGCTTCAAGCCGTGTCTTTAAAAAGCCCGTCAGCCGGAGCGCTCGGGCGGAACAACCTTGATTTTACGAAAAAGTGGCTTGAACGCGAAGCCGAAATTTGCAATATGGTCGAACAGTATAAAGAGGCTGTTCGTAAAAACATTGAGGACACCCGCTCCAATGTGGACACGCTGAAGGAACAGGATGAAGCGATTGCCCGAAGATAGGCGTTGCCGGCTGTATGCCGGCGGCGTTTTTTTATGTTGATGTAGAAGGGTGCTCCACGGGGGTGCAGAAAACAATGAAATTGGTTTAGAATATGAATACAAGCAGGAACTCTGAAAGGGTGTCAAACAAATGGACATACGCCACTTAACCTATTTCTTGGAGGTAGCCCGTCTGAAAAGCTTCACAAAAGCCGCTCAGTCATTATACATATCTCAGCCGACAATTTCCAAAATGATTAAAAATCTTGAAGAAGAGCTCGGGATTGAGCTGTTTTACCGGCGGGGGCGTCAGATCGAGCTGACTGATGCGGGGCAAAGCATGTATGTGCAGGCCCAGGAAATCACCAAGTCGTTTCAAAATTTAACTTCAGAGCTGAATGACTTGATGGACGTCAAAAAAGGGCACGTGCGGATCGGTTTGCCGCCGATGATCGGCTCCGGCTTTTT
This sequence comes from Bacillus sp. J41TS8, assembly GCF_018333035.1. Classification (NCBI taxonomy): domain Bacteria; kingdom Bacillati; phylum Bacillota; class Bacilli; order Caryophanales; family Bacillaceae; genus Bacillus; species Bacillus sp. J41TS8. The sequence goes on from NZ_BORF01000004.1 coordinate 151,894, forward strand.
TCCGAAAGTGATAGGGGATTTCAGAGACAAATATCCGAACGTCACCTTTCAGCTTGTTGAGCACGGCTCTGTGAAAGTGCAGGAAGGAGTGGAAGACGGATCGCTTGATATCGGCGTTGTCGTCTTGCCTGCAAAAGAGGAGATTTTTCACTCCTTTACAATCGTAAAAGAAGACTTGATGCTGATCGTCCACCCGTCTCATCGTTTTGCCGATGCGGATGAGATCGAGCTTCGGCAGTTAAGCGAAGAACCGTTTATCTTTTTCCGGGAAGACTTTGTTCTTCACGAACGGATCATTACGGCTTGCTTGAAGGCTGGATTTCAGCCGAATGTCATTTATGAAACCTCGCAATGGGATTTCATCAGCGAAATGGTTTCCGCTAACCTTGGAATCGGGCTTTTGCCCGAAAGAATCTGCCGCGATCTTGACCCGGAAAGAGTGAGAATCATTCCGCTGGTGAGGCCGGCCATTCCTTGGCATGTCGCCGTCATTTGGAGAAAAGACCGCTATCTGTCGTTCGCGGCGAGGGCGTGGATTGATCATACAAAATCGTATATATGGAGCGAAAATTCAAAAACAGAAGGGAATGCAGCCGAATGAATCTGGAAGATGCCGCAAGAGGAATTGAAAAAGTCAGAAAGCAAAAACCGCTCGTACACAATATGACAAACAATGTCGTCACCAATTTTACGGCGAACGGTTTACTGGCTCTCGGCGCATCGCCGGTGATGGCGTATGCGAGGGAAGAAGCCGCCGACATGGCAAAGATCGCCGGAGCCCTTGTGCTGAACATCGGCACGCTCAGCCGGGAATCTGTTGAATCGATGATCATTGCAGGAAAGTCCGCCAATGAACACGGTGTGCCGGTTATTTTTGATCCAGTCGGTGCCGGGGCGACGCCGTTTCGAACAGAATCGGCTCAAGCGATTATGCGCGAAGTGAAGGTTTCTGCCGTCAGAGGCAATGCCGCAGAAATTGCCAACACGCTTGGAGAGGACTGGCTGATCAAAGGCGTGGATGCAGGTGAAGGGAGCGGCGACAGAACAGAGCTCGCCAAAAAAGCCGCGAAATTATGGAATACAGCCGTTATCATAACCGGAGCTGAAGATGTCATAACGGATGGAACAAAAACGTATACCGTGGGCAACGGACATCAACTGCTAACAAAAGTGACGGGGACAGGCTGCCTGTTTACCTCTATCATCGGTGCGTTTTGCGCCGTTGAAAAAGACGTTTGCCATGCCGCTGTATCTGCAGCCGCTTTTTATGGAACGGCGGCCGAGTTGGCCGCGGAGAAAACGGAAAGCCGGGGGCCCGGAAGCTTTCAAATCGAGTTTTTGAATCAGCTAGCCGCTGTTGAAGCGATGGATATAAAAGAACGCGGCAGGATCAGAGAGGTGGAATAAGATGACGCGAGTCTCAAAAGAAACGATGAAAGATCTGTTGTCAGTCTATTTTATTATGGGTTCAAACAATACTGCGGGCGATCCTTTAACTGTCATTGAACAAGCTTTAAAAGGCGGTGCGACCCTTTTTCAATTCCGCGAAAAAGGCGAGGACGCGTTAAAAGCAGGAGATCAAAAGGCGTTTGCTCGACAGGTGCAGTCTCTTTGCAAACAGTTCAATGTTCCGTTTATCATCAACGATGATGTAGAACTCGCGCTTGCGCTTGACGCCGATGGTGTGCATATCGGACAGGATGATGATAAGGCCGCCGACGTCAGAGCGAGAATCGGGGACAAAATCCTCGGCGTGTCCGCGCATACACTTGAAGAAGTCGTAAAGGCGGAAAAGGATGGGGCGGATTATATCGGTGCAGGACCGGTTTACCCGACTGAAACAAAGCGGGATACAAAAGCTGTGCAGGGCGTCTCGCTCATTCAAGAGCTCCGCAGGCAGGGGATTGGCATACCTGTGGTCGGAATCGGCGGAATCACGGCCGAAAACTGCGTCCCCGTCATCGAGGCCGGCGCTGACGGCATCAGTATCATCAGCGCCATCAGCAAGGCTGCCGATCCAAAGGCGGCCGCCGAGGTGTTCGGCAAGAAAGTGCAAGCTGCTAAACAAAGCGCGCATTCCTAAATGGAATACGCGCTTTTTGATATAAAAATTAAAATCTCTCGTTCATAAACCGTTCCAGAAAATGCCCGATCACAAGGGAGGACATGCCAAGCGATGAGGCAGTGCGGCCAAGCGAGGAGATTTTCAAATGATAATTAGACAAGGCTTCTGCTGCACTTCTTGAGGCAATCGTTTTTTTAATCGCATCGACGATGATCGGATAGGATTCCACAATGGTATTCCGCAAAATAATCGTATCGGGATTCAACGTCTTCAAGATGTTGAGAAGTCCGATGCCGATATGAAAACCGAATCTTTCAAACGTCTCCATCATACCCGGATCACTGCGGTCTGCAAGTTCTTTAACGACTTCGTAAAGCGGGGCTTCGGAATTCGCTCCATAGTGAGAGAAGACGGCTTTTTCCGAAGCGTAAAGCTCCCAGCAGCCTCTATTCCCGCACCGGCATAATGGGCCGTCAAAGTGAATGGACATGTGTCCGGCTTCTCCGGAAAAACCTTGCACACCTCTAAACAGTTTTCCATTCATTAAAATCCCTAAACCAATCCCGGTATTAATGCTGACAAACACGGCATGCTCCAGCTGTCCGGCTTCGCCGTATTTCTTCTCGCCCACGGCGCCGGCGTTTGCTTCGTTTTCAATTAAAATGGGAACGCCGAACCTTTCTTCCAGTTTTTCTTTTAACGGAATCAAATGGATCGGCTTATTTGGCGTAAACACCACCTGCCGTTCGTTGTCCACCAAGCCGGGTACGCACACGCCGATTCCGGTCAATCCGTATGGGGAAGGCGGTATTTTGTCAACGGCTAGCCCTGTCAATTCGATTAATGCCTCTTCTGTCGCCTGAATGTCTTCTTCATCCAGTGTCCGTTCGAATTGTTCAATCAAATGCCCTTCAAGATCGGTTAACACAACAATCAGATAATTGGTTCCGATATCTACACCGACCGCATAGCCGGCTTTTCGATTGAATTTCAGCATAACGGGCCTCCTGCCGCCGCTTGACTCGCCGGGGCCGGTTTCATAAATGATGTCCTTTTGAAGCAGGGAAGATACTTGGGAGGAAACGGTCGCTTTATTTAACCCCGTTATTTCCGAAAGTTTTGCTCTTGAAATGGGGGCGTTCTCAATAATCTGCTCAAGAATCAGAGCTTTGTTCATTTTTTTTACAAGGGCTTGATCCGCTGTATTCAATGTCAATCACTCCATTGTTTTGAAGCTGTGAATTTATTATAGTATAACAAATTTAGAAAACTCAATTTTTTCCTTCGTTTCCATTGAAAGCGGTTGATTCATCTTGTAAAATAAATACAAGGAAGTTAGTTTAATGGTTAAACAAACTTGTTTTTTAACGTTTGCTTTGCAAGGAAAAGTGAAGGGGGAGATCGGAATGTTTTTTAAAAATGTCGGAATGATTGAGTATGAAGGAGTTGATTCGGAAAATCCTTACGCATTTAAATATTACAACCCTGATGAATACGTCGGCGGCAAAACGATGAAGGAACATCTTCGCTTCGCTGTTGCGTATTGGCATACATTTGATGCGGACGGGAAAGACCCTTTCGGCGACGGGACGATGTTCCGGGCGTGGAACCGGATGACACATCCTTTGGATAAAGCAAAAGCCCGGGCGGAAGCGGCTTTTGAATTTTTTGAAAAGCTCGGCGTGCCCTATTTCTGCTTTCATGACGTTGATATCGTTGATGAAGGAGCAACGCTGCGCGAGACCTTTGCGTATTTGGATCAAATGTCGTCTTTTCTTAAAGAAATGATGGAGACTAGCCGTGTTCAGCTGCTTTGGAATACAGCCAATATGTTTACGCATCCGAGGTATGTCCACGGAGCCGCAACTTCCTGCAATGCAGACGTCTATGCCTATGCGGCAGCAAAAGTGAAAAAAGGGCTGGACATCGCCAAGGAGCTTGGAGCGGAAAACTATGTGTTCTGGGGCGGAAGAGAAGGTTATGAAACATTGCTGAATACAGATATGAAGCTTGAACTCGAAAATTTGGCTTCATTTTACAGAATGGCGGTTGAGTATGCGCGCGAAATCGGTTTTGACGGCCAATTTTTGATCGAGCCGAAGCCGAAGGAGCCGACGAAGCACCAATACGATTTTGATGCGGCCACAACGATCGCTTTTTTAGAAACTTACGGTTTAAAAGACCATTTTAAACTCAATCTTGAGGCGAACCATGCGACCTTGGCCGGGCATACATTTGAGCATGAACTAAGGGTGGCTGCCTTGCACGATGTGCTGGGTTCCATTGATGCCAATCAGGGCGATTTGCTCCTGGGCTGGGATACTGATGAGTTCCCGACCGATTTGTATTCTGCGGTTCTGGCGATGTATGAAATTTTGAAAGCAGGCGGGTTTAAAACCGGCGGCATTAACTTCGATGCTAAAGTAAGGCGCCCGTCTTTTGCGGATGAAGACTTATTTCACGCTCATATCGCAGGAATGGATACGTATGCAGTCGGCTTGAAAGTCGCCTCCCGTCTGCTTGAAGACAAAGCGCTCGACCAGGTCATTGAAGAACGTTATGAAAGCTATACGAAAGGCATTGGGCTTGAGATCAAAGAAGGCCGCACCGATCTGGAAAAGCTCGCCGCATACGCTCTTGAACACGACCAAATTGAAAATCAGTCAGGCCGCCAGGAACGACTGAAAGCGACCGTTAACCGTTACTTATTGAACGCTTTGCGCGAAGCGCCGGCAGAAAAGGAGACACGCTAGTGGAGGAATACGTGATCGGGGTCGACCTCGGCACCAGCGCAGTTAAAATCATCCTTGTCAATCAGCGGGGAGAGCTGTGCGGCGAGGTCTCCAAACCATTTTCCATCATTCAGCCCCATTCCGGTTATTCTGAACAGGATCCCGCAGAATGGGCGGTCAAAACGAAGGAAGCCATTAAGGAATTAGTTATGCATTTCCCGGGAAAAGCATCTCAGATTAAAGGGATCAGCTTTTCCGGACAGATGCATGGATTGGTACTTTTAAACGGCAAAGGAGAGGTTTTGCGAAACGCGATCCTGTGGAACGATACACGGACAACCGAACAATGCCGGCTGATTAACGACAAAATCGGAAAGGAACGCCTGCTCGAGATCGCGAAAAACCCGGCGCTCGAAGGCTTTACCCTTCCGAAGCTTTTATGGGTGAAAGAACATGAAAAAAAGCTGTTTGAAAAGGCGGCCGTTTTTTTGCTGCCGAAAGACTACGTCAGGTACACGATGACAGGGCGTCTGCACAGCGAATATTCAGATGCGGCCGGAACGCTCCTGCTTGATGTGAAACATCAGACATGGAGCGGAGAATTCTGCAGCAAGTTCGGTATCCCGGAGTCCTTATGTCCGGATCTGATTGAGCCGGGCGCCTGTGTCGGCGGCGTCAGTCCGGAATTCGCGGCCGAAACCGGTCTGGCTCCTGAAGTCAAGGTGTTTGCCGGCGGCGCTGATAATGCATGCGGCGCGGTCGGCGCCGGTATTTTAAGAGAAGGAACCGCCCTTTGCAGCATAGGCACCTCAGGGGTTGTTCTCACATATGAATCAAACCGAGATCAAGAGTTTGCCGGCAATATTCATTTTCTGAACCACGCCGCCCCCAATGCGTTTTATTCAATGGGAGTGACGCTTTCTGCAGGACGCAGCTTCAGCTGGTTTAAAGATGTATTTGCCGGGCAAACGTCATTTGACGAATTAATCAGCGATATTGACCATTCCCGTCCCGGTGCCCGGGGGCTGCTGTTTACCCCTTATTTGTCAGGGGAGAGAACCCCTCATGCCGACGCAAATATTCGCGCCAGCTTCATCGGGATGGACAGCGCACATACACGGGCGGACTTCGTCAGAGCCGTCATTGAAGGCATCACATTCTCCCTTCACGAAAGCATTGAACAATTCCGTGCCGCGGGAAAGGACATCAGCCGCGTGATTTCAATCGGCGGAGGCGCCAAAAGCGACCAATGGCTGCAAATCCAGGCGGATATCTTCAACGCCGACATCATCAGACTGACAAGCGAACAGGGGCCGGCATACGGAGCAGCCATGATCGCGGCCGTCGGGTGCGGCTGGTTTCCATCGCTTGAAGCTTGTGCAGACCGATTCGTTCTCATCAAAGAAACCTTTTCGCCCCGCCGTGAATACAGCAGACAATACAAAGCTCTGTTTCAAATTTACAGGGATGTCTACCGGCATACGAAAACGCTGAACGAGCGGCTGGCGGGCTTTCGGGAATAAAAAAACTTATGGGCCGGCCGGCTCATAAGTTTTTTTCGGGTGTGCATCCAGTTTAAGATTGATCCATGTGAATACCTGTATGCGCTTTGACCTGAATTTCTGCAAATGCTTCCTGATCAGGGGTTTTTGAAGACAGAATCGTCCCGAGATAAGCGCCTAAAAAGCCGAGCGGAATGGAGATGATTCCAGGGTTGGAAAGCGGGATCAGCGGTTCTCCGACAAAAATGGCGTTTCCGGCAGGGTCCCAAACGCTCGGGCTGATGGAGACGAGAATCAGCGCGCTTAAAAGACCGGTCAGACTGCCGGCCAAAGCGCCGGCCGCATTGAATCTTTTCCAGAAGACGGTGAAGATAATGAGCGGCAGATTGGCGCTTGCCGCCACGGCAAATGCAAGCGAGACAAGAAACGCGACATTCAGCGATTGGGCGAAGACAGCAAGCAGAATCGAAAGGACGGATACGCCGATGGAAGCCCACCTTGCAGCGATCATTTGCTCTTTTTCCGTAGCCGCGCCTTTTCTGATAATCTGGCTGTATATATCATGCGCAAAGGCGGATGCCGCCGACAGAACAAGTCCTGTGACCACCGCCAAAATCGTTGCGAACGCGATGGCTGAGACGAAGGCGAACAGAAAATCTCCGCCGAGCGCCTGAGCAAGCAGCGGTGCAGCCATGTTCCCCGCTTTATCGGCAGCTAAAATGTTTTCAAAACCGACAAACGCGGCAGCACCAAAACCGAGAAAGACCGTCATAATATAAAATATACCGATAATCCATGTTGCCGAGATTACCGATTTCCTTGCCGTTTTGGCATCTTTTACTGTATAAAATCGGATGAGAATGTGAGGCAGGCCGGCTGTTCCGAGGACGAGTGCCAAATTGAGTGAAAGTGTTTCAAGAGGAACTTTATACTTATTGCCGGGGTTCAAAAAATCCGCCCCAAGCGGAGTAGCTGTTTTCATTTGTTCAAACATGTTCGTCAGGCTGAAGCCGAATTTTGAAAAAACGATGATTGAAATAATGAGCGTCCCCGCCATCAAGAGAACGACCTTGATGATCTGGACCCAGCTGGTTGCGATCATTCCGCCGAATACGACGTAGATGGTCATCAAAACCCCGACAATGCACACGGCAAGCGTATAATCGATGCCGAGCAGAAGCTTGATCAGCGCGCCGGCGCCGACTAACTGTGCAATCATATAAAAGGTGGAGATCGTGATCGTGTTTAATGCGGCGACACCGCGAATTTTCTTTTGTTTAAAACGGGAGGCAATCATGTCCGCCATTGTAAATTTGCCGAGATTTCGGAGCGGCTCTGCCACAATGTAAAGCACGACTAAATAAGCGACGAGGAAGCCGATGCTGTAGAAAAAGCCGTCAAACCCGTTCAAAGCGATCATCCCGGCAATGCCGAGGAAAGAAGCCGCTGACATGTAATCTCCCGCGATAGCCAGTCCGTTTTGAATGCCGGTAAGCCCTCCTCCCGCCGTGTAAAATTCATTGGCCGTTTTTGTCTGTTTGGCCGCGAAATACGTAATGACAAGCGTGAGAGCAACAATGGCAAGAAACAGAATAAAGGCTGTGGCACTCATGAATCAACGCCTCCAATCTTCTTTTTGAAATCGTTTGCAATTTGATCGAATTCACCGGCTTTTTTCGTATACACAATGCACAGCGTCCATGTCATAACAAACTGAGCGATCGCGAAAACCCATGCCCATGTGATGGCTCCGACTGCCGGCTGATTCAAAAATGTGAAGTATGATGTCATAACCGGCAGCAGGAAATAAAAGAGCAGAAAGAAAATCGTCATCGGTACAATAAAAGCCCGTTTCCGTGATAACAACCGCTGGAACTCCGGAGATGCCGCAGCTTTGCTGTAATCTATTTTGCCCTCTCTCATTTTTTCTTTGCCCCTCCTTGTGTTTGTCTGAAAAGATACAACAAAGGTATGTAACAAGCTCCGGATTTATTCTTCAATTTTCACACAGCGTTTTATTTATATAAGATGAAAGACCTGATCATCTCGAATAAATGTTTTTTCCATAAAAGAAACCGTTTGTTCACCTTCTCATTTGTCATGCCTTCCGCCCCGTTTCCGCCTCTGTCAGCTTCCTTCTCAGTTCATTTGCAGACGCAATCGCTTCCCGGTCTGTCATCACGCCGCCGGGCTTGTTCCCTTTGCCGAGCAAATAGCCGTCGAATGTCATGTTCATAAAATCAAATATGTAGTGAAACTGTTGGATGAGCGGCAGTCCTTTCAAGCGGGGATCATCGTCTCCGACAGCCGCGACGTAGACCGTTTTTTTCGCCATTTGCTGTTTAAATGCAGATCTTCCGTGCTCTATCAATGTCTGTGACCAGCGGTCAATAAAATTTTTCATCAGACCCGACATGCCGTACCAATAGATCGGAGTGGCAAAAATCAGGATATCCTCCTCAAGCACCCGGCTGATCAGGTCTCTGTAGTCATCATCAGGGTAAAAAGGGGCTGTATTGCTGTGCCTGTAGTCCGATACCGGCTGAATGTGATAGTTTCGCAGAAATATCTTATCGGCATCAAGTCCGTCCACTAATCGATTCATCAGTTCTTCCGTATTTCCGTTTTCGCGGGAGCTTCCGCAGATTGCTGCTATCCCCATATTCTTCATCCTCCTTTGGAATCGGTCATGAATTCAGTTTAAGATAACAACAATCATCAGTAAAATTGATATTTTAGATATTTACCATCGGGAAAATCGATTATAGAGGCGAATTTAACAGAAAAGAGAGGATGGAAAGGAAGCCTGAGGATGTTATCAGAAGGATCAAGACGAAAAGCTCCGCCCTCCTTCGGGAGAAAGGCAATCGAAACCGATGCAGAAGAAAGTGTATGGGACTGCTGGCGTCAGCGTTGGTCAGCAATGCCTCTAAAACGCCTTAATCAATCCGGTCTGGTACCCCTTAAGAGAGTGAAGCTGGAAAAATGAAACGACCTATGTACAGGGCAAAGGTAAGGCTGCTCCTTAAAACGCGCGTTTCTATGGAGCAGACAGAATCTATACACAGGCAGCAGGCCTGCTGCTCAAATACGTCATTATCAATTAAAACACTCGTTAAAACAGCCGGTTGGATCATCTTGATAGACCAAGATTCAACAGAACCGCCTGTTTTTTTGGATAACTGATGCTTCTAAACGCTTATTGCCTTATCGGTTTTTCAGCATCGCTTTGGATGGGCTGACTGCGAAGGAATTCTTTCACATCTTCAATTTGCAGCCCAAGTTTTTTCGCCTCCTTCATCAAAATCACCCAATCTTTGTCCAACTTGTGTTTCGTTTGAGTATTCATAGCTTCCTCCAATATGATAAGACGTTGTTCACCTCAAAGAAAAAACGGTTTTTCCTTGAGATGCAATAAAAGTTATAAAACAACAGCCATGTGAAAACAATGACAAATTTCATAAAAAATTCACAAAGTCATCATTGATAAACCTACCTATTCCCTAAATAACTGACTAAAAAAACCAAAAAAACTTAGATTCTTACTTATAATAATAAACAATCAATTACTGACTGGATAGTATTCAAATAAAAATGATCATTTTTCCCTATTAAGAATTTCTCAATTGCAGCCGAATATCCTTTGAATATTCTAAAAATAAGAAAGGGTTTTTTGAGAGATTATTGTTTAGAAATATTGGAAAATCAAAGGTTTCAAGGAATGATTTAGAATGAAGACATGGTGGGTAGGGAAGGTCCTTTCGGCTTAGTTGCTGTATGGGTTAAAGAAGGGTAATACGAAAATACTATTTTCGACCAGCATTAAGTGGAAAAAAAGAACATTGGTTTCAAATGCAGTGAAAAAAGTATAGCTTTTGCCTCAAAATCGGTTAGTTCACCAAGAGAAAACCATTGTCATGGATAAAAACCCGAACTATTCCTTGTAAGGTATTTAATGGAACGGGGGTCTCTCATTTTGTTTTACCCCGAGTTTTTATTTGAAGAAATGATGAAAATACAAGCTGGAAAATGCTGAAGGTGGTAAAATGAAATAGCAAATATATCATCTTAGGATTGAAAAAGAGATTCACAGGCGTTTTATAGATTTAACATAGAAGAATAACGCCGCTGAAAGGAGAGAAATCAATTGGCAATATTAGTATGCGGAGGGGCGGGCTATATTGGAAGCCATGCTGTAGCGGAACTGTTAAGCCGCAATGAAGAAGTCGTGATTATTGATAACCTGCAAACTGGACATGAAGAGGCGGCTTTAAAGGGAGCTTCTTTCTATAATGGAGATCTGCGTGATGAAGCATTCCTGAGAAAAGTGTTTCAGGAAAACGAGATTGAGGCTGTCATGCATTTCGCGGCCGATTCATTGGTTGGAGAAAGCGTAACAGATCCTCTCAAATATTATGACAACAATGTTTACGGAGCCGTTTGCCTGTTAAAGGTCATGAAAGAGTTCGATGTGAAGCAAATTGTCTTCTCATCAACGGCTGCAACATACGGAGAACCGGATCGGGTGCCGATTATGGAAACAGATCCGACGGATCCGACAAACCCGTACGGGGAAACGAAGCTTGCTATTGAAAAAATGCTGAAGTGGTCTGAAAAAGCATACGGAATCCGTCATGTCGTTCTTCGCTACTTTAATGTTGCCGGGGCGCATGTAGACGGATTGGTCGGCGAGGATCACCAGCCTGAAACGCACCTGATCCCGATCATTCTTCAAGTCGCGCTTGGCAAACGCGACAAGATTATGATTTTTGGCGACGACTATCCGACTGCAGATGGCACGTGCATCAGAGACTACATTCATGTAATGGATCTGGTCGACGCGCATATCCTCGCTGTCGAAAGGCTTCGAAAGGGCGGAGAAAGCACCGTATACAATCTCGGAAACGGCACGGGCTTCTCGGTCAAAGAAGTCGTTGAAACAGCCCGGAAAGTGACAGGCTGCCCGATACCGGCGGAGGTTGCAGAGCGGCGTGCAGGAGACCCGGCACAGCTGATCGCCTCTTCGGAAAAAGCAGTGAAAGAACTGGGATGGCAGCCGAAATACGCCGAGCTGGAAACGATCATTGACAGCGCGTGGAAGTGGTTTAAAGCACATCCGAACGGCTATCAAAGCTAAAATGCGATAACGCTTATTAAATAGGATGAAAAAGAGCTTTCAGTTACAGAAGGAAGCTCTTTTTTGATGTGTTGAAGTTTAAAGCGTGTTGTCAACAGGGAAAAGGAATGGGGGAAGATAATGATTCACTATGAAAAAATTTAACAATGTTAAATTAATGATTGACCAAAGTTTTTTATTGTGGTAAACCTAAATTTGACAGATTTTTTGTTCCAGAGGGATTTGTCAGCTCTTGCTATGTGTGTAAAAAGAACTAAAAAATTACCAGTCTATTTCCTTCGTTATTCATAATATCATGAACAAATTTTGACGATTTTGTGACATTCGGGTGAAAAAAAGGTGAACAATCGAAAAAAATAAGGCTAATTGGTGAAGATTTTGATAGCATAGCAAGGTAGAAGAAAAAAGTTTTTCAGAATCCTTTTATCTTAGATATTCTGACCAAATTTTAGACATCATTTAAGGAAGGATGGTGATCCTCTTGTTCAGAGCATTTAAACCACTGATTATGCTGACTCTGCTTTCCTCCGTTTTTTTATTGGGCGGCTGCAGTCAAATCGCGGTATTGGATCCTAAAGGACCGGTTGCTTCGCAGCAAAGAGATCTTATTCTATTATCGATTGGATTTATGCTGTTTATCGTAGCGGTCGTATTTGTCCTTTTTACTGTGATGATTGTGAAATACCGTGAGCGTAAAGACAGAAAGTCTCCTTACAGCCCGGAAGTAGAAGGCAATACATTTTTAGAAATCGTCTGGACAGTGGTTCCGATTTTAATTGTTATTGCGCTGTCAGTGCCGACAGTTCAAACAATTTATTCTCTAGAAGAGGCTCCAAAAGCATCAAAGGACAAGGAACCTTTGGTCGTATATGCAACATCTGTCGATTGGAAATGGGTATTCAGCTACCCGGAACAGGATATCGAAACGGTCAACTATTTGAATATCCCGACAGACAGACCGATCTTGTTTAAAATCTCATCTGCCGACTCTATGGCATCACTGTGGATTCCGCAGCTTGGCGGGCAAAAATATGCCATGTCCGGAATGGAAATGGAGCAATATTTGCAGGCAGACCATGAGGGTACTTATAAAGGCCGAAATGCAAACTTCACAGGTGAAGGTTTTGCAGAACAACAGTTTGATGTTAAAGCGGTATCTGAAAGCAAGTTTAACGACTGGGTGAAGAAAACGCAGAAAGAAGCTCCTAAGCTGACGAAAAGCCAGTACGATGAACTGATGCTTCCTCAGCATGCGGACGAAATGACGTTCTCATCGACACACCTGAAGTACGTTAACCACGGAAATGATGCGGAATACGCCATTAAAGCCCGCGAAAGATTGGGCTATAAACCATTGTCTCCGCACTCAAAATCAGATCCGTTTGAAAACGTGAAGACAAACAAAGATCAAAAACAATCTGAAGACCAAGATACTCACTAGGAAAGGAGGAAGCTTGCATGAATTTGAAATGGGACGAATTCATAATTACAGGTGACCCATTAATTCTTGGAGCACAGATTTCCATTTTGCTTACATCCATTGCAATCGTATTTGTGCTGACATACTTCAAAAAATGGAAATGGCTTTGGAGAGAATGGATTACCACCGTCGATCATAAACGTTTAGGAATCATGTACCTCATTGCCGCAGTCATTATGTTTTTCCGCGGCGGTGTCGACGGGTTAATGATGCGTGCCCAGCTCACGCTTCCTAATAACAGCTTTTTAGATTCCAACCACTATAATGAAGTGTTTACGACACACGGTACGATCATGATCATTTTCATGGCGATGCCGTTTCTTATTGGATTAATGAACGTCGTCGTACCGCTCCAAATCGGTGCGCGCGATGTTGCATTCCCGTATTTGAACAACTTGAGCTTCTGGACCTTCATGGTCGGAGCGATGCTGTTTAATATTTCATTCGTCATCGGCGGATCGCCGAATGCAGGATGGACGGCTTACATGCCGCTTGCAGGCAATGAGCTGAGTCCTGGGCCTGGGCAAAACTATTACTTGCTCGGACTTCAGATCGCGGGTATCGGTACACTTCTCACCGGGATTAACTTTATGGTGACCATCCTGAAAATGCGTACAAAAGGCATGACCCTATGGCGGATGCCGATGTTCACTTGGACAACGCTGATCACTTGTGTGATTATCATTTTCGCCTTCCCTGTCTTGACAGTGGCTTTGGCGCTGATGACATTTGACCGCTTGTTCGGAACAGCCTTTTTCACCTTGGCGAACGGCGGTATGCCGATGCTGTGGGCGAACTTGTTCTGGATTTGGGGACATCCTGAGGTTTACATCGTGATTTTGCCTGCTTTCGGTATTTTTTCAGAAATCATTGCGACATTCGCAAGAAAGCAGCTGTTCGGCTACAAAGCAATGGTTTATTCAATTGTTGCCATTTCGGTTCTCAGCTTCGTCGTTTGGCTGCACCACTTTTTCACAATGGGCAACAGCGCGGCAGTCAACTCGTTCTTCTCGATTACGACGATGGCGATATCGGTGCCGACCGGGGTTAAAATCTTTAACTGGCTGTTGACGCTGCATCGAGGCAGAATCAAAATCACTACGCCGATGCTGTGGTCGCTTGCATTTATTCCGAACTTCGTCATCGGCGGTGTTACGGGCGTTATGCTTGCGATGGCAGCTGCGGATTATCAATATCACAACACATACTTCCTCGTATCGCACTTCCACTATGTGCTGATCGCGGGTACTGTGTTTGCATGTTTCGCCGGATTGATCTTCTGGTATCCGAAAATGTTCGGTCACAAACTGAACGAACGCATCGGAAAATGGTTCTTCTGGCTGTTCATGACGGGCTTTAACATCTGTTTCTTCCCGATGTATTTCCTTGGATTGCAAGGAATGCCTCGCCGTATTTACACATACGGAGCAGAAGACGGCTGGACTGCATTGAACATGATTGCGACATTCGGCGCATTGCTGATGGCCGCAGGATTCATCGTTCTCTGCTACAACATTTTCTACAGCTTCCGTCATTCAAAACGCGAAGAATCAGGAGATGCTTGGGGAATGGGTCGTACGCTTGAATGGGCTACATCTTCTGCGATCCCGCCGCACTATAACTTTGCGGTTCTGCCTGAGGTCACATCACCTGACGCATTTGCGCAAATGAAGGAAGACAATGTCGAGATTCATCCTGAAAGCAAGTTTAAAAAGATTCATATGCCGAGCAATTCAGGCCGTCCGTTTCTCATGTCATTATGCTTCGGATTTGCTGGATTCGGGCTTGTCTTTGAATGGTTCTGGATGGGAATCGTCGGTCTGATCGGTGTATTCCTCTGTATGATTCTTCGTTCATTTGAATATGACGACGGCTACTATGTAAGTGTTGAGGAAATAAAAGAGACTGAACGAAAGAATGCCAAGTAAAGGAGGCGGGATTGATGGAACATGCAGAACACAGCAATTCTAACGCTCCTATGGAATACCGTTCTGAAATCGGAAGGTTGAATATCCTTGGCTTTTGGATTTTTCTTGGAGCGGAGATTGCTTTATTCTCTACGTTATTTGCGACCTATGCTGTTCTTCATAACAGAACAGCGGGGAGCGTACTGCCGGCAGAACTGTTCGACGCAAAGCTCGTTTTAATCATGACGTTCCTGCTGTTAACGAGCAGTTTCACATGCGGCATCGCAGTGCATGAGATGCGCCGCGGCAGTTTGAAAGGCGTGATGATCTGGATGATCATTACCCTGTTGCTCGGTGCTGGCTTTGTCAGCTATGAGCTTTATGAGTTCAATCATTATGTACACGAAGGTGCCACTTTATCGACAAGTGCTTACTGGTCATCTTTCTTTGTTCTCTTGGGAACGCACGGACTGCACGTATCGATCGGTATCTTCTGGATTATCGGCATTTTGCTTCAGACGAAAAAGCGCGGCCTAACCCCGCAAACGTCTGCTAAGCTGTTTATCTCAAGTTTGTATTGGCACTTCTTAGACGTGGTATGGATCTTCATCTTTACCGGTGTCTATTTGATAGGGTTGGTGAATGTATAATGGCGGCAAAACAATCGGCTGAACACAGCCACTTTCCTTGGAAGCATGTTGTCGGGTTCGTGTTGTCCATTGTGCTGACCTTATTGGCCTTGTGGGTGATTTATACGGATTTAAGCATGGCTGCAAAGCTGTGGATTATTTTCGGTTTTGCGATCATCCAAGCTGGACTTCAGCTCTTAATGTTTATGCACATGACTGAAAGTGACAGCGGCAAAATCCAAGTCGGGAATACGCTGTTTGCCGCATTTATTGCGGTTGCGATTATTGCTGGTTCCGTCTGGATCTTCGCTGCTCACAACTATCACGGAGACAACCCTGAGGGCGGTTCTCCAGGTGCAAAACATTCTGAGCACAGCGGACATTAATTGATTGGCAAAAGAGTGCGGATTTCAACGATCCGCACTCTTTTTTTGGTTGCTGAACGGAAAAAGAGAGAGCCGCGCGCGCTCTCTTTCTCATACACTCTTAACCGCGTTTTACGCCGCGGCCGAATTTGCCGTCGCCCGGCTTGCTTTTTTTAGAAAGAGTAACAGTCAGGAATGTACCATAGTTTTTAACTTGGGCAGTTTCCAATTTGCGCATCTGTGTCACCTCCTTATTACTTCCAGTTGATTACATATTCATGCTATCATAGAATAAAGTGGTAAAAACCACAAAAAGGCACGAAAAACCCGACATCATCCTTCAATTCTATTCATGGGGTTTTTATTGCGGTATTTGTTCGGAGGAAACTGACTTAAGGAGAGTGTTACTGATGATTCGCGTGTTGTTAGTAGACGACTACAGAGTTTTGACATCCGGAATGAAGGAAATATTAAAAAAATATAATATGGATGTCATCGTTTGCCACGAAGGAAATGAAGCTCTCGACCTCTTAAAAAATCAAGAGGTACATATAGACGTTTTTCTTTATGATTTAAAAATGCCGGGGATGAACGGGTTGGAACTGTCTCTTAAAACGCTTGAAATCGCACCTCAATCCAAAATTATCATTATGTTTTCGGGAGATGAAATCCACTCATATTTTAATAAGCTGATCGAAGCCGGAGTCAAAGGGTTTATCGATAAATCGTATACAGACAGCATGATTGCTTCGAGTATTTTATTGTGTTTAAAAGGGGCTGTGTTATTTCCCGACGGCTTGCTGCAAAAACTGAGGCTCGACTCCGATCTTGCGGTGGACGAGCATTTGACAGACACAGAACTGGATATTTTGCAGAAGGTAGCCAGCGGTAAAACAAATAAAGAGATCGCAGCGGACTTACAAATGTCGACGCGCAACGTAGAGTATCACTTGAGCAAAATCTATAAAAAGCTTAAAGTAACATCGCGCTACTGCGCAGTAAAAAAAGGAACGATGCTTAATTTGATCAAGCAGAAAGCTTAAACAAGGTATATATTCGTTTTTCCCTGCAAAAGAGAGTCGATAGGCTCTCTTTTTCTTTTTCCTCCGAATAAATCCCGTAATAATGGCCCATTGATGCAGTTGGCTAATCATGTCGGTTTTCGGTAGTTTTTTGCGGTTTTTTTGATATTGTCCTGTGATAATCTGATTCATGTGATCAGTTGGTAAATTCAGGGGTATCATCGCGTTGCAGGCTCTTTTTAAAACGCTCCAGCGCCGAGAAATAACGGCATTCGCCTGGGAGTGGAAAGAACATCATCAATAAAGTGCTAAAAGAGAGCTTACCGGCTCTCTTCTCCTTTATTTTTCTGAAATCATGCATACCGGGGAGGTCTAACCTTTGAAAATTATTCGAAATCAAGAGACGGCGACAACCGTATTGGAGAATGAATGCATCGTTCTAAACCTGGACAACGGGCAGTATTTCGGATTGGAAGGGGCTTTAAAAGAGCTGTGGATCGAAATTGAAAATGAACGAAAGGATAAAAAAGATATTCTGATCAAGTGGCAATCGGCGTTCGATCAGACGGAGGAAGAATTGTCAGCGATTTTAAATGAGGCGATACAGGAACTGACACATCATAAGCTGATTAAAATAGAGGACAAAAGCTGATGAAAAAGAGAGCGCCTGTCAAAAATCATGAGTATTTTACAACCGTTCATGCTTTTGTACGTATGATGCTGTTAAATCATGACTTTGAAGAAGCCTATGAAAAAATTGCGATCCATCTGTTTCCGCTGTATGCGAGTGCACAGCAAAGAGGTGCAGGGCTGCTTGCTACAGACGAACTGCACCGCCACGGCGAATATTTGTATTCGCTTGATGAAGACGACCATTTAGTTACTTCATGCGTTTCTATCGCATTAACAATTCAATCTATTTTATTCAGCAATGGGTCTGATGCCAGTCTCGTGATCGGTGTCAAGAAAATCGATGACAAGCTGTTTTCTCATGCTTGGGTTCAGATGGAAAACGGCAATTCAATTGACCCGAATCATAAAAATAAGAATTTAAAAGTTTTACAGACGTATAAGATGAGCGCTTATGCTGAAAGGTGGGTGTTATCTCTAGTATGAAAATATGGTTTGGAATGCAGGGAGACAACACCGTTGCATGGCAAGAGTGGGTCTCGGCCGTCAAAAAATGGGGGCGGGCGGAACAGATTCACAGCTACAGCGGCGGGATCGCAAACATGGCTGAAGCGTATATTCGATACGATGAAGCTTTTAGACCTTCGGCTCAAGCAAACCTTTTGCACCCCGTCATCTTAGACGGCTGGATCAGCGGCGGTCTTAACGCAAAATCGGATGGCACCAGAAAGATTGAACATGATGACAAGCTGTACGCGTCATTGCGGCAGGACAAAGCAGCCATACTGTCTCACTCGCATGGCGAGTTTACAATGATGTGGTGGGATGACAGTCTGCATAGTCTTGTTTTGGCGACGGATACATACGCAACCCGTCCGGTTTACTACTGGGTCAGTCCGAAAGGAGAATGGTTTGCAGCGAATGACATGCGCATCCTTTTGCTCGTTCATGATATTCCTTTTATCATCGATCAAGATGTGTGCAGAATGTTTCCCACTTCAGGCTTCGCTGTGGGAGAAAACGGCTTTGAAGATCGGACGTTTTTCAAAGGAATACGCAAAGTGCCTGCGGCCTCCTACGCTTTTCTCAGTAGGGATCATGCGGTTCACGTGCACAGCTATTGGGGACTTCCGCAGCTGTTAAACGAAAAAGATCTTGCCGGAGATGCTGTTCCGCGGTTTCGGGAGCTTCTTCAGGAAGTGACAGCAGATCGTTTAAAAGATCAAAAGCATATTGTCGAATTAAGCGGCGGACTGGATTCAGCTGCCGTAACCGCCGCCGCAATCGCAGGCGGATGCAAGGAACAGCTGCTGGCCGTCAACATATCATTCGCCGATCCCGACATGATTTTAAGCCATGACAGGGACCTTGTGAAAAATATGATGCGAGATATGGACATCCCCGGCCTGATTATTCTTGGAGACGCTACAGCTAAAATTCCTAACGCGGAAATCGGGCGTGATCCGCTTTGGTTTGTAGACGGTCCTGATCCGAGAGCCAATTCACTGGTTAATGAGACTTTTACAGTGATCGCTGAGGAGTATGGTGCTTCGTCTGTCCTTACAGGTGAGGGCGGGGATTTCATTTTTAGCGGAGAAGTGTCAGTGATCGATTCTCTGCTTCGCCAGAGACGTTTTTCTGAAATCTACAAATTGCTTCGCGAATGGTCAGGCGGCAGCGTGAAAGAGATGCTGAAGCTCGGATTGCAATACGGAGTCGCCCCTTTCATGCCTTACATCGGTGAAAAGCTCTATTATGACCTCCTGTGGTCAGATACGGAATATGAGCTGCCTGAATACTTTACTGCAGAACACCAAAAAAGAGAACGGGAGATCAATAAGGAAGATCATCTTCGCTATCGAAAAAGCCGGAAGCTCTCAGTGTGGGGGAAGAGGTTTCATTTTGACTTTTTGTGGCCGAGAGCGAGGTACATGGATGCTGTGGGTGTGACATTGCCTACGTACCATCCGTTTTTGGATCGGCGGCTGATCGAATTTTCATTTTCCGTACCGCCTGAACAGCATTTTGATGTATTAAAAGGGCTTGAAGAACATTATGCCGGCTCTAAAATGCTTCTTCGCAAATCTTTCACCGATATCCTGCCGTCCTATGTATATAACAGATCAACGAAAACAACATATGCCCATATGGCCAGGAAAAGCTTTATGAATGACCGCAGACACGTCCTTCAGCTTTTTGAACCGGGGGAGCGCGTCTTCGTTGAAGAACTCGGTATCATTAAGCGCGATATATGGTGGAAACACTTGCTGGCTATGGCTATCCGCTCTGAAGATCCAAATAATGATCTGGGCATGGGCTATCAGTACATGAGATCTGTCATTGACTTGGAAATATGGCTCAGGGAAGCATCAAAGGGAAAGGATCACCTTCTCGCTCGGAGCCGTCCGGGAAAACCAAGGGTCATGGCTGATATCGAAACCGTCAATACGCCGGAGAAAGCCAAAATATACTCGTATCAATGACCACAATAGGTAAAGAAAATGAAGGTGAAGCATGTGTGGAAGATGAAGCATATCCAAGAGCCGCTGGAAACGGCGGGCCTGCTTGGAAAAATGGTCTGGAAATCCGGCCCGTGGCTGATGATTTGCATGGTTTTCTTTATGCTGATCGAAGCCGCAGCCCCTTTAATCCAATTGTACGCTTCAAAGCAAATGATCGACGGCATTGTCGAGCAGGAAGCCGTCATCCATGCTGAAATATGGGCTGTCATTTATGCGGGAAGCTTAGTCATGATCAGTGTCGTTAAATCATTGGAAAAATGGGTAAAGGCCATGCTTTCTGAGAGATCGATGATCACAGTCAACAGTTTGTTAATCGACGCTTTTGACCGCATTCCGGGGATGCGTTTTTTTGAGGATCCAAAATACAGGGACCGGCTGGAAACGCTGCGGGATCGTTCGACATGGCTTCCTTCCCAATTCATTAATATCAGTTCCAACTTGGTGACTGCCATTATGTCTTTGGCGGGTGTCGTTTTGATCATCGCCTATCTGTCGCCCGTCCTTGCTTTCATCCTTATTTTGTCTACCGCTCCATTCGCTTTTGTCCATAATCATTATAATGAATTGGAGTGGGAATATCACAAGGATTACGCCCCTGTCAGAAGGAGAGCCGCATATGCGCGCCACATTCTGCTCGGGAGACGATCCGCTAAAGAAGTACGCCTGTTTGGCCTGGGGTCTTTCTTTCTTGATTTATATCAATCTGCTTTTAAAGGCTTATATTCTGTGCTGCGGAACATTCAGATCAGAAGTGCACGCTGGTCGGTTTTAACGGGATTCTTATCTGGGGCGGGAACGGGTTTGGGGTACTTTTGGATTCTGTCCCAATCCCATTCAAGCAGTTTTTCTGTGGGGGATATATCGCTGTACTTGGGAGCTGTGTTTCAATTATCAACGGCTCTCCGGGATATCGCCAAAGAAGGTGCAGACACGTTGGATATATGGAGAATGGGAAGAGACTTTTTTCTTTTTATGAACGCTGAAAAGGATATCAGGCTTCCTTCCAATGGCGAATCTCTCGGGGACGCAGGACCGCTGGCAGTCGAATTCAAAAATGTAACCTTCCGCTATCCTTTCAGAGAAGCGGCTGCGTGCCCCCAGGTAAATGAAGCTGATGCGGATGCAGATGAGGAAGATTTGGATATGTTCGCTGAGCTTGAGGATGAAGAGCTGGGGGAACACGACGAGCAGCCTGAATCAGATGACATGCGCACAGGCGATGTTCTGAATCGAATCAGTTTTTCAGTATCACCGGGCGAAAGAATTGCCATTGTAGGGGCGAATGGATCGGGGAAAACAACGCTCATCAAACTGCTCTGCCGTTTTTATGAATATGATGAGGGTGAGATTAAAGTGAACGGCAAAGACATCCGCAAGATCGATCTTCAAGAGCTGAGAAACAAGATGGCGGTCGTGTTTCAGGAATTTGGTAAGTACGAATTGTCACTCCGGTACAATATCGCGGTAGGCCGAACGGAAGCTTTAGGTGATGAGGAAAAAATTCGCGCCTCAGCCCGGGCTGCCAAGCTGGAACCGATGATCGAGGATTTGCCTGAAGGGCTGGAAACGATGATCGGCCCTGAATGGGGCGGTACCGATTTTTCTGGAGGCCAATGGCAGCGGATTGCTTTAGCCAGATCGTTTATGAAAGATGCCGGGCTTGTCATATTGGACGAGCCTGCCGCAGCCTTGGATATTCGGGCTGAGTATGATATTTTCCGGCAATTTCACAGCTTCACAGAGGGAAAAACGGTGATCATGATTTCCCATCGGTTCAGTACGGTAAAAATGGCTGACCGCATACTGGTTTTGAAAAACGGAAGAATTGCGGAAGAGGGAAGCCATCAGGAACTTATGGACAAGAACGGGGAATACAGCAGAATGTTCCGCATGCAGGCCAAATCGTTTCAGGGGAAGGATGAGGTATATTGCTGAAGTTTTGTTCCTTTTTCAAAAAGCTGCCTCAAACCGCTTCCATCATCTTTTATGGTTTATCGTTGTTTTGGCGCTGCGACCCTTTTAAGTCGGCTGTTCTATTTTTTATTACACTGCTGAATGCAATGCTCGGACCGCTCCTAGTCTGGCTGAGTGCAGAGGTGATCGATGAGATTGCACGGGCGCCGTTTGAGCTGTCTTCTTGGAATGCGCTTGTTTGGGCGGCCTTTGCATACATTGCTTTTACGCTGATCGTAGATGCCCTTCAGCCTGTGGCTGAAATGCAGAAAAGGCTCCTTACCGCCAAGCTCGAAGCTTATCTTGATGAAATGCTCATGAAAAAGGCAATTTCCATTCCTGATATCGCGGCTTTTGAAGACGCATCTTTTCATACCAATACACAAATCATCCGCTATAATGAATATTTTGTCACGATGTGGGTTTCCATCGTGTCTCAAACCTTCGGCGGAATGGTGATGATTGCAGCCAGCAGTTTACTGATCGGCATGTCTGCACCGTGGGTGCCGCTGCTGTTTCTCATATTGGCCGTTCCTAAACTGTACTGGGAGGCGAAATTAAACAACGCGACCTTTGAAGGACGGAAAGAGGTTCAGGAACTGAGACGGCGCGCGGAATATTATGCAGGTGTCCCTCTCATGTCTGAAACAGCCGGAGAGGTCAAGATATACAATCTTGTTCCTTTTTTTAAGTCTTTTTATAAAAACACCTCGATGGAGCTCCTCCATACGCTGTCCAACGATCAAAAAAAACTGGCGCTGTATCAGCTGTTCTGGTCGGTATTACAATCTTTGGCCGCAGGTGCCGTTCTGATTTACATCGTTCACCAGGCTTTTTATGGTCGGTTGTCCATCGGGGATGTGATGCTGTTTATCGGAGCCGCGGTTCAGTTCAACGAAGGAATCAATGAAATGTTCGCTGCGTTTGCGATCGGTGCAAGAGAAACGAGGCACCTCGGAAATGTTCATTCTTTTTTAAACAGCAAAAATGGCATGGAAAATGGGGAAACCGCGCCAGCTGCTCAAAAGGAAAAAGGATTTACATGTGATCAAGTGGAATTTTCTTATGATGGAACCAAAACGGTTCTTGATATTCATAAGCTCGATATTCCATTGAATAAGACGACCGTTCTCGTGGGAGAAAATGGATCAGGCAAAAGCACACTCGTTAAATTGCTCCTGCGTTATTTTGATCCTAATCAAGGCACGATCTCTTATAATGGTTTACCACTTTATAAGTATGATATTGAACATTACCGGTCAAATGCCGCAGCTGTGTTTCAGGATTTTTTGCGGTACGAAATGACATTGAAATACAATATCGGCTTGGGCGACATTTCTTCTTGCACCGACTTGGCTAAAATAAAAAGTGCTTCGGCCTTCGGCGGAGTGGATCAGTTTTTACATAAGCTTGAAGACGGTTATGAAACAGAGCTTGGCAGACTGTTCGGCGGCAGGAATTTGTCGGGGGGAGAATGGCAGCGGATCGCCATATCCCGCGCATTTATGCGTGATGAGTCTGCCGACATTTTGATATTCGATGAACCCTCCTC
Source organism: Bacillus sp. J41TS8 (assembly GCF_018333035.1). Lineage (NCBI taxonomy): Bacteria > Bacillati > Bacillota > Bacilli > Caryophanales > Bacillaceae > Bacillus > Bacillus sp. J41TS8. Next base: position 175,390 of record NZ_BORF01000004.1, read on the forward strand.
TGCGCTGGATGTGTTTATTGAGGAAGAGATATTTGATAAGCTGCAAAAGCTGACGCAAGGCAAAACAGTCATTATTGTCTCGCACCGGTTAAGCACGGCCCGTTTTGCCGATCACATCGTATTTTTAGAAAAAGGAAGGGTAGCGGAGGCCGGCACCCATCAAGAATTGATGAAAAATCAGGCCCAGTATGCAGAGCTGTATCGCCTGCAGGCTGAAAAATACGCGCAGTAAAGGAGAAAACAATGAGCAATATAGAAGAACTACGTCTGTTTCGAAAAGAAAATATTGAATGGCTGCAGACTTGGTTTGAGGATGCAGAAGTGAAAAGGCGGCTGGAAGGGATGATGCCGCTTGACGAGTGGTTCAATTTTGCAGACGGGAATGAAAACTACCGGGTATGGGCGGCTTTAGAGGACGGCAAGCCTGTCGGCGTTGTCATGGTTGAAGTTGAGGAGGACTTGACCGGGAACATTGCTCTTTTAGTCGATCCGTTGTTGCGCGGAGAGGGATATGGAAAAGCGCTCATCAAAAGGACGATGGCATTGCCGGAAATGAGCCGGATCAACAAATGGTTTGCCGGAATTGAAGAGGATAACGAGAGGTGCTTAGCGTGCTTCCGATCCGTTGGATATTCATTAGAACATGAACAGCCGGACGAGGACGGCTACTACTCTCTTATTTATTTCCCGGAATCTTAAATAAGGAGCATAAGAAGATGAACTTGATCAAATGGATTGTGGTTTCCGTTATTTCAGTCGCCTTTTTTCAGCCGGCATCAGCCGCTCTATTAAAAGAAAAAGACGACTACACTATTCTTGTATATATGATTGGTTCTGACATGGAAAGCGATTTTCATATGGCAAGCGATGACATTCAGGAAATGATGGATGCGGGTTCATCTTCAAACGTCAATGTCGTTCTTCAGACAGGAGGAGCAAAAAAATGGGCGAACCCGTCGATCAGTCACAAGGTGAATCAGAGGTGGAAAGTTGAACATCAGAAGCTGGCGCCCCTCGAAAATATCGGGAAGACAAATATGGACAGTCCCGGCTCCGTCACAGATTTTATCACATGGGGAGTCAAAACATACCCGGCTAAAAAATATGTATTGATCTTCTGGGGGCATGGGCTTGGCTCCGTTGACGGCTACGGGGGAGACGAAAACTTCGGCAATAAAAAAATGAAAATAAGCGAGCTCCAGTCGGGAATCAAAAAGGCCTATGAACATACGAAGCAAAAGTTTGATTTAATCGGTTTTGACAACTGTAAAATGGCCGGGATTGAAACGGCATATGCCTTGAGGGATTATGGAAAGTACATGCTGGCTTCAGTCGACTATACGAATCAAAACGGCTGGGATTACAAATATGCGCTGCAGTCTGTTCAAGACGACCCTTCAATCGATCCGAAAGAGCTTGGCAGGGAAATCGCGGCAGGCTACATACAGCAGTCAAAAGAAAACGGTGAAACAGAAGACCTGCAGCAGTCTTTAATTCAATTAAACCGCGTCAAAGACGCTGTCGATGCCCTCGACAGGTTGAGCTTAAGCATGAACCGGGCATTGAAAGAGCCGGATGGAAAGCGCCTGCTTCACTACGCACGTCTCGCTGCCGAAGATTATGCAGATGAATCGGATATGGTTGATTTGGCCGATCTGTCAAGCTTGATCGGCCAGCAGATCGGAGCTGAGAAAGAAGCGAAAGAGGTCGTAAAATCCGTCAAAAAGGCTGTCATCATGAACATCAAGTCTCCTGAGCACCCGAGAGGAAGCGGCATGTCCGTTTATTATCCGGCCAGAGACAACCAAAAGCGGTTTGCGGAAAAATCAAAAATATACAACCTGCTTGATTTCAGCGGCCGGTATCAAACATTCATCAAAGATTACTCCCATTCAGCATTTAACTTTGATCTATAATGGTGTCTCTTACAGCAAAAAAAGCGCCGGCGGAACAACCGGCACTTTTTTATCGGCTCATGTGCTTTCGAATCAATGGAAGTCCGTAAATGATGAAAGCGGCGACATGGGCGATGACAACGTTGAGAATAAAGAGTACGATCATGAGAGAGTGTCCTGTAGGAGAAAGGCTGCTGGTCATGTAGAAAAAGAAGAAGACCCACATTAAAATGATTGGCGGAATAGAAGAAATTGCGACCTTTTTGTTGTCCAGCCATAAAAATAAAGGAGTGGCGCTTGCGATCAGCAAGTAAGCGAAAAACATATCCATGCGTTTTCAGCCCCTTTCAATAATGATAGCGCTGCCAAAAAAGCGGAATGAAACGACAATTGTGTCTAATTGGAGAATATTTTGTGAACATTCTGTTACATTTATTATACCACGTTCTTCGAAAAATGATACCTACTGGAAAGCATTTTCCGCTCCAACTATCGGCTCAATTTTCGCGGCGATTCAATAGGACATAAAGGATGAAGGAGAGAAAATGCGTGGAGGAAATTGATCCTGCAAAAGTTAGCCAAGACCGCGCGTTCCCTATACGAAACCGGCAGGATTCCGGAAACGAAGAGGAAGTGACAGGCTGGACCGCACGATAAGGCCGCAGCCCCCTTGGATCAACGACTTTTTCTAAACAAAAAAGGCTCTCGGCATTTGGCGCCGAGAGCCTCTTATTTGTCTAAAAAATAAAGTGGGCGCACAGTACGATGACAGGCAGCGTAATCAGCGTCCGAACGAGAAAAATCAAGACGAGGTCAAGGAATGTCACCGGAATTTTGGAACCGAGCAAAAGACCGCCGACTTCCGACATGTAGATTAATTGTGTAACCGATAAACAGGCGATGATGAACCTGGTCATTTCACTTTCAATCCCGCTTCCGAGCACAGACGGAAGGAACATGTCGGCGAACCCGACGACAAGCGTTTGTGAGGCCTCGGCGGCTTCAGGAACCTGGAGCAGTTCGAGCAGGGGAATGAACGGCAGCCCGAGCCATTTGAAAACAGGTGTATATTCAGCGACAATCAGTGCGGCTGTGCCGAGCGCCATGACGACGGGAGCGACGCCCATCCACATATCGAGCACGTTTTTGGCTCCGTCCTGCAAGAAATCTTTGACGCTTGTATTTTGTTTTGCTTTTGCGACAGCCCGGCTGAGTCCCCATTGGAATGGAGTGTATCCTTCGGGAATCTCCTCTTGATCCTGATCCGCTTGGTCTGTAATATAAGTATCAGCCTTTCTTGATAAAGGCGGAATCCGCGGGCTGATCACCGCGGCTACGGCACCCGCCAGCAATATCGTCAAATAAAACGGAACGAACATATGGGCAAGGTTAACCTGTGAAATAATCACGAGGCAAAACGTGATGGAGACGACTGAGAAAGTCGTGCCGATGACGGCGGCCTCACGCTTCGTGTAGAACCCTTCTTCATACTGTTTGCTTGTCAGGAGCACGCCGATCGTGCCGTCGCCGAGCCATGAGGCCATACAATCGATCGATGACCGTCCCGGCAGCTTAAAGACAGGCCTCATCAGCTTTTTCATCAAAGCGCCGCACAGCTCAAGCAAGCCGAAGTTCAACAGAAATGGCAGAAACAGGCCTGCAAATAAAAAGACGGAGAAAAGAACGGGCAGCAAGCTGAATAATAATGTTCCGCCCGTACTGTCGGCATATACCGCTTCAGGGCCGATCTTAAAGTATGCCATCACTGCGAAAATCATGCCGAACAGGCGGACGATATACCAAAATAAAGATACATTCAGCAAGTTATAGAAAAACTCGCTTTTTTTAATGAAAGCCGGATGAAAGGTTTTGGTGATAAAGGTTAAGATAAATGTTGCGGTTACGATGACCGTCATGATTAACGGCAATTGCTGCTGAAGCAGCTTCTGCAATGCATTTGAAAAGACAGCAATTGGAATCGTTAAATTTCCTTCGATTTTAACGGGAATCATAAACAGAATAATTCCGATAAGCGAAGGGACCAAAAATTTTATGAGATCAAGCCGTTTACGCTTTTGAAGTGCTTTATCCAAATGAAAAACTCCTTATGAATTGGTGATTCTGTATCGCTTCTGCCGGAGGCAAAAGTTTAATTTTATGCAACATTACTCATTTTAATACAAATCAATCAAAAATCAATGAATTTATCACATTCGACAATAGTTGGAAAAATCCTTTAAAATAGAATAGGAATTTGTTCGCAATAAAATCGAAACATTTTATTCTTTTGTACGTCATATCATTTGTGAGGAAGCGGATGCCGTCTTCCTGGATTATTTCATCGTGTCATATTATAAGGGCGGGATTTCGAATGAGTCAGAAAAAGAATATTACAAATCCCTTTTATCAGGGGGATTTGATTTTTGTCTATATTGTCTTTTTTATCATAAGCGTTGTGGCTGTGTACGCCGCTCAGCAGTTTAATCAATATAATGAACCCTTTGCGATGAAACAGTCCCTTTACTATTTGCTGGGGGCCTTTATCATCATCGTGTTTCTTTATTTTGATTTGGAGCAGCTTGAAAAGCTCAGCTTTTATTTTTATCTGCTCGGGATTTTGATGCTGATCGTGTTAAAGTTCAGTCCGGCATATATCGGATCATACAGGTTTGCGCCGGTTATCAACGGTGCCAAAAGCTGGTTTATGCTTCCCGGGTTTACGCTGCAGCCGTCGGAATTCATGAAAATCGGGCTGATCATGTATTTGGCTTCCTTCATGTCGAAAAACGGGCCTGTCGGCAAGCGTACGTTGAAAGAAGACTGCATCTTTCTGCTGAAAATCGCCGGTATTATCATTGTTCCGTTCGGCTTGATTTTAGAACAGGATACGGGTACAGCCGGAATCGTCGCGTTTGTCATTCTTGTGATGGTATTCCTGTCGGGCGTGAACTGGAAATTGATTTCTCTCATCTTCGGAACGGGTCTTACAGTCATTGTTTTGATTTTGTTTGTCATTATCAAATTTCCCGATGTCGCGGGAGCACTCGGGGTTGAACAATACCAAATCAACCGCGTCATGACCTGGGTCAATCCGAGCGAACAGAATGCCGACGATAAAATGCAGGTCGAAAGGGCGCAGCTGGCGATCGGTTCGGGGAAAGTATTTGGAAATGGTGTAAGCGATCTTCAAGTCTATGTACCTGAGGCGCAAACAGACTTTATTTTTGCCGTCATCGGCGAGAGCTTCGGGTTTGTCGGATGCACTTTTGTTGTCATTATGTTTTTCTTCCTAATTTACCGGCTTGTCGTGCTCATAGACCGAATACATCCGTTCAGCAGGTTTGCCTCATTTTTCTGTGCGGGCTTTACCGCTTTAATTGTCATTCATACCTTTCAAAATATCGGAATGAATATCGGCATTATGCCCGTGACCGGCGTCCCGCTGCTTTTGGTCAGCTATGGAGGAAGCTCAGTCGTAGCAACCTTGATCGGCTTCGCGGTTGTCTACAATTCAAGCTGCCAGTTAACAAAGTATCAAAGCTATATGTTCAAATAACAGCCTGATGCATGCAGGCTGTTATTTTATTCACCCTTTTTCGCAATGTGAACGGTTGTTCATGTTATAATGAAAGTTAGTGCTTTTGATGAAGAAATAAGGCGGGGTACAATGGGTCAGAAGAAAAATACGACAAGTCCCTATTATCAGGGAGATTTGATTTTTATATTAGCTATGTTCTTTTTAATCAGTGTGATCGCTGTTTACGCTGCAGAGCCGTCTTTTTCACTGAAGGGCTATCCGGCAAAGCAATTGTTCTTTTATCTGCTCGGCATTTCGGTGATCGTCGGCTTTCTCTATTTTGATCTGGAGCAGCTTGAAAAATTCAGCATATACATATATCTATTCGGCATCTTGTCATTGATCGTGTTAAAGTTCAGTCCAACGTCGATCGCACCGATTATCAAAGGAGCGAAAAGCTGGTTTCAATTTGGTTCGGTCACGCTGCAGCCGTCGGAATTTATGAAAATCGGCCTGATTATGATGCTGGCTTCGGTGATTTCCAAAGCAAGTCCGAAAGGCTCGCGCTCGATGCAGGAGGATGTTCACCTTTTGCTGAAAATCGCAGGGGTATCTGCGGTTCCGGTCGGTTTGATTTTAATGCAGGACGCCGGTACGGCCGGTATCTGCATGTTCTTTGTCGCCGTTATGGTGTTTTTATCAGGTGTGAACTGGAAGCTGATTTCGATTGTGGCGGGGTCAGGAATCACCCTCGTACTGCTCGTTCTGTTTTTGGTGATCAATTTTCCGGAGTTTTCGAAGGATACGCTGCACATCCAGCAATATCAGATCAACCGGGTGATGACATGGGTCGATTCGAGCCAGCAGGACGCGAACGATACGTATCAGACCGAAAAGGCCGTTACGGCGATCGGCTCTGGAGAAATCTTCGGAACGGGTATGAACAATTTGAAAGTCTACGTTCCTGAAGGCCAAACCGATTTCATCTTTGCCGTCATCGGGGAAAGTTTCGGTTTTATTGGCTGTACTTTTGTCGTCATCCTGTTTTTCCTTTTCATTTACCGGCTTGTCGTGCTGATCGATAAGATACATCCTTATAATAAGTTTGCATCATTTTTCTGTGTTGGGTATACGGCGCTGATCGTCATCCATACATTCCAAAATATCGGAATGAACGTCGGACTGATGCCGGTTACGGGCGTTCCCCTTCTGTTCATCAGCTACGGAGGGAGCTCTGTGTTGTCTGCTTTGATCGGCTATGCGATCGTTTATAATGCCAGCTGCCAGCTGACAAAATATAAAGGGTATATGTTTAAGTAAAAAAGACAGCCGAATCAGGCTGTCTTTAATCTTGGTTTAAAAATGCGAGAGCTGCCGACACAAGAATTTTCGCCGCGTTCAGCATGCCTTTTTCATCGATATCAAACAGCGGGTGATGGTGCGGGTAAACGGCTCCAGTCTTCGGATTGCCCGCGCCGGTAAAAAAGAATGATCCAGGGACATGTTCTAGATAATAAGAGAAATCTTCGCCGATCATATTCGGTTCGAGTTCGATGACAGCTTCAAGGCCGACGATTCGTTTGGCACATTGGCGGACGATGTCCGTTTCTTTTTCATGGTTGACGACAGGCGGGTAGCCTTTTTCATAATCGAGTGAAAATGAAGCGCCGTTGCTGTCGCAGACGCCCTTGATGACGCGTTCCATCTCGGCGATGATCGTCTCTTGGACATGCTTTGAAAAGGTGCGGACCGTTCCTTCAATGACCGCTTCTTCGGCGATGACGTTAAACGCCTGGCCTGAATGAAACGTTCCGATCGACAAGACGGCTGCTTCCGTCGGATCGATTCTGCGGCTGACGATTTGCTGGAGATGGTTGACGACTGAGGCTCCTGTTATTAAAGCATCTGTCGTTAAGTGAGGCGCGCCTCCGTGTCCGCCCCGCCCGGATATCGTGACTTTAAATTTATCAGCGGCTGCCATCATCGGGCCTGATGTAACACCGACTTGACCGACGGGCATCGGAGCCCAGATGTGGGTGCCGAAAATGGCATCCACGCCTTCGAGACAGCCGGCTTCAATCATCGGCTTGGCGCCGCCTGGTGTGACCTCTTCACCGAATTGATGGATCAGCACGACATTTCCTTTCAAGTCTTTTTGATGCTTTGCCAGGGCTTTTGCGGCTGTGAGGAGAGCCGACGTGTGAGCATCGTGTCCGCAAGCGTGCATGACGCCGGGGACAGTCGACCGGTACGGAACATTTTTTTGATCCTGTAATGGCAGAGCGTCGAAATCGGCTCTCAAGGCGACCGTCTTGCCGGGGCGGCCGCCTTTAATATGACCGACGACCCCTTGTCCGCCGACATTTGTTCTCACGTCAATCTCGAGGTTTTCCAAGTAATTTGCAATGGTGCGCGGTGTATTGACCTCGCGGTGGGAAAGCTCCGGATATTGGTGAAAATGTCTCCTGAGTTCGATCATTTCCGGATATAATGCATCTAATTCTTCAATTACAGACTTCACCGTCATCTCCCTTTCCGCTTCAAAAATTGTAAGACGATTCTATCATTTTACCATATGAAATTGAATCCATCTGCAGTCCGCCAAACCGTTTTGCTTTAGGGAAAAGCAGATATTGGATATGATAAAGGTTGAGGAGGTAAAAGGATGAATAAAACGATTGAAACAATTTTAAATCACCGTTCGATCAGGTCTTTTACAGATCAGCTCCTGACCGAAGAAGAGGTTCGCCTGCTTGTGGAGAGCGCTCAAAGCGCATCGACGTCCAGCTATATTCAAGCTTATTCAATCATCGGTGTCACCGACCCGGACAAGAAGCGCAAGCTTGCGGAATTGGCCGGAAATCAGCCATATGTTGAAAAAAACGGCCATCTGTTTGTATTTTGCGCAGACCTTTACCGGCATGACAAAATGGCCCGGGAAAAGGGTGTAGATATCACAGCTTCTCTTGAAGGGACGGAGACCTTTATGGTCAGCGTCATCGATGCAGCTCTTGCCGCTCAAAATATGTCAATAGCGGCCGAATCAATGGGCCTCGGCATCTGCTATATCGGCGGGATTCGCAATAACTTGAACGAAGTCTCCGGGCTTCTGGAAACACCTGAATACGTTCTGCCGCTGTTCGGGCTTGTCGTCGGCCATCCGGCCAACCTGTCGGATAAAAAGCCGCGTCTGCCGCTTGATCACATTTATCATCAAAATGCCTATCAAGCGGACGATGCCGAGTTTAAAAAACATATGTCCGCATATGACGAAACGATTTCAAACTATTATCAAAAGCGGACAGACGGCAAACGGTCTGACAAATGGACAGACCAGATCACCGGCAGCCTCAGAAAGCCGCCGCGTGCGTATATGAATGAATTCGTTAAAGGAAAAGGTTTGAACAAAAGGTAAGGAACGTCCCCTCCGACTCGGAGGGGACTTATCTTGTCAGCATGTATTGAAGGAAAAGATAAAACATCAGCCAAAAGGGAAGACTGAAAAGGATTCCGAATAAACAGCCTTTTGCAAAGTGTTCTTCTACGGCTGGCGGGTGCGTTTTTTGCTTCGTCTCATTCATCAGTATTAGGAGCTCCTTTAGGTTTATCCATGATACTATTATTTCTTTTTGCGCAGGAAAAGTAAACGAAGACTTGGGGTGAAAAAGATGTTGTCATTAAGCATACTTGATCAGACTCCCGTTTCTGAAGGAAGCACACCTGAACAGGCTTTACAGCATACGGTGGAGCTCGCGCAAGCGGCGGAGCGCCTCGGATACAAGAGATTTTGGGTTTCCGAGCACCATTTTTCAAGAAACTTGGCAGGATCAAGTCCGGAGGTTCTGATCGGTTATCTTGCGGCTAAAACAGAGAAGATCCGTATAGGATCCGGCGGCGTCATGCTTCCCCATTACAGCGCCTACAAGGTGGCAGAAAACTTCCGCGTCTTGGAAGGACTTGCGCCCGGAAGGATTGATCTCGGTGTCGGACGTGCTCCGGGAGGGATGCCGATCGCTTCCATGGCTCTTCAAAATGGAGGAAGACGGATGACTGACCAATATCCCGAACAAATTCAGGATCTTGTCACATATTTACACGATCAAGCCGATGAACACCACCGTTTTCCCAACTTGACCGCATCGCCGAACGTGGCCGCAGCGCCCGCTGTCTGGCTGCTCGGCTCCTCAGGGGAAAGCGCAAGGCTTGCCGCCCAAACAGGGGCATCGTATACATTTGCCCAATTTATTAACGGCGAAGGCGGAGAAGAGGCGGCCAGACTTTACAAAGAGAGGTTCGAACCTTCTGTATTGGGTGAACAGCCAAACGTGATCGTTGCTGTATTTGTGATTTGCGCTGAGACAGAAGAGAAAGCGGAGAACCTTGCAAAAAGCTTGGATTTCTCTTTATTAGCCAATGAACAGGGGATAGTGACCGAAGGCTTTCCATCATTGGAAACGGCGCTGTCATATCAATATTCTCCTTATGAAAGAAAGAGAGTGGAAGACAATCGAAAACGGATGGTCATCGGGACGCCGCGGTAGGTGAAGGAACAGCTGCTTGAACTGGCCGGCGCTTACGGAACGGATGAAATCATGGCGGTGACGATCACCCACGATTTTCAAGACAGGCTGGAATCTTACCGGCTGCTGGCCGAAGCGTTTCATCAGTCAATTTAACGTTTTTGCTGAAAAAAATCGAGAAAATGGCGGATCGGGAAAAGAATAAACAGAATGCATATGTATAAAGCGGTAAACAGCCAGCTGAGCGGAACGAGGATGACGGTATCGACGGTTTGCTCCGTTGCTTTTTGAAAAGGCTGGGGCTCGCGCTTCTGCAGGTTGACGGCGAAGTACAAAATCGTGAAAAATATAAAGCAGACAATAAGGAAGGATAAGCCGAATAATACGATAAAAGAAAGCATATATACGATGTCCTCCGATTGCTTTTTTCACGTTTTGAAGAGAAGGGAGAGCTTCTCCTGAACGCATTATCCGTATTTTAACATATAAAAGCCTTGTTGAGTGGTTCTCAACAAGGCTTGTCATTATTCGACGATAAAAGGGTCTTCCGTCAGAATGTAGCTTGATTTTCCTTTGGCGGACGCATAGGCTAGCATATAGTATTTTCCGGACTTAAGGGTTGCGGCGTCATTGATTTTGCCGTTCCATTGATAAGATTGATAGCCTTTGCCTTGGTTTTTATAAACGCCGGCCTGCCCGAGAAGGTTCAGATTTTCATCATAGACGAGAAATGCGAGCTCTTCAGCCCCGCCCGGCAGGTAGGCTTCGATCGTGTAAGCACCCTGCTTTGCCCCCGGTTCAACCGTTACGGATGTAACGCGCGGGTAGTCAGGCTCTTTGACGATCAACAGGAGCGGAATTTCGGCGACTTTTCTGCCTCCTTCACGGACGTAAACCGTGCCTTCATATGTGCCTGCTTTCGTTTTGGCGGAATTGACGGTTACTTTTGCCGTTGCTTTACCTGTTTGATGGGCCGGTACCACGACTCGTTCCGTTCCTGATACCGTGATGCCCGCTCCTTTAAAGGAGTATTCGAGCTGATAGGCTTTTCTGAATGAAGAAAGGTTTTCAATTGTGAACGCTTGTTTTTTCGTTTGTTTTCCTTTGTCTTTCAGGAACGTTCCGTATGAGTGGCTGCCCGGCGTTACAATTGATGAAGCATGAAGAGCCTCGATGATGCGGATGCTGCCCGCTCCTTGCGTATTGTGAGGGAGAGGCTTTCCGTTTTCATCCGTCAATTTTTCCGCCGTATTCATCAGCACGCCTTTGATTTGCTCTGGCGTCCAATCCGGTTTGGCCTGCTTTAATAGGGCTGCCGTTCCCGCGACATGCGGGGAAGCCATGCTTGTACCCTGCTTTGAACCGTAACCGTGAGGGTTTTTCGGATCGTGGGTCGGAATGGTGCTGACGATATTGACGCCTGGCGCTGAAACGTCAGGTTTAATCATCCATGTATCCATGACAGGTCCGCGCGACGAGAAGGAGGCAATCGTTTCCCCGAGCTTTTTGTCCAATTTGAAAGAAAAGACAGCAGAGCGTTCCCCTTCTTTGATCTGCTGAACAAGCTTTTCGCCCTCTTCTTTCGACAATTTGACAGTCGGTACGGCCATCCCCATAACGTTGGCCTCGATTTCCCCTGTTACATTATTGTAAATCACGGCTCCGACAGCGCCGGCGTTTTTGGCGTTTTCGGCCTTATCCACAAATGGAATGACGCCTCTCTGGATAACCGCTACTTTTCCTTTCACATCTTTGCCTTTGAAATCGTCAGCTTGTCCGATGCCAGCTTCAACAAGTTCCACGTCTTGACCGTTCAAAGCTTCAAGATCTTTTTCCTCCTGGTATCCCATCACTTTTGCTGACGAATACGAAGGAAGCCTCACAGAATATTCATTATATGGAAGCTGCGAGGCGCCGACGGAAATCGCATCCCTTGAAGTTCCCGGCGAGCCGACCGTCCAGTTTTCCGGTCCGCTGTTTCCGTTTGACGTAACGGCGACAACTCCTTCGGCCATCGCCCAGTCCAGTGCGATGCTTGTTGCATAATCAGGGCTGTTCAGTGAATTGCCCAATGAGAGGTTCATCACTTTTGCTCCGTCCGCGACGGCTTTTTCAATGCCTGCAATCACGTTCTCGGTTGTTCCTGAGCCGCCGGGGCCGAGCACACGGTAAGCAAGAAGCGTTGCTTCAGGCGCCACCCCTTTAATCTGACCGTTCGCGGCGATGGTCCCCGCAACATGGGTGCCGTGATCAGTCGCTTCTCCGCGCGGGTCGCCTGCCGGTGTTTCTTGTGGATCATAGTCATTATCCACAAAGTCATACCCCTTATATGGGCCGAAATTTTTCTTTAAGTCAGGATGTGTGTAATCCACACCCGTGTCAATGACAGCTACCTTAATGCCTTTACCGGTATAGCCTGATTTCCATGCCTGATCTGCTCCGATGTACGGTGCACTTTTATCCATCTGTGGATAAATGGCATCCGCTGCAAGTGTCACGTCTTTTCCTTTTATGCTGTCAGGTTTGTAAGCTGCGTTCGGATAAACCGCTTTTACTTCCTTGACGGCGAGCAGCTTCGGAATTTCACTGGCCGGCAGTTTCATTGAAAAACCCGAAAATACACGGTCGTATTCGCGGTTTATTTTCGCTTTTTTGAGTGTTTTCAGCGCACTGTTTTTCGCTTTGCTGCGAGCGGTTTTTAAAGAAGCTTTCGTTTGCTTTTCCCCATCCGCTTTTGCTTCGGCAAGCGACTTTTCTTTCAGCTCCACAATAACTGTTGTCTGTTTATCAGACGTCACATCAATATCACCGTAGATTTCAGCTTTCTCAAGTTCAGGCGACTTTTGATCGGGAACGGATGTTGCCTGCACTCCGGTGAGGAATGTGGATAACGAAAATAATAGAATAAAAGCCATAACGAAATAGCGCATGATACTTTTTCTCAATCTGTTTTCCCCCTTACGGATAAATGGTTTCTTTGTAATCCTTAGAGTTTCGAACTTTTAAAATATTCTCTCAGTTTCAAAAAAATCCTTCTATATATAGAAATAATTTTCAAAGATTCAATGTATTGGAGTGGATGTCTTTAGATTTATGCACAATTTACTGTGTATAAGTGAATAAACTTGTGTATAGATATTGTGGGGAATATATGTTCTTATACTAAATGTTGAATAAATATGTGGATATGTGGATATACCCTGTGGGTAATATGTGTTTATCCTTAGGATAAGCTGTGAGTAAGTTGCATTCATAGTTTGTTTCCGTTGAATCATGCGTTTCCATCAGTTTTCAACAAAACTTCTAAAAACTAGAATCATTTTGCACACACATTGTGACAAACATTTTCATTTTGCTGGGATAAGATAGAGCAAGAAAGTTTAATAGAGTTGCTAGTTTTATCACAAAGAAACTGGAGGGGATCGGTATGAAAGGTTTGATATCATTTTTAAAATTATGGATGGCCGTGCTGCTGAATGCGGTGGTGCCTGTCAGAGAGACTCAGATGAAGGTGATGGCGTTCGCTGGCGGTACATATCAGGCTGCCGATGCTTATCAGGCAGGCGGCTTTTCGGAAAAAAGAGAAGAATCAACAGAGCGGATGTCGGGCCGTAAGAGAGTGATGCCCGGCAGTTTTACGACAGAACCCAACAGGGCTGTTTGCCAAAAAGCGGTGAAGAGGGTAAGAGCCGGACCAACTCTTTACACGGGAACTTAAACAAGGTAAAATCCCACTCATAACGGGAAGTGGGTGACAGCTTTGAAAATCTATAAAGTATTGAACAACAATGCAGCAATCATAAAGGAGGATGGTCAAGAAAAAATTGTCATGGGACCTGGTATCGCTTTTCAAAAAGGCAAAAACGATACCATTCCAAGAAACAAGGTAGAAAAAATTTTTACCATTCATGAAGAAAATGAAAAGTTTAAACAAATCCTCGAAACACTTCCGGAAGAACATATTGAAGCTGCCGAAGAGATCATCAGCTATGCGGAAGGGCGGCTGTCCGCACCGTTGAGCGATCATATCCACATCGCCCTTGTGGATCATTTGTCATTTGCGATCGAGCGAGTCCGCAAAGGATTCGTCATTCAAAATAAATTATTAAATGAAATCAAAGCGCTTTATAAAAAGGAATATGAGATCGGACTCTGGGCAATCGATTTGGTCAAAGAAAAATTGAAAGTCGAATTGCCTGATGATGAAGCGGGTTATATTGCGCTGCATATTCATACCGCAAAAATGGATGCGGAAAACATGCAGAAGACACTTAAATACACGAACATCATCAAAGAATTGATAGAAAAAATCGAATGCTGTTTTAATCAGAAGATTGACGAATACAGCATCTCATATCAGCGTCTTGTCACGCATCTCAGGTATGCCATCAACAGGCTGGAATCAAATGAAGCGTTTCATGTCATGGACGATGACATGCTTTATTTCATCCGGCAAAAGTATCCTGAAAGCTACCGGTGTGCGGCAGGGCTGGCGGATTACGTAAAAACTGAATATGATCTTCATCTTCCGGAATCGGAAGTCGGATATATTACGCTGCATGTCCAGCGTTTAAATGATTCCTATAGGTAATACCGCCTGATAACGCGCGATCAGGCTTTTTTTAGGTCGATTTTCACAGAAAATAAAAAAGTAGTTGACGAAAGCGTTATCACATAATAAAATGAAAGCGTATTAAAAAATAAATACCGGGGATTGTGACTGGTAAAGCAGGCAAGACCTAAAATTTGCTAGATGAATGGGGAGAATCTATCCGCCATTCGTTGGTGAATTTTAGGTCTTTTCTGCTTTTTTTAAAAAAAAGGAGGAATCATCATGAATCACAAAGAAATCGCCGTACGTCTTATACAGCTTCTTGGCGGAGAAGATAATGTTATCAGTGCAGCTCATTGTGCGACAAGGCTTCGTTTGGTGATCAAGGACGAAGCGAAAATCGACCAGGAAAAGGTCGAAGAGCTGGAAGGTGTAAAAGGAGCCTTTTCGAGCTCTGGTCAATACCAGATTATTTTCGGAACAGGACTTGTTAATAAAGTGTATGAACAGTTTGCCAAAGAGCTGAATCTTGACCAAAAGGAAACGGTTCAGCACAGCGATGCCGCAAAGGGAAAAATGAATCCTTTAGCGCGATTCGCGAAAACGCTGTCAAATATTTTCGTGCCAATCATTCCGGCCATTGTTGCAAGCGGTTTATTAATGGGGCTGTTGGGGATGATGAAGGCATTTCAGTGGGTCGATCCTGATGCGGCGCTGTATAAAATGCTTGATATGTTCTCAAGCGCGGCATTTATTATCCTTCCGATCTTGATCGGTGTCAGTGCTGCGAAAGAATTTGGCAGCAATCCTTACCTGGGGGCTGTACTTGGAGGTATTTTAATTCACCCGAGCTTGTTTAATCCTTGGGGACTGGCAACTGGATCACCGGATGTCATGAACTTTTACGGGCTCAAAATCGAGATGCTTGGCTATCAAGGAACCGTTGTTCCAATTTTGCTTGCCGTGTATGTGATGAGTAAAATCGAAAAAGGCGTAAGAAAAATTGTTCCAAACGCGATCGATCTTTTAGTGACACCGTTTGTCACGATTATTTCAACGGGATTTATTGCCTTTATCGCGATCGGTCCTTTAGGAAGAATGCTTGGTACAGGGATCACGAACGTTTTAACTTATGTGTATGACGTTGCCGGACCTGTTGCCGGACTGATTTTCGGAGGAACATACTCGCTGATCGTTTTAACTGGTGTTCACCACAGTTTCCACGCGATTGAGGCCGGCCTTATCGCTGATATCGGCAGGAACTACCTGCTTCCGATCTGGTCTATGTCCAATGTCGCCCAAGGCGGGGCCGGACTTGCCGTATTCTTTTTGGCAAAGCGCGCAAAAACAAAAGAAATCGCTTTACCTGCTGCTTTCTCTTCTTTTCTCGGCATTACCGAACCTGTTATTTTCGGTGTTAACCTCCGTTACCGCAAGCCGTTTATCGCGGCAATGGCCGGTGGAGCGCTCGGTGCTGCATACGTTGTCTTTATGAATGTTGCGGCAAACGCCTACGGTTTGACGGGAATTCCGATGATTGCGATTGTCGCCCCGCTTGGAATGGGCAACCTGATCCATTATTTAATCGGAATGGCGATTTCTGTGTCTGTCGCGTTTATCACAGCCTTTATCTTAGGCATTAATGAAGACGAGAAAAAGTGACGGAAGGAGGGGAAAACGATGAATCAAGATCAGGAGCTTCGTCAAAAGGCAATAAACCGGGTTGAAGAATACCGGGATATTGTAAACCTTGATCCCTATCGGCTGCATTATCATATCATGCCTCCTGTCGGACTGCTGAATGATCCGAACGGGTTCATTCAGTGGAAGGGAGTTTACCATCTTTTTTATCAGTGGATGCCTTTTAAAACGGGGCACGGTGCAAAGCTGTGGGGGCACTACTCTTCAACAGATCTCGTGAACTGGCGCCATGAAGAGATCGCCCTCACGCCGAGCGACTGGTTTGATAAAAACGGCTGTTATTCAGGAAGCGCGATCGCTGAACATGATGTGCTCCACCTGTTTTATACGGGGAATGTCAGAGACGGCGAGGGAAATAGGGAGACCTATCAATGTCTCGCCGTCTCGAAAGACGGCATCTCGTTTGAAAAGCAGGGGGTTGTTGCAAGGCTTCCGGAAGGATATACGGCTCACTTCCGCGATCCGAAAGTTTGGAAAAAGAATGGAAGCTGGTACATGGTGCTCGGCGCCCAGACTGAAAATCTTGAGGGCAGGGCGGTGCTGTTTCAATCGGATAATTTGAAAGACTGGCAGTTCCTTGGCGACATCACAGGTTCAAATACAGATCAGCTCGAGGAATTCGGCTATATGTGGGAATGCCCTGACATGTTTGAACTAAACGGCAAAGACGTCTTAATTGTCTGTCCGCAAGGCCTTGAAGCAGAAGAGATGCGCTACCAAAACGTCTATCAGTCAGGTTATTTTGTCGGTGAATTGAACGAGCAGAAACCAGGGTTTGCACACGGAGATTTTGAAGAGCTTGACCGCGGCTTTGATTTTTATGCGCCGCAGACGACAAAAGACGAATCAGGCCGGAGGATATTGGTTGCCTGGATGGGTGTTCCAGATCAGGATGAACAGAGCCAGCCGACGATTCAGCATCAATGGGTGCACTGTATGACATTGCCGAGGGAATTGCATTTGCAAAACGATAAAATCGTTCAAAAACCGGTCGCGGAGCTTAGAAACCTCCGTCAAAACGAAAAACACGCAGCAATATCACTTAATCAAGCCACCGAAAAACTGGACATTGTTCAACCGGACAAAACCGAGCTTTTCATCAGCCCGCAACTTATTGAAGAGAGCTTTGAGATTTCCTTCAGGGGTGCCGCGCGACTCATTTACAATAAAGCAGACGGCATCATAACCTTGGAGAGAAACAGCTATGTTGATGAAAGAGCGGAAGCCAGACAGTGCCGTTTGCATGAGCTTCGCGATATAAACATCTTTTTAGACGCGTCTTCTATTGAAATCTTCGTCAATGGGGGAGAGGAAGTCTTTACGGCGAGATATTTTCCTTACCCGGGAAATAATGATGTTTGGATCAGTGCCAGAAAAGAAATCATAGTGAATGTGACATCCTGGACGTTGGTATAAAGGGAGCGGCTGCGGTTTGCTATTTTCTGTACAATCCCTTTATGATATGCTTTTTTTAGAGAGAGTGCAGTGAAAAAGGGGTTGTTTTTTTGGATCAAAACCAGCAGAAGTTGACAGCTGTGCGTTTGAAAAAAATAGCGGATCATATTGAGGATACGAGAGAGGAATACAATGGTTTGCTCCTTCAGATGAAGAAGCTGATCGGCGGTATTGAAGATAAAACAATTCCGGATGATGAAGAAATACAAAAGAAACTTCAAGACACTTATGAACAAATGAAAGAATATGCTCTTTTTGTGGAATCGATCGAGACTTTCTTAAGATCATCTGCAAGAACGATCAAACGCGAAAGCTAAATAAAAGCCAGCCCCTTTTAATGGGGCTGGCTTTTATTTGCCGCTGAGCCGTAAAGCGGAGTGCTTCGTTGGCCCGACGTATTGATTCAAACGGAATGATTCGCGGATGGCTTCCGTAATAAATGTTTTTGCAGAATAAATGGCTTCTTTTACATTTGAACCTTTGGCGAGTTCAGCCGTAATCGCTGCGGAATAGGTGCAGCCCGCCCCGTGCGTGTATGGAGTTTCAATTCTTTCTCCTTCGATGACTTCTGCATCCCGGCCGTCAAATAATACATCTACCGCTTTTTCGTGATTCAGTTTGCCTCCTCCTGTAATGAGGACGTGTTCAGCGCCGAGGCCGTGAATGACTTTTGCCGCTTCCTTCATTTGCTCAACCGTTTTAATTTCTCCAAGTCCGCTGAGCTGGCCGGCTTCAAAAAGGTTTGGCGTAATGACCGTGGCAAGCGGAGCCAAAAGCTCTCTTAAAGCCTTTGCGTGTTCGGGATACAGCACTTCATTTGCTCCTTTACATACCATAACGGGATCAATGACGACATTTTTCATGCTGTGCTTCTTGATTGTGTCTGCCGCCAATTCAATGATATCAACGGTCGGAAGCATGCCCGTTTTCATCGCATCTACCCCGATGCCGTCCACAATCGTCGACAGCTGGGCGCGGATGACTTCTGTATCAACTGGGAATACCTGGTGATTCCAGTTGTTCTCAGGATCCATGGCGACAACAACCGTAAGTGCCGTCATTCCATAGACGTTCTTTTCTTGGAACGTTTTTAAGTCCGCCTGAATGCCGGCGCCTCCGCTTGAGTCAGAGCCGGCGATTGTCAGTGCTTTGTGCATTGTCATGTTCAGTCAATCCTCCACGATAAGAGATTCCATCCAAAGTTGGTTTATTACTTATTATAGACAGCTTTTCGCAAGATCACAATGAAATGGCTGCCGCTTTATAGTGCAGCGGTCCTCTGCCAAATTTCGTGAATGGATTGGCATAAAAAACCAAACCATCTTTTGATCCATGTGAAATTATTCGCATTATGATTTAATATGTTTAGAATGAAATAAGAAGGAGCGTATATCACAAATATGAACATATCTATCGTAGTTGTCACGCACAACCGGGTCACCGCTTTGTGCGAATTGCTTGAATCCATTACAAAACAGTCTGTTGCACCATTTGAAGTCATTATTGTTAATGATGCCGGGGAGAGCGTCGACTTTGTTGAGCGCCTTTATTCAGACCTTCCGATCAGAGTTATCCATCTGAAAGAAAACGTGAAGCATGTAAAAGCGAGAAATATAGGGGTGAAAGAAGCTTCCGGAGATGTTATTATGCTGTGTGATGATGATGATTTTTTCACTCCGTGCCATATGGAAAGAATGTTGAATGCGCTGGAGACCGCCGATTTTGTTTATTCGGATGCTGAGATTGTGTCTTTCGAAGAAAAAGAGGATAAAAGAATTCCGACAAGCCGTTATCTTTTTGCGTATTCCTTTAACTTGGATGAAATGAGGAAGTTTTCTACATATGTTCCTTCAGGGAGTATGTACAAACGGTCTCTTCATGACGAGATCGGCTATTTTGATCCTGCTGTCCACAATTATTGGGATTGGGACTTTTTCCTGAGAGCAGCTGAGCGCTTTCGCGTGAAAAGGGTTCCTTTTGCAAGCGTCATCTATGCGTTTTCAGATCAGGGTGACAACCAATCCGGAGATCTTGGCGGAATGAGACAGTATTATTTGGATGTCTTGAGTGAAAAGCATCAGCTTGGCAAGCTGCCGACAAAGAACTTTTTCGTACTTCTCGAAGAACCTGCTATGAAAAAAAGGGAAGCGGAAAGCGAAATCGTCTGGGACGGAAAACCGGTCGCATCCAGGCTTTCCGCTGCAAGACAATTGAGTTAAGGAGGCCTGAACATTGAAACAGATTTTGAATGACAGCTGGTGGCAGCAGCTGAAGGACGAGTTTAATAAGCCTTACTATCAAGAACTGAGGGAAATGCTGAAAAGGGAGTATGCAGAGCACACCGTATATCCTGAACCGAACGATATATACAATGCTTTGCATTATACTTCCTATGAAAATGTTAAAGTCGTGATTCTCGGCCAGGATCCGTATCATGGCCCGGGGCAGGCCCATGGCTTAAGCTTTTCCGTACAACCCGGTGTCAATCCGCCGCCTTCTTTGAAAAATATCTTTATAGAATTGCAGAATGACATTGGCGCCGACATCCCTAATCACGGTTCTCTCGTCAGTTGGGCCAAGCAAGGCGTTCTGCTGCTGAACACCGTTTTGACTGTGAGACGGGGCCAGGCAAATTCGCATAAAGGAAAAGGGTGGGAACAGCTGACAGACAGTATCATAGATGTTTTAAACAAAAGAGATAAGCCGGTCGTTTTTATTCTCTGGGGCCGGCATGCCCAAATGAAAAAAGAGCGAATCGATACATCCAAGCATTTCATTATCCAGTCGCCGCATCCGAGCCCATTCTCGGCTAGAAACGGGTTTTTCGGGAGCAGACCGTTTTCAAGAGCCAATCAGTATTTGGAACAAATCGGTGATGAGCCGATTGATTGGTCCCTTCCGAATCTTTAAAATCGCGAGAACCGCTAAAATAAGCGGTTCTTCGTTTGTCTGGCTCCTATCTACCTGAGAAGTTTTTTGATGATTCGCAGCCCGTTTTTTGATGAAGGGTAACGGAATGAAATGTCAAACAGGTTTGTCTGTTTTAAAACGCTTTTCTCGTGGGAAAACGTCTTAAAGCTGTGATACCCATGGTAACTTCCGATTCCGCTTTCGCCTACGCCGCCGAAGGGGAGGTAAGGTGTGGCTGTGTGCATCAGCGTGTCATTGATGCATCCCCCGCCAAATGAAATCCGGCTGAGGATGTGCTTCTGTACCGGTTTTTCATTCGTAAACAAATAGAGCGCGAGCGGTTTAGGGCGGCTTTGAACCATTTGGATAACGTCTTCGATTGTTTCATAGCCGATGACAGGAAGGAGCGGCCCGAAAATCTCTTCCTGCATGATCGGCGATTCCCAGTCGGGTTCATCGATAATGGCCGGAGCAATTTTAAGTGCGTCTTTTTGATACGTTCCGCCTGTTACGATATTCTCGTTGTGTAAAAAGCGGAGTAACCGTTCGAAATGACGTTCGCTTATGATTTTTCCGTACGCCGGATGGCTTTCCGGCGCTTTTCCGTAAAATGTTTGGATCGATTGCTTCAGAGCGTGCAACAGCCCGCTTTTCACATCTTTGTGTACGAGCAGATAATCAGGCGCAATGCACGTCTGTCCTGCGTTTGTCAGCTTTCCGAAAACAATCCTTTGAGCTGCAAGCTTAAGATCAGCATCCTTGTGCACGATGCAGGGGCTTTTTCCGCCAAGCTCAAGTGTGACTGGAATGAGCTGTTTTGCTGCGGCTTCCATGACGACTTTGCCCACGGGAACACTGCCTGTAAAAAAGATATAGTCAAATTTTTTCCGCAAAAGCACTTGATTCGTCTCCACCCCGCCCTCAATAACGGATACATATTCGGGGGGAAAGATTTCTTTAAGCATCTTGGATATGACGCTGGATACAGCGGGAGCAAGCTCTGACGGTTTGATGACGGCCGTATTCCCCGCAGCAAGTGCGCCGATCAGAGGCGAAACGGCAAGCTGAAACGGATAGTTCCATGGCGCGATGATCAGGACCGTGCCATAAGGCTCCGCAATGACGATGCTTTTTGAACCGATGTGCGAGACGGCCGCTTTCGCCTTTTTCGGCTTGGCCCATTTTTTTAATCGTCTGCTGATGAAGCGGATTTCTTCCAGTACAATGCCGATTTCCGTCATATAGGCTTCGTGCTCTGATTTATTAAGGTCTTTCTGAAGGGCTTCAAGTATGTCCCGTTCATATTTTTTTACAGCATTCTTAAGAATGTTAAGCTGTTCCAGACGATTTTCAACAGCGAGTGTTGCCCCGCTTAAAAAATATCGCTTTTGCTCGGTAACGGTCGTTTCGATGGAGGGTGTACGTTCTGCCATTCCCTGATTCCTTTCGCTTTTAGAAATTCGAGTGAAGTTTTTTTTCATTATGTGTGACAGCCTTTTCAGCTGTCAACTTTTAGCCGTAAGAAAATCGGCGTTTTCTACCTGCGTTTGCCTGCAGATATCTTTTTTAAAAGTGCAAAAGGTGATATTTCACAGCAGGAGAGGCAATTTTTCGCAATGGATATTTGCAAAGTGCATTCGGCACGGGAGAAGTTAATTTGGTAAAATGAAATGGAAACTGAAAACGGTTTGGAGGATCGATTTGATGAACATACATATATCAAGTTTGCTGCAGAAGATGGAGGACGAATTGAAAAAAGCAAAGGAATGCAGCCAGGAAAATGAATTGAAAATGCACATCGCGGTTATCCGCTCCCTTTGCGACGTCATTGTTGAACCGCAGCAGCGGCCGTCCGTCCAGTCTTCACCCTATGTTCAAACGGCCAATAAACCATCGAGCGACCAGCTGATGCTAGAAAAAATGATGGGGAGCGCCGGTGCTGAACAGTACAAAAAACAAGAGAAACAAAAGCACGAAGATGACGGCAACGGAGATTCTATTTTTGATTTCTAGGCGCCGTCGGCTGTTTTAAAAAAGAGAGGTTGATCAACTTGAAACTGCTTTTTGGGGCTTTACAATGGACGGCATTTATTATTGCGGCCGCAATCGTGGTGCCCATTGCAATCGGGCAGTCATTCGGGCTGAACCAGGCAGAGACCGCTGGGCTGGTTCAAAGCACTTTTTTCGTGCTCGGCACAACGGCTTTTATCCAATGTTTATTGGGACACCGCCTGCCGATTAATGAGAGTCCGGCCGGCCTCTGGTGGGGCGTGTACACGATTTATTCCGGTCTTACAGGGACCGTATTTGCGACTCATATTGAAACGCTTCAGGGGCTGCAGGGAGCGATGCTGCTAAGCGCGGTTTTCTTCTTTATTTTTAGTTTATTTAAAGTTATTGATAAGCTGGCTGTGATGTTTACTCCTGTTGTGACGGGCATTTATTTACTGCTGCTGGTCATCCAGCTTAGCGATCCGATCGTTAAAGGTGTCATGGGGATCGGCTACCGGAAAAACGAGGTCGATATACCCGTGTTTTTGCTGGCGGTTGTGGTCATGCTGGCTACGTTTCTGATGAGCCGGTCAAACATTCCGGTTCTCAAGCAATATTCAATTTTAATTGCGCTTTTCGGCGGCTGGGTCTTATTTGCCGTATTCGGCGTGGCGAAGGCGCCTGAGCATGCGAACCAGCTGTTCCGCCTTCCGGATATTTTTCCGTTCGGAATGCCGCTGTTTGACAGCGGATTAGTCGTTACTTCGCTATTTATTACAGTATTGTTAATCGTCAATATGCTCGCCAGCATACGGGTGGTTGAAGGAGCGGTCAGACAGTTTGAGAAGCTGGAGGAGAGGAGGCGGGCACGTCCTGCCGGATTTATCGCCTCCGTCAGCCATTTGCTGAGCGGATTGCTCGGAGCTGTAGGCACGGTGCCGATATCCGGGGCGGCCGGGTTTATTCAAACGACGAGAATGTCTTCGAAAAAACCGTTTTTGCTCGGGAGTTTGATCGTGATCGTCATCAGCTTTTTCCCGCTGGTCATGAATACTTTTGCCAGCCTGCCGTCTCCGGTCGGCTTTGCGGTGAACTTCGTCGTGTTTTCAACGATGGTCGGCCTGGCATTTGCCGAATTCGATTCTTATGAAAAGGACGAGGCAGGCCGCATCCGTTTTGTTACCGGGATTGCGCTCCTTGCCGGCGTGGGGGTCATGTTTGTACCTGAAAGTGCTTTGGAAGGAATGCATCCTGTTTTTGTTTCCATTTTAAGCAATGGGCTTGTCCTTGGAACAATTGTAGCGATTGCTGCGGAACAGATGCAGCTACGGAAAAAGAAATTTGACAATATCGTGTCATGAGATGTGTAAACGTTGAAATTAAAGGCGTGTGCGCTATGATGATAAAAGAAAGGCGGGCGATTTGATCGTGAAATTATTTTTAATTTTAGGTGCTGTCAATGCGATGCTTGCGGTTGCTTTAGGGGCGTTCGGAGCTCATGGTCTTGAGGGGAAAATTCCCGAGAAATATTTGCAAATCTGGCAGACCGGCGTCCAGTATCATATGTATCATGCGCTCGGTTTAATTGCCGTCGCGCTCATCGCGTCAAAGCTTACAGATGCGGGAAGCGTAACTGCGGCAGGTTGGCTGATGTTTGCCGGAATCGTTTTATTTTCAGGAAGTTTATATGTCCTCAGCCTTACGCAAATCAGCGTCCTCGGTGCGATTACTCCGCTGGGCGGCGTGGCGTTTATTGCCGCATGGATCATGGTTGTTGTATCAGCTGTTAAATACTTGTAGCTTACTAAAAAGCCAATCTCCTGAAAGGATTGGCTTTTTTTTATTTTAACAGGGGCTGATTCATGGTAATTTAATGTTATGAACAGGGCGAAAGACCCGGCTTTTGCATTTTGACAGAAGGGATGTGCATGGCGGAGGACCGGTCTCCGTTCAAAGATGAAAATTAAAGTGATCATTGCGGATGACAATTCATTCATAAGAGAGGGTATGAAAATCATACTGAGCACTTATGATGAATTTGAAGTGCTGGCGACGGTGGAGGATGGCTTGCAAGCGGTCGAATTTTGCCGCGGCCAAGCTGTGGATATTGCACTGCTTGATGTCCGCATGCCCAACATGGATGGAGTGGAAGCTGCGCGGCTCATTTCAGAAACGGGCGCCAAGCCTTTTATTTTAACAACGTTTGATGATGACGAATACATCGTCGCTGCCATACGGAACGGAGCAAAAGGATATTTGCTGAAAAATGCCGATCCTGAGCGAATTAGAGACGCAATTAAAAGCGTGTACAACGGCCATACTGTCATGCAGGATATCATCCTCGACAAGATTAAATCCAATTTGGCGGAGCATAAAGAAGCGGAATCAAAAATAGACGAAAGCCTGTTTACCGAACGCGAGCTCGGAATTATGGCCCTGATTGCCAGAGGGCTGTCCAATAAAGAAATATCGAAAGAACTGTTTATTTCTGAAGGTACGATTGCCAATTATATTTCCTCGATTTTGGGGAAAACAGGGCTTGAACACCGGACGCAAATCGCAATTTATTATTTAACTGGAAAAGTTAACTTTTAATCTGGGGGATCACCATGGAATTGCGGATTATGACCGGCAAACTGATTTTGCTGGGGTTTATCATCTATCAATGCGTTTCTTCGGAAATTGACAATCTGCCGTGGCTTGTGTTCAGCATTCTTGTTTACGCCTGTATCAACCTCGGGATTTCAATTTTATCTGAAGGAAAAATAAAAAAGCTTTTTATTATTATGTCTGTCATCATTTCAATTTTTTCTTATGCCGAGGTGCACCCCCTATTTATTTTATTTCTTCCTTTTAGCCTGTATGAAGGAGCAGCTGATTTCGGGCTGCCGAAGTGGATGGTACTTGCCGCTTCAATCGTTCCGGTTTTGTTTATCAATGAAAGCATCTCAGCGGTCTACGCGTTGACAGCCGCTTTTCAATTTTTGCTGTACTGGGCGGCAAGCCAAGATGCAGCGCGGATTGAAAAGCTTGAACATCATATCGATCAAACGAGAAGAGACCTGGAGAAGGTAACAAACATGCTGCGGGAAAACAAAGAGTTCATCAGACAATCTGAATATACGTATAAGCTTGAGGAGCGGAACCGGCTTTCCCAGGAAATACACGATAAAATCGGCCATTCCATGACAGGAGCGCTGATTCAGCTCGAAGCGGCGAAGCGCGTCCTTGACATAGACAAGGAAAAAGCTTCCGAGCTCCTGCAAAACGCGATTAACATCTCCAAGGACGGGATCGAAAATATCAGATTGACGTTAAAAAGCGTCAAGCCGCCCTCAGAACAGATGGGTATCCATAGATTGAAGCTGTTTATCGATGAATGTTCGGCGCGGTATCATATGAATATTTCATTTTTGCATAAAGGTGATTTGGATGTTATTTCTCAAATTCAGTGGAAGATTATGTTTGAAAATATCACCGAAGCACTGACAAACTCGGTGAAATATGCAGAAGCGACACATGTATCCATCTATATTCATGTGCTGAATACACTCATTAAAGCAGAAGTGAAAGACAATGGAAAAGGGCGGCAGAAAATCAAGAAAGGGATGGGGATCATCGGGATGGAGGAACGGGCCGCTTCTGTTAACGGAAAGGTGATTGTTGACGGTTCGAACGGCTTCTCTGTCACCACCTTGCTGCCCAAGCATGAATGATTTCATGAATTGAATATGAATTTTCTCATGTGAAAAAGATGAAATGCTGCACTGCCGCACCATTCATCTTTTTTTTATAATGAAATCAAAATGAGGTGAGAACATGAATGTATTGGAAATCCATCATCTAACAAAAAAATTTGGCGACTTCGTTGCCGTCGACAATATATCACTCTCGATCGAAGAGGGCGAAATATTTGGATTGCTCGGCGCAAACGGGGCCGGAAAGAGCACGACCATTCACATGATCTCGAGTTTGCTGAGAAGCAATGAAGGCGAGATTTTGATTCTCGGAAAAAACATTGCGAAACACCGCAAATTCGCCAAGATGAATATCGGCATTGTCCCGCAGGATCTGGCCATTTACGAGGATTTAACGGCATATGAAAATGTGAAGTTTTTCGCCGGACTCTATGGTCTCCGCGGGGCCCAATTGCGCAATCGGGTGGAAGAAGCATTGCAGTTCGTCGGTTTAAGCGATAAGCATAAAAGCTTCCCGAAAAATTTTTCAGGCGGAATGAAAAGAAGGCTCAATATCGCCTGCGCGATCGCCCACAGGCCAAAGTTGATCATCATGGATGAACCAACGGTGGGAATTGATCCGCATTCGAGAAATTATATTTTGGAATCCGTCAAAAAGTTAAATGCGATGGGCTGCACGATTATTTACACCAGCCATTATATGGAAGAAGTTGAAGAGATCTGTACGCGGATCGCCATCGTGGATCATGGAAAAATTATCGCCGAAGGAACGAAGGAGCAGCTGAAATCGATCATTACCAACACGAAAGATATTCAGGTCGTTCTTAAATCGGCGGAAAATGTCGATATCGGCGAACTGAAAACGATCAGCGGCGTGGAGGCGGCTGCTCTTGAAGACAATACGATCAAAATCAACTCGGATGCAGGTGTCAATAATTTAAACCAGATTATTGAGAAGCTGATGAAAAACGGGGCCGAGATTCGTTCATTGGAAGAAAAAGCGCCTAATTTGGAAACCGTGTTCCTGACCTTGACCGGAAGACAGTTGCGCGATTAGAAAGGGGGCCATGGTTTGAATACACTCATCATTGCGAAAAAAGAAATTGTATCGGCTTTTCGGGACAAGCGGACATTCCTTTTTATGCTGGCATTTCCAATTGTACTGATTATGATTTTAGGCACCGCGCTGACGAACGCTTTCGATCAGCAAACAGCAGCGGTCGGCGAGGTTCATGTTCTGTATAAAGACAAGGCTGACGGAGCGTTTTCGGAAGGTTTTAAAACATTCGCAAAAGAAGCGAAAACATCCGGCGTTCATTTTAAAAAAATATTGTCTGATACGGATGGAAAACAAGAAATCAAACAAGGGAACTACGATGCTTACCTTGAGATCGAAAACAGCGGCATCAAGCTTTACCAAATGGATAAAAACAGTATGAAAAACAGCATTATTCAAGGAATGCTGACCGCGTTTGCAAACCGGTACAATGCCGCACAAGAGATCATCAAAGCCGCTCCTGAGCAAGCGGGTGCCGTGCTCGGGGACATACCTGGCGACCATTATATCAAGGAGACGTCTCTCAGCTCAGACAGAAAGCCCAACTCCATGGATTATTACGCGGTTACCATGACCACTCTGATCGCGCTTTACAGTGCACTAAGCGCCAGTTATTTAATAAGGGGAGAGCGGCTTGGAAAAACAGCCGACCGGCTGATCGCGGCGCCGGTTCATAAAGGCGAGATTTTTGCCGGCAAGCTGATTGGCAATCTTGTGACAAACGGATTATGTATTTTTGCCGTCGTCATATTCAGCAAATACGTATTTAAAGCGTACTGGGGAGATCATCTCGCCCTTGTGGCGGCCGTGCTGTTCAGCATCGTATTGTTTGCCGTATGCCTCGGCCTTGGCGTCAGTTATTTGACGAGAACGGGGGAAGCGGCAGTGGCGATCATTAACGTGTTGATTCCGCTGGTTGCATTTTTCGGAGGCGCTTATTTTCCTGTCGAGGGTGCGGAAGGTGTTTTAGCTTTGATCAAAGACCTGTCTCCGCTCACATGGACGAACGAAGCTATTATGAACATTATATTTGCGGACGATCTAGCGGCGGGGCTGCCCGTAATCTTGCTGAACATCGGTTTATCCCTGTTATTTCTGCTGATTGCCGTTGTCTCATTGCAGAGAAGGGAGGGGCTGTAAGATGAAAGAAATGCTATGGCTTGTCAAAAACACACTGAATGTCACCTTCAAAAAGAAAATCAATATCTTTCTGTTCGTATGTCTGCCCTTGCTAGGCATATTCGTATCGCTTTTAACAGAGGGAAGCATGGACAAGACAGATTTGCGCGTCGGAATTATCAATCATGACGGCGGACGAATCGCCGAAGATACTAAGGATTTTTTGAAGGGGATCGAGAATGTCAACATCAGCGCGGTCAGTGAAGCAGAAGGGAAAAGTCAAATTGCGTCAGGGGAGCTTGATTGCGTCATTACGTTTGAACAAGGCTTTTCTCAAAGCGTGCAGAGCGGAGAACCGGCTCATATCGCCATTGCATCTGTCAAAGGCGCTGAAATCACCGGGTTTGTGAAATCGTATGTTTATCATTACATTGATAATATCGCCGCAATCGGCAAATCGGCGCAGGGGAATGAAAAGCGTTTTGAGGAAATGTATAAAAATTACCGGAGTTCTGAAACGGGTGTCAAAACATATACGGTTGAAGACACGGCGAAAAATAGAAACATGACGGAGCGGAC
Source organism: Bacillus sp. J41TS8 (assembly GCF_018333035.1). Lineage (NCBI taxonomy): Bacteria > Bacillati > Bacillota > Bacilli > Caryophanales > Bacillaceae > Bacillus > Bacillus sp. J41TS8. The sequence goes on from NZ_BORF01000004.1 coordinate 204,385, forward strand.
GGTCGGTTTTCTTCTGATGGCGATGCTTTTTTCAGCGGGAAGCTTGACCGAACTGTTAGTGAAGGAAAAAGAGAACAGAACGTATTTCAGGCTTTTGACCACACCGATAACGGCAAGACAGTACGTTATGTCCAATGTGGCCGTCAGTATGTCTGTCATCGCATGCCAAATCTTTTTAACATTGATAATGGTGAAATATGTGTTCCGGATGGAGACTGGCATCTCATTTTGGGAGATGGCAGCGGTGCTGTTGATTTTTGCGCTAAGCGCGGTCGGCCTGGCGCTGATCACCGTCGTCTTTGCAAATAGCTCTAAGTCATCCGGGGTATTGCGAAATTTAATATTTATGCCGACGATCATGCTGTCCGGATGTTTTTGGCCGATTGAAATCATGCCGTCTTTCGCACAGCGTATCGCGGACTTTCTTCCGCAGCGGTGGGTGCTGGATACGCTGGCAAAATTGCAGGAGGGACAGCAGCTTCAAGGTCTGTATTTGAATATCATGATCCTGTTTGCTTTCGCTGCTGTCTTTTTCCTCATCGTTATTTACAAATTCAAACGTAATAATGATGTGAGAAACTTTGCTTAATATCTATAAAAAAAGGGTTCGGTTTTAATGAAACCGAACCTTTATCTTGGGGTATATGAGGCCATTGAATACGGATAATCATAAGTGATCGGCTCATCAAACGTAATATAGTCAAGATACACCATCAGCAGCAAATAGCGTGTGCCTGTTTTTCTGTCGCTTAAAATAATGTGGTCGCGGCCGGCTGCTTCAATTTCTCCCCGAAAGACTTTCGCATTCCATTCCGGATTGTTTTCAAATGTCATATATACGGTTGCCACTTTTCCGCGATTGAGCCGCAAAATATTTTCAATGTAGGATTGCTCAAGCGGCAGCATGCCGGGGATACTCGGTGAAGTCTGCTGTGCTGAAGGCATCGGAGGGACCTGGACTCCTGCCGGCTGCGGCTGGAACAGCTGTGGGCCGGGCTGCTGATACGATTGCTGCCCCCCCGTTTGGGTGAAAGGCTGCTGTCCATGCTGCTGGTACATTTGCCCCATCTGTCCCATCTGCGGATAAGGGTTGGGCCCCATTTGCTGCCGGAAATCCGGCATCTCAAGCTCTTGAAGCGGCTGAAATTGATTTTTTTTAAATTTCATCTCGTTCCTCCTCATTTCATTGTGTCAAAGTCATGCCTACCGTCCATACATGAGGAATGATAAAGTGCTGCTATGAAGACGATCCGGCTGTAAAAGCAGGGGGGCTGACTCAAGATGATAGATCAATATTTCCCATCCCTTTTACAGTATGAACGGGCGGGATGGAATATGACGACACATCATGTTGGAAAGAGAAAAACAAAAAGACTGCTCGTGAAAAGAGCGGTCTTTCAGCATATCAACCTGTAATCACTTCATCTTCAGGATGGCGGATCGGCGCCTTCTTCGGCTTGGCCAGCGTAAACGCCATAGTCAGAGGCCCGACGCGGCCGATAAACATCATCATCATGATAACCGCTTTGCCTGCGGTCGTTAAATCAGGTGTCAGTCCCATCGACAGGCCGACCGTTCCAAAAGCGGAAAATACTTCAAAGACGATTTCCAAAAATGGAGCTTTCTCTGTGATCGTCAATATAAATAATGCGAAAAGCACGAATAAAAAACTGATCACAATGATGGCCAAAGCTCTTAAAATGGTTTTCATTTTAATCGCCCTTTTGAACACAACCGTCTCGCTTTTTCCCCTTAAAAAGGTGATCGTCGCCAAGATCATCACGATAAACGTTGTCAGTTTAATTCCGCTTCCCGTTGACGCGCTTCCGGCTCCGATAAACATCAAAACGATGGTTAACAGGAGGGACGGCGTTGTCATCTGGGCGATATCAAGGGTATTGAATCCGGCAGTTCTCGGTGTCACACCCTGGAAGTAAGCGCCCCACATTTTGTCGGCTAAAGGCAGTCCGCCGAGCGTACCCGGATTCGAGTATTCCAAAATAAAAATCAGCAAGGCGGCTGTCGTATTGATGATCAATGTTCCAACGATCATGAGCTTAGAATGCAGCGATAATGTCCGGAAGTTTCGCTTTGTCCATAAATCCAGCAGAACGGTAAAGCCGATACCCCCTGTAATGAAAAGGCCTGTGATGACAATGTTGACAATCGGGTCGCCCACATATTGAGACAAGTTGTCCGGCCACAGGGAGAACCCCGCATTGTTAAAGGCTGAAATCGTGTTAAACAAACTATGAAACAAGCCTTTTTGCAAACCGTATTCAGGAACCCATCTGATCGAAAGGATCAAAAATGCGACAAATTCTATAACAATGGTGAAAATAAACAAATGCTTGACCAAGCGGACAAGTCCGCCTAAAGAAGTCTGGTTAAATGCTTCTTGAACGAGAATCCGCTGCTGCAGGCCGATTTTTTTGCCGATCATCATGATGACGAGGACGGCAAACGTCATTAAGCCGAGTCCGCCGATTTGAATCAGGCACATAATAACTGTTTGTCCGAAAACCGTAAAATCTGCCCCTGTATCGACAACAACAAGCCCCGTTACCGTAGTTGCAGAGGTGGCCGTGAATAAAGCATCCACCCATGAGATGTAAGTAGTGGAGGCGCCGGGCAGCTTCAATAAACAGGCGCCGATGGCAATGATAATCAAGAAACTAAGCGCCAGCGTCTGCGGCGGACTAATATTGATGATCTTACCTTTTACAAGATTTGAAGAAACCAATTTAGGCATTTTTTCGTTCCTTTCTTAATCCATTCAGTCAAAACATGAATGGAGAAAAAGCAAGGTGATTTCAATTTCAAACGCAGATGGTAATGTTTCAATAATGTCAATAATGTACAGCCAGATACATCGTTTGTCAACAAAAATCAGGAGAATGAAGAGAAGGAATACGGACGGGTCTTTTGTCCTTTACTAAAGCACAGCGGAGAAAATCAAGAGGAGCAACGCCTGGTTAAATTCTATTATTTTGCATTTATTTTAAAAATATGACATGGAAAACATTTACTACCTGCTGAAAAAATGGTAGTTTTTAATAGAAATCACCAAAGTGCCGGCGCTTTGGGAAGAAGGCGTTGCTTGATGTTGCCTTTCTTGCACGCTTTCGTCATGACGAATGATGAAAAAAAGATGACCAGGGGGAATTGCTGTGTTGAAAAGAATGTATCGTTCTAAATTGTCAATCTTGGCGGTTAGTCTCGTGATGATGATTTCGATTTTTCTGCCTTCGTTCCAGGCCAGCGCTCAAACAACCAAAACTGAATCTGTCTACCGCCCGGCTGCGAACGCTTCCTTGTATGCGGTGATAACAGGTGCCAGCAAACAGGAGTGGTCGTTCTCGGATATTGAGCTGACGTATCGTCCGAATTCAATTCTGGCGCTGGGAACGGTTGAATTTACATTGCCGTCGGGATTTTCCGCAACAACGAAAGATACGGTGAATGGAAGAACACTGAAAACGGGGCAAATTTTGAATAACGGAAAAACGGTAAGGCTGCCGCTTACAATTGATCTGTTGGGCATTGCGGAGTTTAAGCTGGTGCTGGCAAACAAAACGCTGCCTGCCGCAGGAAAGTATACATTCCGGGCGGAGAACAGAGTGCTGGGGCTCGGATCGACTTTCTATGCCGAATCTTCAATCGAGGTGCAAAAAAGGGCGACTCCGCCTACACAGCCGTGTAACTGCAAGTAAATAGGCAAAAAAGCTCCAAAGACTCGGTCTTTGGAGCTTTTTATCATTACACATGCAAAAATGCAGGCAGCTGTTCATTTGCGAGGCGGTTGCCGACAAAGAATGAACCGAATTCACCGTAGCGGGCGCTTACTTCATCGAAGCGCATTTCATAGACGAGCTTTTTGAACTGGAGCACATCATCTGAAAAGAGCGTGACACCCCACTCATAATCGTCAAATCCGATTGAGCCGGTAATAATCTGTTTCACTTTGCCCGCATAGCCGCGTCCGATCATCCCGTGGCTGCGCATCAAGCTTCTTCTCTCTTCCATAGACAGCATGTACCAGTTGTCATCGCCCGATCTTCTTTTATCCATCGGATAGAAGCAGACATATTTGGCGTTCGGGAGCTCAGGGTACAGGCGCGCCCGCACTTGCGGATTTTCGTAAGGGTCTCCGTCGCCGCTTCCCATATAGTTGCTCAGCTCGACAACGGATACGTATGAATAAGCAGGTATCGTGTATTCAGCGAGTTTGGATTTGTTGAACTCAAGTTCAATTTGATTTAATTCCTCCATCGTAGGACGCAAAATCATCAGCATGAAGTCCGCTTTTTGGCCGACGATGCTGTAAAGCGTATGGCTTCCGTTACCTTCTTTTTGAGCAGCTCCCCATTTTTCAAGAAGACCTGTAAATTCGCTGATAATGATCTGGCGCTCATCGCTTGAAAGCATTTTCCATGCGGACCAGTCCATTGTCCGGAAATCGTGAAGGGCATACCAGCCGTCAAGCGTTTGTGCGGCTTCGTTCGTTTTTTGCTGTTCGCTCATTTTGCAATCACTCCCAATTTGTATGTACTTGTCTTCATCATATCATAGTTTGCCGCGTTTTATCCGTCTAGAAGATTTGAACAAAAGGTGACACTCTGTCGTATAACTGGGAAAGGCTGTTATATACTAATAGAAGGTTTTAAAGCCTGCCGCACTTAAATTAATTTAAAAAAAGCGTTTAAAAAGTGAAAGCATTATAATAAAATACAGAAGGATTGAATTTATATCACAAAAGAGTATGCTTAATAGAGAAATGAAGTATTTGTGACACTTTCAAGGAGGGTATATAGTGGCAGATCTATTTACAACAGTGCAGGAAAAAGTAGCAGGAAAAGGAGTTAAAATCGTATTTCCGGAAGGTATGGACGAGCGCATTCTCAAAGCTGTCAACGACTTGGCCGGAAACAACGTATTAAAGCCGATCCTTGTGGGAAACGAGCAGGAAATCAAAGAAAAAGCGAACGGGTTGAATTTGACGCTGGATGGCGTTGACATATACGATCCTCATACATACGAAGGAATGGAAGACCTTGTTCAGGCTTTCGTTGAACGCCGCAAAGGAAAAGCGACGGAAGAACAGGCCCGCCAAATCCTTTTAGATGAGAACTATTTTGGAACGATGCTTGTTTATAAAGGGCTTGCCGACGGTCTTGTCAGCGGTGCGGCTCATTCAACAGCGGATACGGTTCGCCCTGCGCTGCAAATTATTAAAACAAAAGAAGGCGTGAAGAAAACTTCCGGCGTCTTTATCATGGCGCGCGGCGATGAACAGTATGTATTCGCAGACTGTGCGATCAATATTGCGCCTGACAGTCAGGACCTTGCGGAAATCGCAATCGAAAGTGCGAACACAGCGAAAATGTTCAACATTGACCCTCGTGTCGCCATGCTCAGCTTTTCAACAAAAGGCTCGGCAAAATCAGACGAAACTGAAAAGGTAGCCAATGCGGTTGCAATCGCCAAAGAAAAAGCGCCTGAGCTTACACTGGACGGCGAATTCCAATTTGACGCGGCATTCGTTCCGTCTGTCGCTGAGAAAAAAGCGCCGGACTCCGTCATTAAAGGTGATGCAAACGTATTTGTTTTCCCAAGTCTTGAAGCGGGGAACATCGGCTATAAAATCGCTCAGCGCCTCGGCAACTTTGAAGCGGTCGGTCCGATTCTGCAAGGGCTGAACATGCCTGTAAACGACCTCTCCAGAGGATGCAACGCTGAAGACGTTTATAATCTTGCGCTGATTACGGCGGTTCAAGCGCTGTAATTTGTTTTTGAAAAAGGTGAACCTGAAGAGGTTCGCCTTTTTTTATGCTTCAATCGCTACATTCAGCAGAGATTCCGCCCCTTTCCGACCGGGATCGAGAGGCGGCCACTGACAAAGGTCAAAAGGAAAATCGGAACCCGGAACAAGGCGGTCTTCTCCGATGAGCTTCTTCAAATATGCCGCACTTTCTTTCTCCCACAGCACGCTGTCAAACCAAAACTTCCGCAAATATTCGATCGGCGGAGCCGAAAGCGATGAAGAAACGCCGGCCCATTTGTCATACCCTTTGTTCAGTCTTCCGATCTGATAAGGCAAAAAGCCGCCGCCGTGCGCCAACAGAATTTTCACATTGCGAAAACGGTCTGTAAACCCGCTTAATAAAAGGTCAGCGGCGCAAATTGTCGTTTCCCACGGAACGCCGATCAAATTTGGCAGCATCCTGCGGCGAAGCCGCGGATCTTCAGAAAGAAGCGGATGGATAAAGATAATCGCTTTTCTTCTGTCAGCCGTTTCCCAAAACGGTGTAAATGCTTCGTCTGAGAGAAGCATTTGCGAAGCGCCGGGGCCGATAATCGCTCCTTTAAGGCCGTTGTTCATCGCTTCATTCAGGCGCTCGCTCGCCTGTAAAGGGCTGTTCAGCGGAACGGTGCCGAGGCCTGAAAGGCGGCCGTCGTGTTTTTTAACCCATCCGGCAAGCGCTTTGTTGTATACAAAGGACAATTCGTCTGTGATTTCTTCGGCGAGATCGTAAAGGAAAAGCTGGGGAACCGGCGATACCAATGAGTGTGAGACGCCGGCTTCCTGCTGGGCTTCCAAATATAAAGCTTCCTGATAGAACAGCTCTTTTAATTCAAAGCCCCATTTGTGATTAACCGTCAAAAACTCCGCTTGGCAGCCAGCCTTTTTTTCACGGACGGCGTGGACTCTCTTTTCATTGTCGTCCAGCCAAAGCAGCACATCGTGCGGTATAAAGTGCGTGTGAAGATCATACAAAGCCAATTCCCCCAATTTTTATATTCGTTGCCAGTATCCGATCCTTTCGGAAATATCCCGGGCCGCTTTTTTTACTTGGTATACGATTTTCGCCTGCCGGGCCTTTATGCGTTCTGCCGGGCCTACGACACTGACGGCGTACAACACTCGTCCCGCGTGGTTTCTGACGGGAGCTGAGATGGATGTGACACCATCAATAAATTCCCCGCAACTGATGTCAAATCCGTTTTCTTTAACGGTTTTCAGCGCCTCTCTCAGTTTGTCCCCGTCTGTAATCGTTTGTTTCGTACAGCTTTTCAAGCCGTCCTTCACATACTCATCCAATATGCCGTCTTCATCAAAGGCGAGAAGCACCTTGCCCGAGCTTGTGCAATGCATCGGGTTTTGCCGCCCGATATATGAGAGAAGTTCGACAGGGCGGGGGCATTCCGTCCGATTGAGATAAACGACGCTGAGATCGCGTCGCATCGCAATATGCGACGTTTCGCCGGTCTCTTCTGTCAGCCGTTTGAGGACCGGCTGGGATTCGCGGTTGATTTCAAGAGTGGAGTTGACAATGGTGTTTAACTTCAGAACCGATAAGCCGAGCTTGTATCTTCTGGATTCCGGGTCCTTCATGACAAACCCTTCGCTTTCCAATGTAGTCAAAAGGCGCGATACTGTGCTTTTTCCGAGTCCGAGCGATGAGGCGAGTTCGGTTAGTTTCTTTTCCGGTGTCTCTAATGTAAACGATTGAAGCAGCCGAAGTGCATTTTTTACTGAACCGAGCAGCTGGTGGTCCTTTGTCTCAACAGTCATAGGTTCCTCAACTCTCTCCCTTGTTTTCGTTTCCTTTTGTTCCATAATATAACATGATTTAAAAAATAAAAAAGCGGAAAATATCAAATTTTCGGAAAAAATGTCTGATTTGTTCCGCATAGAGGAACATTACTGTTTTCTTGTCGTTTAAAATCATTTAACTTAATGGAAAGGATTTGAAAAGGAGGATGTTTGTAGAATATGAATGTTCAGACCCCATCGGCAAAACTCGTAAAACCTTTTGACTGTCAGCACTACATAAACGGCAGGTACTTTCCTTCAGAGAACGGAAGCACGTTTGACAACATCAATCCGGCTACACAGGAAATCATCGGGAGCGTTGCGGAAGGAGGCAAAAAAGAGGTCGATCTTGCAGTCGCGGCAGCCCGGCGTGCTTTAAACGGACGCTGGAAAAACATGACCGCTGACGAAAGGATTCGGATCATCAGAAAGATCGGCGACATCATACTTGAGCGTAAAGACGAACTGGCAAGGCTCGAGACATTGGATACGGGGAAGCCGCTTTCGCTCTCAAGTAATTTAGATATTCCGCGGGCTGCTTTCAACTTTCATTTTTTTGCGGATTTTATGAGAGGAGCCGGAACGGAAGCTTATCAAACTGACGATCTTGCAATCAATTATGCGATCCGCCGTCCGGTCGGCGTCGTCGGGCTGATCAATCCGTGGAACTTGCCGCTGCTGTTGCTGACGTGGAAATTGGCGCCTTGTCTGGCAGCGGGAAATACAGCCGTCATCAAACCTGCTGAACTGACGCCGCTGACAGCCACGCTCCTCGGGGAAATCTGCCATGATGCAGGGATGCCTGACGGGGTCGTTAATATCGTCCACGGATTTGGGCCTGATTCCGCCGGCGCTGCGCTTTCTGAGCATCCCGATGTTGATGCGATATCTTTCACGGGAGAAACGACAACCGGCAAAATCATTATGGAAGCTGCTTCGAAAACATTAAAGAAACTTTCTTTTGAATTGGGAGGAAAGAACCCGAACATTATTTTTGCCGATGCCGACATGGAGGAAGCCGTCAGCATCTCATTGAAATCGAGTTTCGTCAACCAGGGCGAAGTATGCATGAGCGGCTCCCGCATCTATGTCGAGCGGGAAGCGTATGACGAATTTCTGAACAAGTTCATTGAGAAAACGAAAGAGCTCAAAGTCGGCGATCCTTTTGATCCGGATACGAATATCGGCGCCTTAATTTCTTCTGAACACACCGAGCGTGTGATGAACTACATCGAATTGGCCAAACGGGAAGGCGGCGTTATTTTAACCGGAGGAAAACGCCCTGAAGGACAGGAATCCAGCTGCTTTCTTGAACCGACGATTATCACCGGACTTTCCCGCAATTCCAGGCTCATTAAAGAAGAAATCTTCGGTCCGGTCGTGACGGTGATTCCGTTCGACGAAGAGGAGGAAGTTATTGCACAGGCTAATGACACACATTACGGGTTAAGCGCGACCGTATGGACGAACGACCTCCGCCGGGCGCACCGCGTAGCCGGGCAAATCGAATCGGGCATGGTATGGGTCAACAGCTGGTTTCTCCGCGATCTTCGGACACCGTTTGGCGGCATGAAACAGAGCGGGCTCGGACGAGAAGGAGGCATTCACAGCCTCGAATTCTTCAGCGAATTAACCAATATTTGCATCAAGCTGTAAAAGGGGGAAAACGGATGAATGCCGCAGCATTAAAAGATACGGCGCGCCTCTTGTATCTTGCCGAAACAGAGAAGCGCGAGGTTGAAAGAATCACAAAGGATTACCCGGAGCTGACCGTCGAAGAGGCGTATGCGATTCAAGAAGAGCTGATTCAGCTGAAATTATGGGATGGCAACGGCATTATCGGTCCGAAAATGGGCCTGACAAGCCGGGCGAAAATGAAGCAGATGAACGTCGAGGAGCCGATCTACGGTTATATTTTTGAAGATATGATCGTGCCAAACGGCGGAAGCATCCGGATGAACGAGCTGATTCACCCGAAGGTTGAAGCGGAGATTGCTTTTGTGCTTGGAAAGGATATTGAAGGACCGGGTGTTACAAAGGAGAAGGTCCTTGAAGCCGTTGCTGAATTGATTCCCGTTCTTGAAGTGATTGACAGCCGCTATGAAAACTTCTCATTTACCCTGCCTGATGTCATTGCGGACAATGCGTCATCTTCAAGGGTGGTGTTAGGTGAAAAAGTGAAGATGCCGGACCAATTCAAGCTTGATGAAGCAAAAGTCTCTTTAGTGATAAACGGCGAGGTCAAAGAGCAGGGCACTGGTGCAGCGGTTGTCGGACATCCCGCAAATTCGGCGGCCATGCTCGCCAATATGCTCTCCAGGAAGAAACAAAAGCTTGCGGCCGGAAGTATCATTTTAACGGGCGGTGTAACGGGAGCTGTCATGCTGCAGCCGGGCGACCGCGTTTCAGCACAAGTAGAAGGACTGGGAGATGTATCATTTTCAGTCCAATCATAACCTGAGGTGATCATATGCCGATCGTTCATATTCAACTATTAGAAGGCCGGCCGCCTGAAAAGGTCGAGGAAGTCATTCAAAAAGTGACGGAAACGTTGAGCGCCACCCTTGATGCTCCGAGGGAAAACGTCCGCGTTCTTGTCACTGAAATTCCTAAAAGCCACTGGGGCATAGGCGGAACACCGGTTTCAAAATTAAGACCTTAAAGAAGGCGATGGGAGGAATCGACATGTCAATCGAATTGGCGGCGCTTGTTCCGCATACACCGAGGATGTGCTTTGAAGATAAAACCCCTGACTTTCAAAAAGAGCTGGTTAAAGGGATGAAGCGGCTCTCCGGGATCATCGAAAGAATTCAGCCTGATGCCGTTGTCTTGATTTCCTGTCACTGGACGTCAAGCTTCGATCATCTGATCGATGCGGCTCCCGATCATCAAGGCGTTTTAACAGCTTTGGAGTGCCCGAATTTAATTTCCGATGTTCCGTATTCTTACCCCGGGGATACGGAATTGGCGCTGCAGTTGGCCGAAGCCGGCGCAAAAGAGGGGCTTTCCGTCATTCCTATCAATGATCCCGCCTACTGCTGGGACTACGGGACGGTTGTTCCGCTGCGCTATCTCGTTCCAAAAGGGGATATTCCGGTCATCGATTTATCAGTTACATTGGCCGCGAACCTTGAAGAAACGCATTTGTGGGGCCGGATTGCCGGAAGAGTACTGAAGGAAAGCAGAAAGAAAATCGTGTTCATCAGCAGCGGGGCACTCAGCCACCATTTGGTGAGAGGGCCCGAATGCATGCCGACTTTGGCCGAACAGGCCCTCGATGCTCAATTTTTAACCTATTTAACAGACAACGATCTTATATCTGCTCAGCAGATGCTGCCTCAATATGCTAAAAATGCCGGACTTGAAGCTGGCGGCCGCCACATTGCAATGCTTTTGGGCGTGCTTGAAGACGGATGTAAAAGCACGTTTTACGGATACGGCCAGTCTTCCGGGAGCTCCAATGTCGTCATGGCATTCGAACCGGCGGGGCAAAAAGCTCGCACGCACGCTTTCAATGAAAAAGACACCGTGCGTTAAGCTGTTTTCATAATACGATTAGAATCGTGGAGGGGAACATGAAAAATCGTTCAGTTCATCCAGCAGAAATCATGGCGGCCAGCAAATTCAACAAAGTGCATCTGACTGTTTTCCTATGGTGTTTTTTCGCCATCGCCTTTGACGGTTATGATATTGCGATGTACGGCGTCAGCCTGCCGTGGCTGATGGAGGAATGGAGCCTGACCGCCATTCAAGCCGGAGCGATCGGCAGCTATACATTGATCGGTATGATGCTCGGCGCACTTATTTTTTCACCGCTCGCAGATCAATACGGCCGCAAAAAGGTGTTAGGCTTCTGTATTTTTCTGTTCAGCCTGTTTACGGCATTAGCCGGGCTGATCGATTCTCCGCTTTTGTTTACGATCATGCGGTTTCTCGCTGCTCTTGGAATGGGCGGATTGATGCCGAATGCGATTTCGTTGATGACCGAATATTCGCCGAAAAAAAACAGGGCGGTGATTGTAGCCGCCATGTATTGCGGCTATTCCGCAGGCGGTGTGCTGGCTTCCCTCGTCGGCATGTTCGCCGTGCCCGGGACAAGCTGGAGGGTGCTGTATCTGATCGGAGCCGTGCCGCTCTTTGTGCTCCCGTTCTTTTTCAGCCGGTTCCCCGAATCTCTGTCATTTTATGTTTTGAAGAAAAAGACGAAAGCGCTGGCTGAGATTCTCAATCAGGTGCATCCGGCGGGACGGTACAGGGAAGACGATAATTATCAAATTTCGGTGATTGCGAAAGAAAAGAAAGGTTTTCCGGTTAAAAAACTGTTCGAACAAAAACGTGCAGCGAGCACATTCGCATTCTGGCTTTCCGTTTTCAGCTGCCTTCTCATGGTCTACGGCTTAAATACCTGGCTTCCGAAAATGATGCAGGCGTCAGGCTACGGGCTGTCTTCAAGCTTGTCATTCAATCTGGCGCTGTGCAGCGGACAAGCCGCAGGAGCGGTATTCGGCGGATATTTGGCAGATAAGGCCGGCCATAAAAAAGTGCTTGCGGCTATGTATGTCATCGGAGCCTTTTGTTTTGCAGCGTTTGGAATGACGATAAACCCCGTTCTTCTGTACTTGCTGATTGCTTTAGGCGGAGCATGCACTGTCGGAGCGCAAAATATCGCCAATCCTTATATTTCAGAATATTATCCGAAAGAAATCAGAGCGACCGGAATCGGCTGGGCGCTCGGGGTCGGCAGACTCGGAGCGATCATTGCGCCTTCGCTGTTTGCATTGATTCTTGCTGCCGGGATGGAGCCGAAGCAGGCTTTCATGGTGTTCGCGGTCCCGAGTGTTTTTGCTGCATTCGGCATCATGCTCGTCCAAGAGAAGCATGCTTCATTTGATTTTGTCTCTGAGTCGGAAAGCGCCGAGTTTACGTTAGAAGCCACATCAAAACATGGATAAAGGGAGGAAACCATTTTGCGGACACAAGTGGGAATTATCGGAGCGGGGCCTGCCGGGCTTATGCTCGCCAACCTGCTCCAGCGCCGGGGAATCGAAGCGGTCGTGATCGAATCCCGCTCGCGAAAGGAGATTGAAGAGACCATCCGTGCAGGCGTTCTTGAACAGATGACGGTAGATTTGCTAAATGAAACAGGCGCCGGTGAACGGATGATGAAAACAGCCATGTTTCATCAAGGGATTGAGATCCGCTTTGGCGGCAAGCGGCACAGAATTGATATGCATAAGCTGACGGGAGGAAAGTACATTGCCATCTATCCCCAGCATGAAGTGATCAAAGATTTAATCGACGTCCGTCTGCAATCGGGAGGGAGCATCGTTTTCAATGTGTCTGGCGTCCGCCTGTCAAATATTGATACAGAAGCGCCCGTCATCACTTATCAGACTGAAAACGGCGATACAGAAGAACTGACCTGCGATTTCATTGCAGGGTGCGACGGCTTTCACGGGCCAAGCAGACAAAGCATTCCGAAGGAGATCCGTAAAGAGTACGAAAAGGTGTACCCATACGGATGGCTCGGCATATTGGCTGAAGCTCCTCCGTCCTCGTCTGAACTTGTGTATGCCCATCATGAAGACGGGTTTGCCCTCGTCAGCACGAGGACTCCGGAAATCCAGCGGCTTTACCTGCAAGTCAGCCCTTCAGATTCAATCGGGAACTGGCCGGACGAAAGGATATGGGAGAAGCTTCATTTAAGGCTGTCGGCCGATGACGGATGGAAGCTGACTGAAGGCCCGGTGATTCAAAAGAACATTGTCTCGATGAGAAGCTTTATTTGCGATCCGATGCAATACGGCAGACTTTATTTAGCGGGGGATGCCGCGCATATTGTACCGCCGACCGGTGCGAAAGGCCTGAATCTTGCAATGGCGGATGTCCAAAGGCTTGCGTGGGCACTCGAAGACTATTACGAAGCCGGCAAAACCGAACGGCTGGAGCGCTATTCTGAGGCTTGCCTCCGCCGCGTCTGGAAAGCGGAGCGCTTTTCCTGGTATATGACATCACTGCTGCACCGCCATCACGGCTACACGCCATTTGACTACCAAATTCAATTGGCTGAGCTTGACCATGTTACAACCTCAACAGCGGCCGCTCAAAGTCTTGCCGAAAATTACGTCGGGCTGCCGCTCGAATTCGGAGAACCGTCTTTAAGCGTCACATGAATGAAGGGGAAGCGCCGGAGATAAGAAAAATCCCACATCATGTTTTCGTAAATGGTATAATGGATGTTGGCTGAAATGCATAACGAAAGGGTTTACAATATATATGGCAAAGCAACCGATTGATCTACTCATCCAGCCGAAATGGAGAATCATTGACCAATCCAGTCTCGGCTCATATTTTGATGCAAAACAATCATTTGCGATAGATGATACGCTGTGCGCTTCTGTCGGAAAGGGTTTGTCTCCGGCGACGGCGCGTTCCTGGGTGCACCATGACACGATCGTGCTCGGAATTCAGGATACAAGGCTCCCTTATTTACAAGACGGGATTTCATTGCTTGAAGAAGCGGGCTATCAAGTCATCGTCCGCAATTCCGGCGGACTGGCCGTCGTTTTGGACAGCGGGGTTTTAAACGTTTCGCTGATTTTTCAGGATAAGAAAAACGGAATTGATATCGACCGGGGCTATGAAGCGATGTTTGAGCTCGTTAAGCGAATGCTGTCATCCTATGACGCAGCAATCGAAGCCTATGAAATCAAAGGCTCTTACTGTCCTGGGAGCTTTGATTTGAGCATCGGGGGAAGGAAGTTTGCGGGAATTTCCCAGAGACGGCTGAGAGGCGGAGTGGCTGTTCAAATTTATTTGTGCGCTGATCAAAGCGGAAGCGGTCGCGCTGAGCTGATCAAACGCTTCTACGACACCGCATTGAAAGACATGCGCGGGAAGACAAAAGCCGTTTATCCCGATATTCGCCCGGAAACGATGGCTTCGCTCTCTGAGCTTCTCAATGAAGACATCTCGGTGCAGGACTTGATGCTCCTGCTTCTGACACAGCTGAAAGAGCTGGGCGGGGAGATTTATCAAGGCCCTCTCACGCCCGCAGAAGAGGAAGCGTATGAAAAAAACCTCGTCCGTATGATTGAGCGGAATGAAAAAGTTTTTGGATAGAAGAAGAGCCTCTGCGCTCCCGTTCTATTCGTTGGCAGGCATGCTTAAAGCGGTGAAAAACTGCAGCTGCCTCTAGCGGACTGTGAAAATGCTTCAAAGACGGCAAAATCCTAAAACGGTTGAACGTTTCAGGATTTTGTCACACTTCACCGCTTTCGAAGCGGTTTTTTTTATGCTGCGCTCAAAGCGCTTTTTCGTTTTACATATGTTTTGATGAGAAGATAAGCCGCCAAAGCGATAATATACGCCAAACTGACGGCCATTAAAATAACGGTTGCCGGTGTATGCTTGGCCGCGTAGACGAAAAAATCAAGCTGGGAAATATCGTGTGCGTATTTTATGGAGTCCTCTCCATAGAGCAGTTTTGTAAACTTGGCTGTATATTTCCACTCCCACGGCACCTTTAAAAGCTCGCTGCCTTGATACCAGCTTGCCAATGCAGAAAACAAAAACAAAAGGGCTGCAGTGCCGAACTGAATCGCATATAAAACAAACTTCATCGAATACCCCGCCTTATAAATTGCTATCCCTATTATGAAATTTTTGTCATATGAAAGCAAGCCGCAGAGGTAAAAAATACCCCCTTTTTTCAAGAAAGGGGTATCAGCGTATCGGCAAATCTTTGTATGCGTTGTCAGTCCTCGCTGCCTGAGCGTCTCTGCCGCACCCTCTGAAAGCGCTATTCAGCCATTTTTTCTAAGTTGCCGTTCCGGTCCATTTTAAAGGCGGGCGCAGCGTGTTCGTCTTCTTCGAATAAAACTAGTTTTCTTGCACGGTTCATAATTTTTACGAGCGTTTCGTAGTCTTCCTGGATGGTCGACTGGTCTTTTTCCAGCTTTTTGACTTCAGCTTCAAGCTTTTCAACTTTTTTCGTCAGCTCTTCATTTTCCTGTTTTAAGCGTTCATTTTCCATTTTTAAAGCGGCAGTCTGTGCTTCGTTTCCTGTATAGTTTTGCAGGAAGCGGATCACATCATCGATCGTCATGTCTTTCGATGAATCGGCTGTATGGCCGGTCTGCGGCTGGTTTGGCGATAGAAGGTGCGATAAACTAGCTAACTCTTCTTTAAAGCTCTCATCAACATAAGGCAGATGCTCGCTGGCGATCGGCTGCTGTTCGCTTGAATCGGCGGTTGCTTTCTGCTGCTCAACGACGCTTTCTGCAGGCGGTTCAGCCTCTGTTTCGACAGGCGGCTTGTATAATAAGCGTTTTTTTGCCGGCTGGCCGTTTCCAAGGGCGCGCATTCTTTGCTTCCTCTGTTTTTTAGCCAGCTGCAATGCTTTTTCGTATTGGTGGCGGACAACCGCGTTCCATCTAAAACCGCAGGCGGCTGATGTCCTGTTCAGTCTGTCTCCGACTTCCTCGAAGGCGTTCAGCTGTGTGCTGCCTTCTCTGACATGCCGCAATACCGTTTCAGCAAGCAGTAAATCATTCTCCTCAGACCAAGCGTCTTGTCTTTGTTTCATCACTTCTCAACTCCCATTGTCAGTATTGGTATTAGATTGTCCATTTTGGAAAATATTTATACAAGTTTGCTAAAAGAATAGGAACTGATTTTTTTAGCGCGATCCTTGCAGGAATGAAAGAATCCTTGTAAAATGAAGGATGGTGTCATTTTTTATCAAAGTTCGGCACGGTTGAATGCCTTTCATAAAGACAGATGAACAAAACGAAAGGAAGCGTATGAAATGGCTAATGAATTTCGAGTATGCGACGATTGTCAGGCCACTAATTTAAAGACGCTTTTGCCCCGTCTGAAAGAAATCGATCCGGATGCAAAAGTGGAAATCGGCTGCCAGTCTTACTGCGGGCCGGGACGAAAAAAATCGTTCGCGTTTGTCAATAATCGTCCGCTGTCAGCTCCTGATGAAGACGAGCTGATTGAAAAAGTGAAAAAGAAACTCAAAAAATAACCGCCTCCCTAACGGGTCAGGCGTTTTTGCTTGTTTGCCGGCTTTTTTGCGGATTGGAACAAATAGCCGGGTAAATTCAAGGATGTTTTCAAAAAAGCAGACTCGATATAATAGAAACAGACCTAAAAGAAAACAAGCAGATCGGGCAATACTTACAATATACATTTAGTTTTCCGAAGAAAAAGAGACGGATGGGCAGCGATCAGTTTGCCTCACGTTTGAAAAAAAGAGGGACAAAAATGGCGTATCCAAACGGAAAATTATCAGAAGAAAAAGTGTTTAAAGATCCTGTTCACCGCTATGTCCATGTACGGGACAAGCTGATATGGGACTTGATCGGAACCCGTGAATTTCAGAGACTGCGCAGAATCAAACAGCTTGGAACGACCTATTTGACGTTTCACGGAGCCGAACACAGCCGTTTCAACCATTCTCTCGGCGTCTATGAAATTGTCAGAAGAATGGTTGATGACGTTTTTAAAGGCAGGGAGGAATGGGATGACAGCGAGCGTGATCTGTGCCTTTGCGCGGCATTGCTGCACGATTTGGGGCACGGCCCGTTTTCCCATTCGTTTGAAAAGGTCTTCCGGCTTGATCATGAAGATTTTACGAGAGCAATCATTTTAGGCGATACAGAAGTTAACCAAGTGTTAAACAAGGTGAGCCCGACGTTTGCAAAGGATGTCGCTGAGGTCATCGCGAAAACCTATCAAAACAAGCAGGTCGTCAGCCTGATCTCAAGCCAGATTGACGCTGACCGCATGGACTACCTTCAGAGAGACGCCTATTATACCGGCGTCAGCTACGGCCATTTCGATATGGAGCGGATCCTCCGCGTGATGCGGCCGCGCGAAGACCAAATCGTCATTAAGCAAAGCGGAATGCATGCCGTTGAGGATTATATTATGAGCCGGTACCAGATGTACTGGCAGGTCTATTTCCATCCTGTGACAAGAAGCGCGGAAGTGATTTTGACGAAGATTCTTCACCGTGCAAAGCAGCTTCATGAGGAAGGCTATGTTTTCACGCATGCGCCCGTGCATTTTTATTCTATTTTTGAAGGCGATGTCACATTGGAAGATTATTTGAGTCTTGATGAAGCAATCATTCTTTATTATTTTCAGGCCTGGGAAAAAGAAGAGGATGAGGTTTTGTCTGATTTATGCCGCCGTTTTATCAACCGCAGGCTGTTCCAGTATGCGGAATTCAATCCGAATGAGGAAATGGCGACTTACTTTGAACTGACCGCCTTGTTTAAAGAATCAGGGATTGATCCCGATTATTATCTTGTGGTGGATTCGTCCTCAGACCTTCCTTATGATTTCTACAGACCGGGGGAAGAAGAGGAGCGCCTCCCGATTCAGTTGCTGACGCACAACGGCCAGATTAAGGAGCTGTCGCGGCAATCCGATATTGTCGATGCGATATCAGGCAAGCGGAGAACGGACCATAAGCTGTATTTCCCGCTCGATTTAATCGAAGGATTGCCTGACGGCCGTCATGCGAAAAGAATGAAAGAATTGCTCGGACTGATATAGAAAGAAAAGGATGAAGGAGATGGCGGAGATTTGTTAAAAGAACATGCAAAGCTGATGAAGGTCTTCTCGGATTCGGGGGAGATTGTCGGGCGGAAAAAGCTGCAGAAAATTATTTATATCGCAAAGAAATTGGAGCTTCCCTTTTATGAAAAGTATGATTTTCATTTTTACGGGCCGTATTCAGAGGAGCTGACGCTTCAAGTCGAAGAACTTTGCAATCTCGGATTTCTTCATGAAGTCAAAGAAAAAAAAGGCGGCTATTATCAATACCGCTATTCACCCACTGAAGCGGGAAAGCAGTTTTTGAGCCAGTGTGAGCTGGATATGCGGGATATTAAAGCCTATATAGACGACGTGAACGGCCAGTCATCGCGGTTTTTGGAACTGGTGTCGACGATTCTGTATTTTGAAGGACTGGAGCAGGAAGAAATCAGAGAGAAAGTGTTTACCGTAAAAAGCAAGCAGCGGTATACGGACGAAGAATTCGATGAAGCCGTCGCTTACATAAAAAAGCTCAGAGACCTTTGTTCATAAGCCTGCCGGAAAACGGTAGGTTTTTTGTTTTGTTTTTTTGTAAACATTTTGGAATTTTTGTGGGGAAATAGAAAGGAGCAGTAAACAGAACACGTGTAATATTTCCTCTTTTTGGATGAATTGAAGGAATTTTTAGATAACTAGCAGAATCTTTCATTAGTTCAAAAAAAAGGAGGGAATTAGCAGTGAAAAAGCGTTCTTTATTCTTATCTCTATTACTTTCCGTCAGTCTCATCCCCGGTGTGACGGCAGGTGCCGCCAAGGTGGACGGGCACGATCATGACCACGGCCATGAAGTAAAAGGAACTCATATCGATTCTTTGCCTAAAGCGAAAGACTTTAAAGACTTAAAAGGAAAAGTTCAAATTGAAAGAACGGTCAATACGAAAATATTGGATGAGAAAGGAAATGTGACGGGAACGAAAACGTTTAAAAAGAATACGAGCAAAGGGACATTTTCAACCCAGGCAGGCACAGGCAGTCAGAAAGTGAGCGTCCTGGCCGTGGCTGACGCTCAGTATCGCACGAAATACAGCGATTGGCAGACGAGAATCGTCCAAATTATTGAGCAGGCGGATGTCATGTTCAACAGGGATCACGATATTGATTTTGTCGTCGAAGCCGTGGCGCCTTGGACTTCTTCAGGCAGCAACAGCTCTCAAATTCTATCAAACCTTCAGAGCAATTTCAGCGGGCGCAGCTATAAATTTGTCGTCGGATTTACGGCGAACAGCAATTTTGACGCCGGCGGCATCGCATACGTATACAACAGCAAGCCGAACGGCAGCGCCTTCAGCGTAAACCTCGACCAGGGAACGGCCAACACGGCTAAAGCGGCGACCCACGAATTTTCCCATAACTTCGGCTTGAACCACGATGCGCAAGGAAGCGGAATCCGCTGCATTATGAACTACGACTACGCCTACACGGTCGATGTCTGGGATTCGGCTCACAATAGCCAGATCACAAGAAATAAAGCTTGGTATAAATAATAAAAACGGCGTCCCGCATGTAAGCGGCAGACGCCGTTTTCATTACATATCGCTCATTCGTTTGCCGGCGACACCGTAGTTTTCCTTTTTCATTTCCTCAATGATGACCGCAATTTTTTCTGCAGGTGCGCCTGTTGTTTCGGAGACGGCTTCGGTCACTTTTTTCACCAGATTTCTTTTTTGGTCATCTGTGCGGCCTTCCAGCATTTGAACCGTTACGTACGGCATATGTTCTCCTCCTCCTTTTAAAAAATGGCTGCTTACTTTAGCATCAGCTGCTCTTATAGTATACTGGAGATAGTAAATCTTTGTATATGAGAAAGAGGGAAAGCCACATTTTAGACCGTTTTCTTATTTATCCGCTGGAAATGATTCCGTATGTTGTTTTGACACTTGCTGCCGCATTCACCGTGCATGAGGTCGCCCATGCGTATGTGGCTTACAAATTCGGCGATGAGACGGCCAAACGGCAGGGCAGACTGACGCTCAACCCGCTCAAGCATCTTGATCCGTTTGGAACGATTTTGATCTTTATTTTGGGATTCGGATGGGCAAAGCCGGTGCCCGTTAACCGCTTTTATTTTAAAAATCCGAGGCTGGCCGGATTTCTCGTGTCAATCGCAGGACCGATCAGCAACCTGATCCTTGCTTTCATCGGTTTTATATTGCTGCTTTTGTCCGTGAAGCTGTCCGGGACGCTGCCTTCCGGTTTTTACAGCGGCTTGCTTCAATTTTTTACGATTTGGGTGAATCTCAACCTGCTTTTATTTCTGTTTAATTTAATGCCGTTCCCGCCCCTTGACGGTTTTCGGGTTATACAGGATGTGGTCGCCCCCGATGTGCGGGCGAAGCTGTCGAAATATGAGGCGTACGGCTCGATCGTCTTTCTGATCATCGTCATTACGCCGCTTGGCCAATATGTATTCTGGCCGTTTTTGAATGACGGGCGGGAATTGATCATCTCGATATTTAACAGCGTTTTCCGGCCGCTGATGTAGGAGGTATTTTTGATGGAACAAGGAAAAAAGAAAAAAACAATCGGATTCAACATTATTAAAAGCGATCCGACAGACGGGCACGGGGGATTTGGAGCAGGGGCTTTAAGCCTTGACAACATCTCGCCTGTCTTTGTCGATGTCGAAGAGAAAGAAGCGTTTGTTGATATCGGCGCCATGCACGCCCGCAGCACGGTTGAAAAAGGAATCAAATTTTTGCCGAACAAGGAAGAGGTGCCGAACGGAAAACCTTACTGGCTTGTGTGGGTGACGATCGACCGCAGGGAAGAAGGCCCTTATTATGCGGGGGTGACGGCTTGCGAAATGACGGTCGACAGAAGCATCCGCCGCGGCTATAAATCGCTTCCGGAGCACGTGAATTTAATGGATAAGTCGATGAAGCGGAAGATTATTGTCGAGCACATGGATGAAAGTTCCAAGCGCGTTCTGGCCGATTTTCTGAAAAATCATGATCAAGGGCTTTGGGACCGTTCATCAGATGAGCTGAAAAAGGGATTGCTTCAGCAATAGGAAAAAAACCCCCCGGACCGCTGTGAAGTCCGGGGGGTTCGTCTATCCCGCCCAAAAAAGTTTATTCTTCTTTTTTAAACCATTTTTCCCACCACTTTTTCCGCTTATGGGGAGCGGCGGACTTTTCGCGCCCGGCTTTTTGCTCCTTATAGAGTTCCTTTCCGTAGCAAACCTGATCGGGTTCAGTACCTTCGATAAAATAAGCGAAATATTTGGACGGGCAGCTGGGCGCCGCCGCATAGCCTGTAGCCGGGTCAATATACATCCCTTTCACGCCTTCAGGCGGCTTTAAAGCTGCGGCGGGTGCGTCTTTAAGCGCTTTTTCCATAAATTCGGCCCAAATTTGTTTGGCATAGTTTTTTTCTGCGACGGCATCGATTGTGCGCTCTTTGTCATATCCCGTCCACACGCCTGAAGCAAGGCTGGGATAAAAGCCGATCATCCAGCTGTCGGTGCTGGTCGTTCCCGATTTTCCGGCGTATGGGCGCGTCAGCTGATCTGCGATTGTCCGCCCGGTAACAGATGTATAGCCGTTGAGTGATTTGTCGAACATTCCGCTCATCATGTTGGCCGTGATAAAAGCCGCTCTTGGGTCAAGGATTTGTTTGCTTCGCTTCGGTTTTTCGTAAAGAACCTCCCCGTTCGAATCGGTAATTTTCGTAATAAAGGAAGGTTCGATTTTTTTTCCGCCATTGGCAAACATGGCGTATCCGTTCACCATTTCAATCGGCTTCACGGGGGATGTTCCGAGCGCAAGCGACGGCACTTTTTGCAGCGGGCTCGTGATGCCGAATTGTTTTGCGGCATCAATCAGTTTGTCCATGCCGAGGAAAAGGTGCGTTTTCACGGCGTAAATGTTATCAGACAAAGCCAGGGCTTGAAGAAGAGTGATTGGGCCGTCTGCGTAATAGCCGTGATAGTTGCTCGGGGAATAAGCGCTGCCTTGCCCGAGCTCAAATGTCGTTTCTGCGCTCCTCATCCGGGTGGCCGGCGTAAAACCGTTTTGAACAGCCGAATAATAAAGGAAAGGCTTCATGGTGGAGCCGGGCTGCCGCATAGCCTGGGTTACGCGGTTAAACGGGCTTTTTTCGTAGTCGCGTCCTCCGACAAGCGCAAGAACGCTGCCGTCGGACGGGTTGATCGCTGCAAACCCTGCCTGAATGTCTGATGACGAATCGATCGTGCGTTCGATTGTGTCCTCGGCAATTTTTTGGAGACGCGGGTTGAGCGTGGTGAATACGTTGTAGCCGCCGGTTTCTGCTTGCTCCGGTGTCAAATGCAGCAAGCGCGCGATTTCTTTAACAGCTTCGTCATAAAAGTACGGAGCGGTTTTAGCGGTTGTTTGCTTATCCTGCTTTTCAAAGCGGAGTGGCAGTTTTTTCAGTTCTGCCGCCTGCTTTTTCGTCAGCTTGTTTTCTTTCTCCATCATTGTCAGGATCATTTCCTGGCGTTCTTTCGCTTTTTTTTCATTAACAAAAGGCGAATAAACGGAAGGACCTTTTGGAATGCCGGCAAGCATCGCGGCCTCCGCCGCATTGATATCCTTGGCCCGTTTGCCAAAATACAGCCGGGAAGCCGCTTCGATCCCGTAGGCTCCATGCCCGTAATAAATCGTATTTAAATAGCCTTCCAAAATATCTTTCTTTGTGTAGTTTTGTTCGAGCCGTATCGTATAAAAAGCTTCATTCCACTTTCTTTTCCATGTTTTATCGTGGCCGAGGTAGAGGTTTCTCGCATATTGCTGTGTAATGGTGCTGGCTCCCTGAACCTTGGACATCGCTTTTAGATCGGCGATGAGGGCACCGCCCATCCTCATATAGTCAAAGCCGTGGTGCCGGAAGAAATTCCGGTCTTCAACGGCAAGCGTGGCATCGATGACGGCGGGATTGATGTTCTTCAGCGAAACCCAGTACCGCTTTTGCCCGTAATGCGTCTCCCCCATCTGCTTTCCGCTTCCGTCATACAGCACGGTAGACCTCGGCACCTGAATCGAAGGAGCGCCTTGCCATTTGGCCGCCAGGACCACCGTCATGACAACGATTGAAAGGAAGATCAGCATCAATGCTCCCATGAACAAAAATGCGCGTATTGTCTTGATGGTTAAACGGACCCGCTTGTCCGTCATCATGTCCATGTTCAAATCTCCTCCCGGATAAATAAATGTTCTTATCATTATGAGGAAAAAGAGGAGGATTTAAACAAGCGGGAAGGAAAAAACAGCAGACCCTCGAGCAGCCGATTAACAGAGCAACCGGAGGAATCCTCAGTTTTGGCGGCCGCCGCTGCAGAATAAGCTTTTGTACATCTGTGGCAAGCTCAGCCAAAACGGCCGCCGGGAATGGAATGACTCCTGAAAATGAATCGATCCGTCTTTACAATCACCTGCAATTCCTCTATACTTTTTCCTTAGGCAAAAGCCGATGCTTCAGTGCAGAATAATCGCCGCCGCAGGCGAGAAAAATAGATGGAAATACAGCTTATCATGAAAGGAAGATGACGCTTTGAGCGGACTTTGGTATACAGAGAAGCAAACGAAAAACTTCGGCATTACGATGAAAATCAACAAGACTTTACATACAGAGCAGACGGACTTTCAAAAGCTCGAAATGGCCGAGACGGAAGAATTCGGCAACATGCTGTTTCTTGACGGCATGGTTATGACATCTGAAAAAGATGAATTTGTCTACCACGAAATGGTGGCGCATGTGCCCCTGTTTACGCATCCGAACCCTGAGCATGTCCTTGTGGTCGGCGGCGGAGACGGCGGCGTCATCCGTGAAATTTTGAAGCATCCGAGCGTGAAAAAAGCGACGCTTGTCGATATCGACGGCAAGGTGATCGAATATTCTAAGAAATTTTTGCCTTCCATTGCAGGCAAACTTGACGATCCGCGCGTCGAAGTAAAGGTCGATGACGGCTTCATGCACATTGCACAATCTGAAAATGAGTATGATGTCATCATGGTCGATTCAACCGAGCCTGTAGGGCCGGCTGTCAACTTGTTTACAAAAGGCTTTTACGCCGGCATAGCAAATGCGCTAAAGGAAGACGGCATTTTCGTTGCTCAGACGGACAACCCTTGGTTTACACCTGAACTGATCACTAACGTTCAGCGCGATGTAAAAGAGATCTTCCCGATTACAAAGCTGTATTTGGCCAACATTCCGACATATCCAAGCGGATTGTGGACGTTTACGATCGGCTCGAAAAAATACGATCCTCTTGAAGTGGAGGACAGCCGCTTCTTCGATATTGAGACGAAATATTATACAAAAGAAATTCATAAAGCGGCATTCGTCCTTCCGAAATTCGTCAGCGATTTAATCAAGTAAAACAGTTTGGCGCAGGATGGCATTCTGCGCTTTTTTTCAGGGAGGTTTTTGAAGATGAGATTTGATGAAGCATATTCCGGCAAGGTGTTTATTGCAAGCCGCCCCGATTGGGAAGAGGCGGACGCCATCCTTTACGGCATGCCGATGGATTGGACGGTCAGCTACCGTCCCGGTTCGCGCTTCGGTCCCGCGAGAATCCGCGAGGTGTCCATCGGGCTTGAAGAATACAGCCCTTATTTGGACAGGGAGCTGGACGAGGTTCATTTCTTTGACGCCGGCGACATCCCGCTGCCTTTCGGGAACCCGCAGAAGAGCCTAGACATGATTGAAGAATATGTTGACAGCATTTTAGAAAAAGGAAAATTCCCGCTCGGAATGGGGGGAGAGCACCTCGTTTCATGGCCGGTCATTAAAGCGATGTACAAAAAATATCCCGATCTTGCCATCATCCATATGGATGCGCACACAGACCTCCGCGTCGACTATGAAGGAGAGCCGCTCTCGCATTCGACGCCGATCCGCAAAGCAGCGGAACTGATCGGTCCCGGCAATGTCTATTCATTCGGCATCCGCTCCGGTATGAAAGAAGAGTTTGAATGGGCAAACGAAAACGGCATGCACATTTCCAAATTTGAAGTGCTTGAGCCGCTTAAAGCCGTCCTGCCGAAACTCGCAGGGCGTCCGGTTTATGTGACGATTGACATCGATGTCTTAGATCCCGCACATGCGCCGGGAACCGGTACGGTTGACGCCGGAGGCATCACATCAAAAGAGCTGCTCGCTTCGATTCACGAAATCGCCCGCTCAGACGTCAACGTCGTTGGAGGAGACCTTGTTGAAGTTGCTCCGGTCTACGACCATTCGGAACAAACCGCAAATACAGCAAGCAAGCTGATTCGCGAAATGCTGCTCGGCTGGGTGAAATAAACAGGCTGTCCTTTTTCGGGACGGCTTTTTTCTTAGAAAATAGTTTATCTTCCCGTCCGTTCTGTTAAGATGGTATAAAGGAGCAGCGGTTGAACTTTTTTTCCCGAATGATTATACTAATCAAGTCAAATCGGATCAAAAAAGGAAGTGTCGGAATGGATCAGGAGACACCCGTTAATATCCATGTGAAATCTGTTATCCGGGAAGGATCGGACACAGAAACGATCGAGTTCCGGACAACTGGGTTTTATTATATGAAAAAAGATAAAATATATCTTTCTTATCATGAAGAGCATGATGCGGGAAAGGTGAAGACGATCGTCAAAGCAAGCGAAAACGAAGTTCTGGTGATGCGTTCCGGCGCCATTGAAATGAAACAGCGTTTCAGGCCGGGCAGCCGCACCGTCACTCATTATAAAATGCCTTTCGGCAGGCTCGAGCTTGGCGTGGATACAAAATCCGTATCAGTCACCCGGCAGCCGCCAAACGGAAAGATCAGCGTTGAGTACGATATGATTGTAAGCGATGAACAAAAGCATTTACATATGATGTCGATTTCGTATAGAGGAGGACACGAGTCATGAACATAGTCGAACAAATGAAAGATGTGCTGAAGCAGGAAATTAAAGAAGCTGTCATGAAAGCCGGCCTCGCCGCAGAAAGCGAGATTCCCGAAGTCGTATTGGAAGTCCCGAAAGACAAGGCGCATGGCGACTATTCCACTAACATGGCGATGCAGCTGGCGAGAATCGCCAAAAAAGCGCCGCGGAATATTGCCGAGGAAATCGTCGCATCCTTTGACAAAGGAAAAGCGTCGATCGACAAACTTGATATCGCAGGACCGGGCTTTATCAATTTCTACATGAACAATCAATATTTAACGAAGCTCATTCCGGCTGTGCTTGAAGCAGGAGAGGCCTACGGTGAAACAAATATCGGGGGCGGAGAACGCGTTCAGGTGGAATTCGTCTCAGCAAACCCGACGGGCAACCTGCATCTTGGACATGCCCGCGGAGCCGCTGTCGGAGATTCTCTCTGCAATGTACTTGAAAAAGCGGGGTATGAAGTGAGCCGCGAATATTATATCAACGATGCCGGCAATCAAATCAACAACCTCGCATTATCCGTCGAGGCACGTTACTTTCAGGCGCTTGGAAAAGACAAGCCGATGCCTGAAGACGGATATCACGGCGAAGATATTAAGGAAATCGGCCGAAAGCTCGCCGATGAATTCGGCGACCGTTTTGTTCATGAAGAAGAGAGCGAACGCCTCGCGTTTTTCCGCGAATACGGCTTAAAGTACGAATTGGGCAAACTTCGTGAAGACCTCGAGAATTTCCGTGTCCCATTTGATGTCTGGTACTCAGAGACATCGCTTTACCAAAACGGGAAGATCGATCAGGCGCTCGAAGCCCTTCGCGAAAAAGGGCACATCTATGAAGAAGACGGGGCGACATGGTTCCGCTCGACGGCGTTCGGCGATGACAAAGACCGCGTCCTGATCAAAAAAGACGGGTCCTACACGTATCTTCTGCCTGACATCGCTTATCACAAAGACAAGCTTGACCGCGGCTTCCAAAAGCTGATCAACGTATGGGGAGCGGACCATCACGGCTATATCCCGCGCATGAAAGCGGCCATTGAAGCGCTCGGTTATGACAAAGAAACGCTTGAGGTCGAGATCATCCAGCTCGTCCACCTCTACAAGAACGGCGAAAAAATGAAAATGAGCAAAAGAACCGGAAAAGCTGTGACAATGCGCGATCTCATTGATGAGGTCGGCCTTGACGCGGTGCGTTACTTCTTTGCGATGCGCAGCGCCGATACGCACATGGACTTTGACCTTGACCTGGCTGTCTCCACATCGAATGAAAACCCGGTTTACTACGCGCAGTACGCTCATGCGAGAATTTGCAGCATGCTGCGACAAGGTGAAGAAAAAGGTATTTCATTTGAAGGGAACCTTGATCTGACGAAAATCGCTTCTGAAAAAGAGTATGATCTGCTTAAAGTGATCGGCTCGTTCCCTGAGGCCGTCGCCGATGCCGCAGAGAAGCGGATTCCGCACCGCATTACAAACTATATTTTTGAATTGGCATCTGTGCTCCACAGCTTTTACAATGCTGAGAAAGTTCTCGATCCCGCAGATGAAGAAAAAAGCCGGGCGCGTTTATCATTGATGAAGGCAACACAAATCACATTAAATAATGCACTCAAGCTGATCGGCGTATCAGCTCCTGAAAAAATGTAAAACGAATCCCCCGTCCTTTGAACGGGGGATTTTTTCTTTATTTGGTGAGGAGGCGTCTCACACAAAGGAAGGTCCGCCGCCTTTCCTTATTGAACTTGAGCGTCAGAAAGTATCGATTGTGCTTTTCTTACTAACTCCTGCGCCATCTTCCCTTCGATGACAATCAGGCACTCATTTTCGCGATTGGCCATTCTGAACATTTCCAGCTCAATTAAATCTTTAATTTTGCACATCGTTTTTCTTGAGCATATATAAAGCTGATGTCTGGCTAAGCGGCAAAGTCTGTACAGCTCAATCAAGTTTTTTAACGTCATCGATTGTGCGCGGAGCTTAATCGACTCTGCTTGGTTCATCATATATCCCTCCGTATGTAATCATCACTTTGGTGAAATGTTACCCGCATGTTATGCAGGATAAACGTACGATTCATAAAAAGTATGAAATCGATTTCGCCAGCCATTCGACGGGCCGCTGCATCACCGGCCGCTTCGCATACCGCTCCTTTGTCAGAAGCTCGGCGTGTTCAATGCTTTCCTTGACGACGTCAAAGAATTGTTTTGCCCAGTCTTTATCATGGATGACGACATTCACTTCATCATTGAGAAACAGGCTTCGGTTGTCAAAATTCGATGTTCCGATCATCACATGCCGGTCGTCGACGATCAATGCTTTTGCATGATAAAAGCCTCTGTAGTACCGGTAAATATAGCAGCCCGCTTCCAAAAGTGCGGGAAAGTTCGTGTAGGCGGCCTCTTTGACAAGCGGATGGTCGGCTTTCATCGGCACGAGAATCGACACGATCACGCCCCTTTCCCTGGCTGAAAGAACAGCCTGCTGCAAAGCCGGACTCGGAATATAGTACGGCGTGCAAATCATGATTCTTTCTTTTGCCTGATCAATAAATGAAATATATTTTTTTTCCAGAGAAAACCCCTTTGTCGCATGCATCGCATGGGTGACAGCTCCTTGATGGAGCGGCGGGAACATGCCGCTGTCCGGCTGTTCCTGCGGCGCTTCTCTTTTGAAGTCTGATAAAAAAATGTGCTGCAAGTCGGCAACACCTTCCCCCGTCATTCGCAAATGGTAATCCTTCCACGGGCCGAACTCCGCTTTTTTACCAAGGTATTCTTTCGCAATGTTAAATCCGCCCACATAGCCGATCTTTCCGTCTATGACGGCGATTTTCCGGTGATTTCTTGCATTCAGCCGATAAAAGAAATAAGGGAAGCCCGGCTTGTTGACAAAAAAAACGTGCGCTCCGCTTTGTTTCAAGCCTGACAGCGTTTTTTTCTTTACCTTCATCGCGCCGATCCGGTCAATCAGCAAGCGTACGCCTACGCCGGCTTTCGCTTTATCCTTCAGCACTTTCAAAAATGCAAGGCTGATGTCATCGTTCTTCACAATATAAAACATGACATGCACCGACGATTCGGCCTGGCGAATGTCATCCAGCAGCCGCTCACACAAGTCTTCTCCATTATGAATCAGTTCAATATCGCTTTTCTTCTCTGAAAAAACGGGTTCGTAGGCTTTCTTCTCAAAGGCTTTGCGGCCGAAACGGAAATCGAGCGCAAGAAGCAGGATGAGAAAACATACCATAATCATAAGCGGCACCAATGAAGACACTCCCTTTTTTCGTGTAAAGAATAGTGTCCCCCTAATTTCCTGCATTTATGAAAACATATTGACTGAACACTCATTCATTATTTAAGATAAAGGTAGTTCAAGGGGATTTAAGGTTGGGGAAATGAAAGGGGGAGCAGCTGATGAATGTCTTATTGTGGTTGAATTTCATTGCGTTTTTAGGTGTAACCGCTTACGCCGTTTATCTGTTTGTCTACTTGATCCAAACGAGAATCAGTTACATCAGGCTCGGACAAAAAGAGGATTTTGATAAGCGGACGAAGGAGCGCCTTCAAAAGATATGGGAGAACGTGTTCGGCCAAAAGAAACTGCTTAAAGATAAAAAAAGCGGCATTATCCACGTCATGTTTTTTTACGGCTTTATTCTCGTTCAGTTCGGAGCGATCGATTTTATTTTGAAAGGGCTCGTTCCCGATCAAGGACTTCCGCTTGGCAGCGTCTACCCGGCGTTTACGTTTTTTCAGGAAATCGTCACGCTGATGATTTTAATTGCGGTGGTCTGGGCCTTTCACAGGCGCTATATTGAAAAACTCGTCAGACTGAAGCGCAATTTTAAGTCGGGGATCGTACTCATGCTGATCGGCGGCTTGATGTTTACCGTTTTACTCGGAAACGGTATGAACATGATCTGGCATGAACATTCATTATCATGGCACGAACCAATGGCATCAGGCATCGCTTTTGTCCTCGGCTTCATGGGAGAAACCGCCTCAGCGGCAGTGTTCTATGCGGCATGGTGGGCGCATCTTCTCATCTTACTGACATTTTTAGTCTATGTGCCGCAGTCAAAGCACGCCCACTTAATTGCCGGACCGGCAAACGTATTTTTCAGCCGGCTGACAAACCCGGGAAAGCTTCAAAAAATCGATTTTGAAGATGAAACAAAAGAAACATTCGGCGTCGGACGGATCGAGGAATTCAGGCAATCCCAGCTGATCGACCTTTACGCGTGCGTTGAATGCGGGCGCTGTACCAATATGTGCCCGGCTACCGGAACAGGCAAGATGCTTTCTCCGATGGATCTGATTTTGCGGCTCAGAGACCATTTGACAGAAAAGGGAGCAGCAGTAACATCGAAAACGCCTTGGGTTCCCGCGCCGCTCTTTCAGCATACGAAAGGCAACCAGCTGGCCATGGCGGCAGGGGGAGAAGGATCAAGAGAAGCGGCTGCTTCAGAGCTATACAATCCGAGCTTAATCGGCGACATCATCACCGAAGAGGAAATTTGGGCATGCACAACGTGCCGGAATTGTGAAGATCAGTGCCCTGTCATGAATGAGCACGTCGACAAGATCATCGATCTCCGCCGCTATCTCGTGCTCACAGAAGGAAAAATGGATGCAGATGCCCAGCGCGCCATGACGAGCATTGAAAGACAGGGCAACCCTTGGGGATTAAACAGAAAAGAACGCGAAAACTGGCGTGACATGAGAGACGACGTTGAGGTGCCGACAGTGAAGGAAATGAAGAAAAAAGGCGAGTCCTTTGAATACCTGTTCTGGGTCGGGTCGATGGGATCGTATGACCGGAGAAGCCAGAAGATCGCCATGGCTTTCGCGCGCCTTCTCAATCAAGCCGGGGTCACGTTCGCAATTTTAGGCAATAAAGAAAAAAATTCAGGCGATACGCCGAGGCGGCTTGGCAACGAGTTTTTATTCCAGGAGCTTGCCGCAAAAAACATTGAGGAATTTGAAAAAAATGATGTTCGAAAAATTGTAACCATCGATCCGCATGCATACAATATTTTTAAAAATGAATATCCTGATTTTGGTCTGAAAGCGGAGGTGTATCATCATACAGAAATGCTCGCTGCCCTTATTGAAGAAGGAAGGCTGAAACCTGAGTTTCCGGTTCACGAAACCGTCACCTTTCATGATTCATGCTATTTGGGCCGCTACAATGAGGTTTACGATCCGCCGCGCGCTATTCTGCGCTCCATTCCGGGCATCCGTTTAGCAGAAATGGAACGCAGCCGTGAAAACGGAATGTGCTGCGGAGCGGGGGGCGGTCTCATGTGGATGGAGGAAGAGGCGGGCACAAGGATTAACGTTGCCAGAACGGAGCAGGCGCTCAGCACATCACCTTCTGTCATCAGTTCGGGCTGTCCGTATTGTTTGACGATGCTCGGCGACGGAACAAAAGCCAAGGAAATGGAGGATCAGGTCGGCACCTACGATGTGGCGGAGCTGCTTGAACGCGCCGTATTCGGCTCAGAACAAAAAGAACATGCTTCATAGACGGATTTCATGTTTTGAATAAAGAAGGTGTGAGCCGGATCTCCGCCTTCTTTTATCTTCGGGATGCACAAATCATAATAAGGGGAGAGGATGTCAGGTGGCGAGATCGGTTATTGCAGGCGGCGCGCGCACGCCTTTTGGAAAACTCGGAGGCGCGCTTCAGTCAAAGACGGCAGCGGAGCTCGGCGGAATCGCCGTAAAAGAAGCATTAAAACGTTCCGGTGTACATCCTGAGGATGTCGATGAAGTCATTATGGGTTCCGTTCTTCAAGGCGGACAGGGGCAGCTGCCGTCGAGACAGGCCGCGCGTTTTGCGGGACTGCCATGGGACGTCAGAACGGAAACGATTAATAAAGTGTGCGCTTCAGGTTTAAGAAGCGTCACAATGGCGGATCAGATCATCCGGGCCGGTGATGCGGAGGTCATTGCAGCAGGAGGTATGGAATCGATGTCAAACGCCCCTTATTTGCTTCAAAAAGCGAGATGGGGGCTGAGAATGGGAGACGGAGCGGTTAAAGATTTGATGATCACAGACGGGCTGACATGCTCATTTACGGGCGTTCATATGGGCTCCTACGGAAATGCCGCTGCGAAAGAGTTGGAGATTGCCAGGGAAGAGCAGGATCGGTGGGCGCTCAGGAGCCACATGCGGGCCGTACAGGCTGCGGATTCAGGCGCGCTCGGAGAAGAGATCGTCCCGGTTCGTATACCGCAGAAGCGAGGCGGCGAATTAACGGTCGATCAAGATGAAGCTCCGCGGCGCGACACGTCATTGGAAAGGCTGTCACAACTTGCTCCGGTTTTTGACCATGACGGGACAATTACTGCGGGAAACGCGCCGGGTGTAAATGACGGGGCATGTTCGCTTATCGTGATGAATGAAGACAGGGCAAAGGAACTCAATGTGAATGTGTCCGCCGTCATTAAAGCGCACACATCCATTGCAGTCGAAGCCAAAGATTTCCCGAAAACCCCAGGGCTTGTCATCAGAGAACTGCTTAACAAAACCGGAGCTGAGCTTTCTGATATCAAACTGTTTGAAATCAATGAAGCTTTCGCCGCGGTAGCTTTGGCAAGCGGAAAGATCGCGGGCCTTGACATGGAGAAGGTCAATGTCAACGGCGGCGCCATTGCGCTTGGCCATCCGATCGGAGCGAGCGGGGCAAGAATCATTTTGACGCTTATGTACGAATTAAAACGGCGCGGCGGCGGTACAGGTATTGCTGCCATTTGCAGCGGCGGCGGTCAGGGAGACGCCGTGATGATCGAGGTATAAAAAGGGGGATTTTAAATGAAAAAAGATACGATCATGGTCATCGGAGCCGGCCAGATGGGGGCCGGGATCGCCCAGGTCTCTGCCCAGGCCGGATACAATGTTTACATGCACGACGTATCACCTGACCAAATTGAAAAGGGAATGAAGCGCATTTCCGGCCAGCTAGTGAGACAGGCGG
The DNA here is from genome assembly GCF_018333035.1 of Bacillus sp. J41TS8. Taxonomy (NCBI): domain Bacteria; kingdom Bacillati; phylum Bacillota; class Bacilli; order Caryophanales; family Bacillaceae; genus Bacillus; species Bacillus sp. J41TS8. The sequence continues at coordinate 237,451 of NZ_BORF01000004.1, forward strand.
AAAAAGGCAAGCTTCCGCATGGAGACGTGCAGCAAATCTACCAGCGTCTTTCTCCTTCGGCTTCGCTTGACGAAGCGCGGGAAGCTTTTCTCATCATTGAAGCGGCTGTTGAGCAAATGGATGTGAAAAAAGAGATTTTCAAACGGCTTGATGAAGTGACCGAAGACTCAGCCATATTGGCATCAAATACATCGTCATTGTCGATTACGGAACTCGCTTCCGTCACGAAAAAACCTCAAAATGTCATCGGCATGCATTTTATGAACCCGGTTCCGGTCATGCAGCTTGTCGAGGTCATAAGGGGGCTTGAGACGAGCGGCGAAACATATGAAACCATCGTGGCTGTGGCGGAGCGGATGAACAAGGTGCCGATCGAGGTGCGGGATTTTCCGGGATTTATCTCCAACCGCATTTTAATGCCGATGATTAACGAGGCGGTTTTTGCGCTTTATGAAGGCGTCGCCGAGAAAGAAAGCATAGACGGAATCATGAAGCTTGGCATGAACCATCCGATGGGCCCGCTGGCTCTCGCTGACCTGATCGGTCTGGATACGTGTCTGTATATTATGGAGACGCTGCATGAAGGTTTTGGCGATGATAAATACCGGCCTTGTCCGCTTCTTAAACAATATGTCAGCGCAGGACGTCTCGGAAAGAAAACGGGCAGAGGGTTTTATACGTACGAAAAGCAGCCGACATAAGGAGGGGTGACCTTGAATTTTCAGTTTACAGAAGAGCAGACCCGCATGCAGAAGATTGTCAGGCAATTTGTTAAACAGGAGGTCGCTCCTTTTGTACCTGAAATGGAGAAAGGGCGCTTTCCAACCTCTCTTTTGAAGAAAATGGCGGAGCGCGGCTGGATGGGGCTTCCGATTCCGGCTAAGTACAGCGGGGCCGGTCATGACTTTATCACCTATATGATGACCATCCATGAGCTGTCAAAGAAAAGCGCCGTTCTTGGCGCGGTTCTATCTGTACACACGTCAATTGTCACTATTCCCATTCTTTTATACGGAAATGAGCGGCAAAAAGAGCACTATGTTAAAAAGCTGGCAGCAGGGCAGTACTTGGGAGCTTTTTGTTTAACCGAACCGAGTGCCGGTTCCGATGCGGGCAGTCTAAAAACCAGGGCCGAAAAGCGCGGCGATACCTATGTGCTCAACGGAACGAAAGTTTTTATCACAAACGGCGGAGCCGCCGACATTTATCTAGTTTTTGCTTCAACCGATCCGAACGCGGGAACGGGAGGCATTTCGGCTTTTATCGTGGAGAAGGGCACGCCGGGCTTTTTTATCGGGAAAAATGAAGAGAAAATGGGGCTTCACGGTTCGCTGACGGTCACTTTAAATTTTGATAGCGCTGTCATTCCCGCCCGGCAGCTGCTGGGGGAGGAAGGAAAAGGATTCAAAATGGCCCTGTCCAATCTGGATACTGGGCGGATCGGAATTGCGGCGCAGGCTTTGGGCATCGCCGAAGGAGCGCTTTCTGAAGCCATCGAATTTCTAAAAAAACGGCATCCGGACGGAGAGCTGTATAAGAACGGACAAGGGCTTGCCTTTAAGCTGGCCGACATGGCGGCGAGGACAGAGGCGGCCAGGCTTCTCGTCTATCAGGCTGCTTCATTGAAACAGCAAGGCGTGCAAACGGGAAAGGCTGCTTCAATGGCCAAACTGTTTGCTTCGGAAACGGCGATGTATGTCGCCGGAGAGGCCGTGCAGCTGCTCGGAGATTTTGGATATACAAAGGATTTCAGCGCTGAACGATATTTCAGGGATGCGAAAGTGTGTGAAATTTATGAGGGCACAAGCGAGATCCAGCGGATCGTCATCGGTAAGCATTTATAAGGGGGGAAAAGAATGATCTTTAAGCTGAGTGAAGAGCACCAAATGATACAGAAGATGGTGCGCGACTTTGCCCGTCAAGAGGTGGAGCCGACTGCGAAGGAGCGGGATGAGGAAGAGCGGTTTGACATGGAACTGTTTGCCAAAATGGCGGAATTGGGGCTGACGGGAATACCGTGGCCTGAGGAATACGGGGGGATCGGCAGCGACTATCTCGCCTATGTCATCGCGGTTGAAGAGCTTTCCAAAGTCTGCGCCTCAACGGGCGTCACCTTGTCAGCCCATACTTCGCTTGCGGGCTGGCCGATTTATGCATTCGGAACGGAAGAACAGAAGCAGGAATACTTAAAGCCGATGGCCCGCGGTGAAAAGATAGGCGCCTACGGATTGACGGAGCCCGGTTCAGGCTCTGATGCCGGCTGCATGAAAACGACCGCGGTCAGAAATGGTGATGATTATATTTTAAACGGAACGAAGATCTTTATCACAAACGGCGGAATTGCAGACATCTACATCGTGTTTGCCAACCTTGCGCCGGAACAGAAGCATAAAGGCACAACCGCTTTTATCGTTGAAAAGGATTTTCCCGGTTTTTCTGTCGGGAAAAAAGAAAGGAAACTGGGCATCCGTTCATCGCCGACAACCGAAATTATCTTTCAGGACTGCCGCGTGCCTTTAAAAAACCGCCTTGGCGGGGAAGGTGAAGGCTTTAAAATTGCAATGCAGACGCTTGACGGAGGCAGAAACGGAATTGCCGCTCAAGCCGTCGGGATTGCCCAGGGTGCATTTGAGGCGGCGAAGGCGTATGCGAAAGAGCGGAAGCAATTCGGCAGGCCGATCGCCGAGCAGCAGGGCATCGCTTTTAAACTGGCTGATATGGCGACGGAGATTGAAGCTTCAAGGCTTTTAACCTACCAGGCGGCATGGCTGGAATCAGAGGGGCTGCCTTATGGAAAAGCTTCCGCCATGTCGAAGCTATACGCAGGGGATACGGCTATGAAAGTGACGACGGAGGCCGTGCAAATATTCGGCGGATACGGCTACACAAAGGATTATCCGGTCGAGCGCTTTATGCGCGATGCAAAAATCACTCAAATCTATGAAGGAACGCAGGAAATTCAGAAGCTCGTCATTTCGAGAATGCTGATGAAATAAGGGTGGAAAACAGCCGTCTGGCACGGTTTGGGCTGCTGCCGGCGGACAGGCCGCCGACGCAGTTTTTTTCGTTTTCAAGGGGCCGGACGCTCCCGGCTGTTCTATGTTTCAATCCCGCTTGCCGCCGATTTCCAATGTAACAGGTAAAAATTATTGAATTAACGGGAATAAAGGTGGCATAAAGTGATTTCTTTTGTTTATAATGAGAGGTATGGTTTGTCGTAAAGACAGGGATTACATGCTTATTTTCTATGACAGAGATAGTAGATACATACATGAAGATAGAAAGGGAGTGTCTGGCGATGAGTTTGAAACAATACTCAGAGGAACAGCTAAAGGAAATGGCTTTAGTTGAAATCGCATACGAAATTTTTTCGGAACACAAAAAACCGATTACATTCCAGGAGCTAACAGATCAAGTGGCTTCCTTGCTTGGAATGGGGAAAGAAGAGCTGGAAGACCGCATCGCCCAGTTCTACACAGATTTAAATATCGACGGACGCTTTTTGGCGCTGTCAGACCAAACGTGGGGCCTGCGCAGCTGGTATCCGTATGATCAGCTTGATGAAGAAACACAGCCGACTGTAAAAGCGAAAAAGAAAAAAGCGAAAAAAGTGGTTGAAGAAGATCTTGCTCTTGACGAATTCGAAGAAATCGACGAGGATGATATTCTTCTTGACGATGTCGAAGACGATTTGGACATTGACGCCGATGAATTCGAAGAAATCGATGAAGCCGACGATGATGAACTGGATGATCTTGAAGACGAGATCCTGGATGATGATGAAGATTTTGAAGAAGAGGAAGACGAGGAGTAATTTTGCCGCCTGAACGGAATTCATGTTTAAATCGATCTTGACTTTCACAGGCGAACTATGTAGTATGTATTTTGGGCTCTTCAAAACGAAGAGATTCGAGTGATACGGACTATCAGCTCCCTTTCAAGAAATTGAAAGGGAGCTTTCTTGTTTTTCCGCCTCCTTATCATTTAAATCATTTAGAAAAGATCTAAATGATTTTTCATAAAAAGAGCATTTTAAGGAATAAGCGTTAATCGAAGAGAGGGGTACAGAAATGACAAAATATATCTTTGTAACCGGAGGAGTTGTATCCTCGCTTGGAAAAGGAATTACGGCGTCTTCGCTCGGCCGCCTGCTGAAGAACAGAGGTTTGAATGTCACCATTCAAAAATTTGACCCGTATATCAACGTAGACCCGGGGACGATGAGCCCGTATCAGCACGGTGAAGTGTTCGTAACCGACGACGGTGCGGAAACGGATCTTGACCTCGGCCACTATGAGCGCTTCATCGACATCAATTTAAATAAATACAGCAACGTGACAACAGGAAAAATCTATTCCACGGTGCTGAAAAAAGAGCGCAGAGGCGATTATTTAGGCGGTACCGTACAGGTTATACCTCATATCACAAATGAAATTAAAGACCGCGTATTCCGCGCCGGAAAAGAAACGGGCGCTGATGTCGTGATCACCGAAATCGGCGGAACCGTCGGTGATATCGAATCGCTGCCGTTTCTTGAAGCGATCCGCCAGATCAAGAGCGATGTCGGCCGCGACAATGTGATGTACATCCACTGTACGCTAGTTCCATATCTTAAAGCGGCGGGAGAAATGAAGACAAAGCCGACTCAGCACAGCGTAAAAGAACTGCGCAGCCTCGGCATCCAGCCAAATGTCATCGTCGTGAGAACAGAAATGCCGATTTCTCAGGACATGAAAGATAAAATCGCGCTGTTCTGCGACATCGATCCTAAAGCCGTCATCGAGGCCGGCGATGCGGATACGCTCTACTCCATTCCTCTCGACCTGCAAAAACAAGGGCTGGACAGCTTGGTCTGCAGCCACTTGAAGTTAGATTGTAGAGAAGCCGATATGGAAGAATGGAAAGAACTCGTCAAAAAGGTGAAAAGTCTGTCCAAGACGGTGACAATCGCTTTGGTTGGTAAATACGTCGAGCTCCCGGATGCTTACATTTCAGTTGTGGAATCGCTTCGCCATGCAGGTTATGCGTTTGACGCAGACATTCAGGTTAAATGGATCAATGCGGAAGAAGTGACGGAAGACAACGTTGCCGATCTTGTTCAGAATGCGGACGGTATTCTTGTGCCGGGCGGATTTGGAGACCGCGGTGTTGAAGGGAAAATCACGACAGTCAAATATGCCCGCGAACAAAAGATTCCGTTCTTCGGCATTTGCCTCGGAATGCAGGTGGCATCGATTGAATACGCGAGAAATGTGCTCGGTCTTGAAGGAGCGCACTCAGCCGAAATCGATCCTTCCACACCGTATCCGATTATCGACCTTCTCCCTGAACAAAAGGACATTGAAGACCTCGGCGGAACACTGCGCCTCGGACTTTATCCGTGCAAGCTTCAAGAAGGGTCGAAAGCGTATCAGGCATATGAAAATGAAGTGGTGTATGAACGCCACCGCCACCGCTATGAATTCAACAACGAATTCAGACAGCAGATGGAAGAAGCCGGATTCGTATTTTCCGGGACAAGCCCTGACGGCCGCCTTGTGGAAATTATCGAGCTTAAAGACCATCCATGGTTTGTCGCGTCTCAGTTCCACCCTGAATTCACGTCAAGACCGACAAGACCTCAGGCTCTGTTCAGAGACTTCGTACATGCTTCGCTGAAGACTTCGGAAAAGCTGTAAAAAAGAAAAAGCCTGCCGGCAAACCACGCCGGCAGGCTTTTTTGGATTTTTCTGGTGATCATGGCGGCCCGAACTGGTACTATATTCATTAAGGCCGGCCCCACCGTCATTAATTTCCTTTAGGCAACCCTGTTTTATTGGTATTCCTGAAGAATTTCCTTTAATGTAAAGGATAGGGCATGATAAATGTAGAGGCTGACCATCAGGGACGGAAATCCGAACCTTGTTCCGTCTTCATCGGGAAGAAGCGGCATTCTCAGCTTTGAATCGATATGGACATCGGCGAATGATGCGATCGGGGCGCCGTCTTTTCCCGAAGGGGAGACGACAACAAGTCCGATTCCTTTTTCAAACAGTTTTTCCGCCATTTTCAGCTCTTCGTCATCTGCTGAACCGGCGCAGAACATCAGCACTTTGTCCGTCATTTCAAAATCGGGCCAGTTTTCTTCGTCCTTCGGCAGCACTTTGACTGAGGGGAACGGTTCAGAACTGTACATCGCTTCTTTCAAAATGCCTTCCAATTCATTTTTTCCGTATACATAAACCGAATGATCACTGATGACCGCCTGAGCCAACAAGCGGGCGCCGTCCTCTATCGATTGGGCCTCGCCCTCTTGAATCCGGTTGAAGATTCCCGTCAATTGAGTGGTGAAAATTTTAAGCAAGCTGACTCCTCCTTTTTTACTGACTATCATTATATAACAAAAGAGAATAATGGGAAAAATCCTCTAAATATGTCGCAAACTTAAATATTTTAATTAAAGGAAAAGAGAAAAACAAAACAGAATAGATAAACTACTGCTTAATTTTGGCGAAAATTATAAATATAGAGGTGTAAATCATGAATGAGAAGATTTTAATCGTAGACGACCAGTACGGGATTCGGGTTCTGCTGAATGAAGTTTTCAATAAAGAAGGATACAAAACCTTCCAGGCTGCGAACGGGATTCAAGCGCTTGACATTGTGAAAAACCAGCGCCCCGACCTCGTTTTGCTCGATATGAAAATCCCCGGCATGGACGGAATTGAAATTTTGAAAAGGATGAAGGTCATTGACGAGGGGATCCGCGTCATCATTATGACGGCCTACGGAGAGCTCGACATGATCCAGGAATCGAAGGAGCTCGGAGCCCTGACGCACTTTGCGAAGCCTTTTGACATCGACGAAATTCGCGATGCCGTTAAAACCTATCTGCCCATAAAGTCCAACGGATAGCGGAAAAGTTTTTGATGTTGTCACAGTCACAATGTTGCCGATTTGTTGATTAATTGTTATTCTATATAAGTAGAGAAAAGCTATCTAACGTTTTTAAAAAACCAAAACATTTTACATATGGCGGATTTTTCTGGTCATGCTAGGTAGGTGTGGAGGCTTTTTTCGCAAAAGCAAATCAGGCTACATAAGGAGGACTTTCGACATGCCTTTAGTATCAATGACGGAAATGTTGAATAAAGCAAAAGAAAACGGATATGCTGTCGGACAATTTAACTTAAATAACCTTGAGTTCACTCAAGCGATTTTACAAGCCGCTGAAGAAGAGAAATCTCCTGTTATCCTCGGTGTATCAGAAGGTGCAGGACGCTATATGGGCGGATTTAAAACCGTTGTGGCAATGGTTAAAGCGCTGATGGAAGAATACAACGTAACAGTACCTGTTGCGATTCATTTAGACCACGGCTCAAGCTTTGAATCTTGTGCAAAAGCGATTCATGCGGGATTCACTTCCGTTATGATCGACGCTTCCCACCATCCTTTCGAGGAGAACGTTGCGACGACTTCAAAAGTTGTTGAGCTCGCTCATTTCCACGGCGTATCAGTTGAAGCTGAGCTTGGAACTGTAGGCGGACAGGAAGACGACGTCATTGCAGAAGGCGTCATCTACGCGGACCCTAAAGAGTGCCAAGAACTTGTTGAGCGCACAGGAATCGACTGCCTTGCACCTGCATTAGGTTCTGTTCACGGCCCTTACAAAGGCGAACCAAACCTTGGATTCAAAGAAATGGAAGAAATCGGAAACACAACTGGTCTTCCGCTCGTACTTCACGGCGGTACAGGCATTCCGACTGCCGACATCAAGAAAGCTATTTCTTTAGGTACGGCAAAAATCAACGTCAACACTGAAAACCAAATCGCTTCTGCGAAAGCTGTTCGCGAAACGCTTGCTGCGAAGCCTGAAGAGTATGATCCGCGCAAATACCTCGGACCTGCACGCGAAGCTATCAAAGAAACAGTGATCGGCAAAATGCGTGAATTTGGTTCTTCAAACAAAGCATAATGACGATTGGAAAAGTATCTGTTTTCCCGCAAAGCCGGGGAAACAGGATGTTTTTCTGATGTTTTAGGGAAGTGCTGTTAACACATGCCTTTGACGGCATGAGGCTCTTTTGCTTCCCGTTCAGTCAAAAAAGCCGCCTGATAGCGACAGGCGGTTTTATCCATATCATCCGGAAAGCGCAAACATGTTCCACAGTTCAGACATTTTCATGACAGGAGGTTTTATCAATATGCTGTTTTTTATTGATACTGCAAATTTAGACGAAATTAAAGAGGCGCACGCTCTCGGTGTGCTTGCAGGAGTTACGACAAATCCTAGTTTAGTAGCAAAAGAAAACATTTCGTTTCATGACCGTCTGCGTGAAATTACCGAAGTGGTTTCTGGGTCAGTCAGCGCCGAGGTTATTTCTCTGAAGGCTGAAGAGATGATTGAAGAAGGAAAAGAGCTTGCAAAAATCGCGCCGAATATTACGGTGAAAATTCCGATGACGTCTGACGGCCTGAAAGCTGTTAAAGCATTAACCGATCTCGGGATTAAAACGAACGTCACGCTGATCTTCAGCGCAAACCAGGCGCTTCTTGCCGCAAGAGCAGGAGCTACGTATGTTTCCCCGTTCCTGGGACGCCTTGACGATATCGGCCACAACGGCCTCGATTTGATCAGTGAAATTAAACAAATTTTCGATGTGCACGGTTTGGACACGCAAATCATTGCCGCGTCCATCCGCCATGCTCAGCATGTGACTGAAGCCGCGCTAAGGGGAGCGCATATCGGCACGATGCCTCTCAAAGTCATTCATCAGCTTACAAAGCACCCGCTGACTGATAAAGGGATTGAACAGTTTTTAGCTGACTGGAATAAATAATTGCTTCATGTGGGTGGCAAGTGGAGGGGCTCCCTCCGTTTGTCACCATTTTGTCTTACAAAGAGAAATGAATGTTTTGCAGAAGAGAACCTTGCCGCAGTCTGCTTCGCTGCTTTTCTTCCCGATAAATTTAAAATGTGTTGTATTCTTTCTCTTTTAATTGGATAGATTTTGAAATGAACCATTTATTTTGAGTCTGAAGGAAATCTCATTATGAAGCGCTCCATTAGCTATCTTCTTTAAGGAAGGAGACGATCATGGAAAAGTTAAATATAGCCGGCGGCGATCCTCTCAATGGCACAGTACATATAAGCGGAGCGAAAAACAGCGCTGTCGCTCTCATACCCGCGACGATTTTGGCTGATTCGACGGTTACGCTTGAAGGCCTTCCCCATATTTCAGACATTTTGACGCTGCGCGATCTGCTGAGAGAGATCGGCGGAAACGTTCACTTTGAAAAGGGAGAAATGGTCGTTGATCCTGCGCCGATGATCAGCATGCCTTTGCCGAATGGAAAAGTGAAACAGCTTCGGGCTTCTTATTACTTAATGGGCGCGATGCTCGGACGCTTTAAGAAAGCGGTCATCGGCCTTCCAGGCGGCTGCCACCTCGGTCCGAGACCGATTGATCAGCATATCAAAGGTTTCGAGGCGCTCGGAGCCGAAGTGACGAACGAACAGGGTGCGATCTATCTGCGTGCGGAGGAATTAAAAGGCGCGCGCATTTATCTTGATGTCGTCAGTGTTGGAGCAACGATCAACATCATGCTTGCCGCCGTGCTTGCCAAAGGCAGAACCGTAATTGAAAATGCTGCGAAAGAACCTGAGATTATCGATGTTGCGACCCTTTTAACGAGCATGGGAGCAAAAATAAAAGGTGCCGGTACGGATGTCATTCGCATCGAAGGCGTTGAGTCGCTTCACGGGTGCAGACACTCGATTATTCCGGACCGGATCGAAGCCGGCACTTTCATGATCGCAGCTGCTTCCATGGGACAAGAAGTGCTGATTGATAATGTGATTCCGACGCATTTGGAATCGTTAATCGCCAAGCTCCGCGAAATGGGAGTTCGAATCGAAGAAAGCAGCGAGCAGATTTTAATGGTCGGCGGACAGAAAGAGCTGAAACCCGTCGATTTAAAAACGCTCGTATACCCCGGTTTTCCGACAGATCTGCAGCAGCCGATGACATCGCTCTTAACGAAGGCAAACGGGACGAGCGTCGTCACTGACACCATTTATTCCGCCCGCTTCAAACATATTGACGAGCTGAGGCGCATGGGCGCGTCGATGAAGGTCGAAGGCAGATCGGCGATTATTACCGGTCCCGTTCCTCTGCAGGGCGCCAAGGTGAAAGCGAGCGATCTGCGGGCGGGAGCGTGTCTCGTTGTTGCGGGTCTAATGGCGGAAGGAGTCACGGAAATCACCGGTTTGGAGCACCTTGACAGAGGCTACAGCCAGCTTGAAGAAAAGCTGGCAAAGCTTGGGGCCACTGTCTGGCGCGAAAAATTGACAGACCAGGAAATTGAACAGCTGCAAAATTCCTGATGGACAAATGCTGTGATAGATCAAACATAAAACGATTTCATACGGGTGAGGGGAGATTAGATAGGAATGGAAAGAAGCTTATCGATGGAACTGGTGCGTGTGACAGAAGCGGCTGCGCTTAAGTCAGCGCGCTGGATGGGTAGAGGTAAAAAGGACGAGGCCGACGACGCTGCGACAAGCGCCATGAGGGATGTATTTGACACCATTCCTATGAAGGGAACGGTCGTAATCGGAGAAGGGGAAATGGACGAAGCGCCGATGCTTTATATTGGAGAAAAGCTCGGCAACGGCTACGGCCCTCGCGTAGACGTAGCAGTAGATCCTCTCGAAGGGACGAACATCGTTGCAAGCGGCGGATGGAACGCACTCGCAGTCATTGCTGTGGCTGATCACGGAAACTTGCTGAATGCGCCTGACATGTATATGGATAAAATCGCTGTAGGTCCTGAAGCTGTCGGCTGCATCGATATTGAAGCGCCTGTGATTGATAACTTAAAAGCTGTGGCAAAAGCAAAAAATAAAGATGTAGAAGATGTCGTAGCCACGATTTTGAACCGTTCGCGGCACGAGGAAATCATCCATGAGCTTCGCGAAGCAGGCGCCCGAATCAAGCTGATCAACGACGGGGACGTGGCCGGTGCCATTAACACCGCTTTTGATCATACAGGCGTCGATATTTTATTCGGCTCAGGGGGAGCTCCGGAAGGCGTCTTGTCTGCTGTCGCACTCAAAGCTCTCGGAGGAGAAATTCACGGAAAGCTTCTTCCTCAAAACGAAGAAGAACTGAGACGCTGTGAAAAGATGGGGCTTGATACGGGCAAAGTGCTCCGCATGGAAGACCTCGTCAAAGGAGACGACGCGATTTTTGCTGCAACCGGTGTCACAGACGGAGAGCTCTTGAAAGGCGTGCAATTCAAAGGATCTGTTGGAACGACCCACAGTATAGTCATGAGAGCGAAATCCGGTACGGTGCGGTTTGTGGACGGAAGACACAGTCTCAAGAAAAAACCTAACCTGGTCATCCGGCCATAAGAAAAAGCGGGGATATAGACGACCCGCTTTTCCCTTGTATTTCACTTCACGAATTGAATCAAGGTTCATACTCTGATACAATAGCTAACGGCTTTTTCTTCTTTATGTCAAGGCATTTTCAAAACAGGGTCATCTCTATCAATTTCATGTCAAATCGTAAATGAAGTTGAATATGTACGACAAATGGGGTAAAACTAAAGAGTGCTGCGAAATTTTCTGCACATGTTGGTTCTTAGAGAGCCAAAATCCTGCCGCATCTATCAGATATGCGATTATCTTCTCTTGTTAAGTCCTCGCTTCTTTCTCGACTCATACTTATAATCCTTTTCAATACGTCGATATATATGGGTAGAAGCGTTGCCGGTAAACGAATCGGCAGTATAATCAAGCGTCTTTCATGAATTTGATGAGACAAAGTAAATTATTCGATTAGAAAAGAGTGGTGTTCTTAGTGAAAGATGTATCCATTTCATCTTTGGAAAATATGAAATTAAAAGAGCTGTATGAGCTTGCAAGGCATTATAAAGTCTCTTATTACAGCAAACTGACAAAAAAGGAACTGATTTTTGCCATTCTGAAAGCGAACGCCGAACAGGAAGATCTGCTGTTCATGGAAGGCGTATTGGAAATCATCCAGTCTGAAGGGTTCGGCTTTCTCAGACCGATCAATTACTCCCCTAGTTCAGAGGATATCTATATTTCCGCTTCGCAAATCCGCCGTTTTGATTTGAGAAACGGTGACAAAGTGTCCGGAAAGGTCCGTCCTCCAAAAGAAAACGAACGGTATTACGGCCTTCTGCATGTTGAAGCGGTTAACGGCGACGATCCTGAATCGGCAAAAGAGCGCGTGCACTTTCCAGCGTTAACGCCTCTTTATCCAGACCGCCAGATGGTGCTTGAAACGAAACCGAATCACCTGTCAACACGGATCATGGACATGATGGCGCCGGTCGGATTTGGACAGCGCGGTCTGATCGTCGCTCCGCCTAAAGCAGGTAAAACCATGCTTTTGAAAGAGATCGCGAACAGCATCACAACCAACCATCCGGAGGCGGAGCTGATCGTGCTTCTTATCGATGAAAGGCCTGAGGAAGTGACTGATATCGAACGTTCGGTTGCAGGAGACGTCGTCAGCTCAACGTTTGACGAAGTGCCTGAAAACCACATCAAGGTGGCCGAGCTTGTTTTGGAACGTGCGATGAGGCTTGTCGAACATAAAAAGGACGTCATCATTTTAATGGACAGCATTACAAGGCTTGCCCGCGCTTATAACCTAGTCATTCCACCGAGCGGCCGAACGTTGTCAGGGGGAATCGATCCCGGCGCTTTCCACCGTCCAAAGCGTTTCTTTGGAGCAGCCCGCAACATCGAAGAGGGCGGCAGCTTAACGATCTTGGCGACCGCGCTTGTCGACACGGGCTCGCGGATGGATGACGTCATTTATGAAGAATTTAAAGGGACAGGGAACATGGAGCTTCATCTTGACCGTTCTCTTGCGGAAAGAAGAATCTTTCCTGCCATTGATATTCGCCGTTCGGGTACGCGTAAAGAAGAACTTCTCGTTCCGAAAGAGCACCTTGACCGTCTGTGGTCCATCCGGAAAACGATGTCTGACACGCCTGATTTCGTCGAGAAATTTATGAGAAAAATGAAAAAGACGAAAACGAATCAGGAGTTTTTCGATATTCTGATCCAGGAATGGAAGCAAGCGAATATGTCGGCGGCAAGGCGCTGATTTAAAACTTTAGTTTGCAAAACGTCCGAATCGCTGTTATAATTTCATCATGTGCGTTCCGGAGGTTTTGTCCCGGAATAATAACTCTGTTTCCGAATTGGATTCAGGGCGGAAGGAGATGACAGATATGAAAGCAGGAATTCATCCTGAGTTCAAAAAAGCAACAGTCAAATGCGCTTGTGGAAACGAATTTGAAACAGGTTCAGTAAAAGAAGAGGTACGCGTTGAGATTTGTTCTGAATGCCATCCGTTCTACACTGGCCGCCAAAAATTCGCTTCTGCTGATGGTCGTGTTGATCGCTTTAACAAAAAATACGGTCTTAAGTAATAATAGATATGATAAACAGGCAGGATTTTTCTTGCCTGTTTTTTTACTTGCAATAATCGCTGGAGAGGAGTTAGTCGGATGTACATCATGAAGCAAAGCGGATGGCTTGAGCTCATATGCGGAAGCATGTTTTCGGGCAAGTCAGAGGAGCTTATCCGCCGGATCAAAAGGGCAACGTTTGCGAGACAGGAAGTCAAAGTGTTTAAACCAGCCATTGATAATCGCTACAGCAGTGAATCGGTTGTTTCGCATAATGGGACATCCATTGTTTGCCATGCCATCGCATCTCCGGAAGAAATTTTTCAATACATAAGCAAAGAAACGGATGTCATCGGCGTCGATGAAGTCCAGTTTTTTGACGAATCGATTGTCGGCACGTTAACTTCTCTGGCTGATCAGGGCTACCGTGTGATTGCAGCAGGTCTTGATTTGGACTTCCGGGGCGAGCCTTTCGGTGTCGTGCCAGATCTTATGGCTTTAGCGGAAACGGTGACGAAGCTGCAAGCGGTGTGCTCTGTCTGCGGATCTCCGGCCAGCCGTACGCAGAGGCTGATCAATGGAAAACCTGCTTCTTATGACGATCCGGTCATTTTGGTGGGGGCTTCCGAAGCATATGAAGCACGCTGTCGCCACCATCATGAAGTGCCTGGAAAGCCAAAATGAAATCGGACAAACACATAGATTTTCACGCAAAAAACACTTGGTAAAAACAAGTGTTTTTTTTATTGAATCCTTTTTATAGGAATTAATGTAATTAAAAAACTTAATTAAGAATACGAAAAAATTAACTAATTTTCATCGCTTGAATTTTGATAAAGTCAGGCATAAAATGACTTACTGTAGTCAGTAAAAAGTAAATAGGTTTTAAGAAATGTTCAGTTTTTTGTCAAAAACGCGCGTTACATATTTGACAATCTACATGTGTAAAAAAGGCAAATGTTCTATATTGTTTACCGTATTTATTTCACTTCATTAATATTTTAAGAAAGAAGGTAATTAGTGTGAACAACATGAGAAGAACGAAGGAAGGATATTTGGAGACTTCTTTGCGGGGAAAAGACGTTCTTTCCATTCCGACGCTTAATAAAGGTGTTGCATTTTCGCTTGAAGAAAGAAAGAACCTTGGTCTTGAAGGGCTTCTGCCGCCGACTGTTCTCAGCCTTGATCAGCAGGCGGAACGGGCTTATGAACAATTTTCCCGTCAACCTGACAGACTTCGTCAAAATGTATATTTGAACGATCTGCAAAACAGAAACGAAGTGCTTTTCTATAAATTATTGCAAAACCATCTGCGTGAAATGCTTCCGGTTGTCTATACGCCAACTGTCGGTGAAGCGATTCAGGAATACAGCCACGAATACCGCAGACCGCACGGTGTTTACTTGTCAATCGATGATATAGACGGAATCGAAACGGCGTTTAAAAACCTGCAGGCGTCTGCTGATGACATCGATTTGATCGTTGCGACCGATTCCGAAAGCATCTTGGGCATCGGCGACTGGGGCGTCGGAGGCATCAACATTGCAATTGGTAAGCTTGCAGTATATACGGCGGCAGCAGGAATCGATCCGAGCCGCGTCATCCCAGTCGTACTGGATGTCGGAACGAATAATGAAAAACTGCTAAACGATCCGCTTTATATCGGAAACCGTCATCCGCGTGTAGAAGGTGAGCGTTACGAACAATTTATCGACGCTTATGTCGAAACAGCATTGAAGTTTTTCCCTAATGCGCTTCTTCACTGGGAAGATTTCGGAAATAAAAACGCTCGCAATATTATGAGTAAATATAACCATAAAATTTCGACATTTAACGATGATATCCAAGGAACAGGAGCTATCACGCTGGCAGCGATTTTAGCAGCTGTTAAAAAGACCGGCACGTCTTTGAAAGACCACCGCGTCGTCATCTTCGGACCTGGTTCTGCGGGTATCGGAATTGCTGACCAAATCCGTGACACCATGGTGCTTGAAGGGCTTTCAGAAGAAGAAGCCAGCCGCGCATTCTGGACAGTCGACTACAGAGGATTATTAACGACAGGCATGGATCAAATTTTGGATTTCCAAGAACCGTATTTGCGCGATACCGAAGAAGTGAAAGAATGGAAACGCAATGAAAAGGGAGAGATTTCCTTTGAGGAAGTCATCCGTCAAGTGAAGCCTACCATTCTGATTGGTACATCAGGTGTTGCCGGCGCCTTCACTGAAGAAATTATCAAAGAGATGGCGGCTCATACTGAACGTCCGGTGATTCTGCCGATGTCCAATCCGACACATCTGGCTGAAGCTGTTCCTGAAGACTTGTTCAAATGGACGGACGGAAAAGCGCTTGTGGCGACGGGAAGCCCGTTTGAAGCTGTTGAGTACAATGGCGTGAAACACGAAATCGGACAATCCAATAATGCTTTCGTATTCCCTGGATTAGGCCTGGGAACAATCGTTTCGAAGGCGAAAGTCATCACAAACGGCATGTTTGCAGCATCTGCAAACGCGGTCGCGAACATGGTTGACCATGAAAAACCGGGTGCAGGCCTGCTGCCGAAAATTGACGACCTGCAAGACGTATCCGTTCAAGTGGCAATTGATGTTGTGAAAGCTGCCATTAAAGACGGCGTGGCTCAAGTTCAGCCTGAAGATGTCGAAAAGGCGGTTCGCGAAGCCATGTGGCGTCCGGAATATCAAACAATTGTTGCAAAACGCGACTAATATTCAATACTGAGGAAACGATAAAAAGAAACAGCAGCCCGGGTCCGGATATTTTGTCACCGGGCTGCACCAATCAAAGATGAAAAATGGGATCGACGGCTGTGTAACAGGGCGACTGCGTTTATCAGCCGCCGTTAATTCGTCCCTGAAAGGGACAACATAGAGGAGGAAACAGTCTTGGACTTTTTAAATATTTTAATCCTCCTTGCGCCAATATTTTTTGTTATTGCGCTGGGATGGTTCGCGGGTCACTTTGGAAGCTATGATGCTAAATCTGCAAAAGGGGTAAGTACGCTCGTTACGAAATACGCGCTTCCGGCCCACTTTGTTTCAAGCATTTTGTCAACGCCAAAAGATAAGTTTTACAGCCAGATTCCGCTGATGATTTCACTGGTCATCGGTATCGTTGGATTTTACGTAATTATTTTGCTTCTTTTACGATTTTTATTTAAGTACGATTTAACAGATGCTTCAATGTTCTCATTAAACTCAGCTCAGCCGACATTCGCCTTTATGGGAATTCCGGTATTGGGCAGCCTGTTCGGCATGCAGGAAGTTGCGATTCCGATCGCGATTACGGGAATTGTCGTGAATGCGATGCTTGATCCTCTTGCGATCATCGTCGGAACTGTCGGCCGTTCTTCTAAAAAACAAGCGGAAACGACAGACAGCATTTGGAAGGTAACAGGAAAATCAATTTTACACGGTTTGTCTGAACCGCTCGCTTTTGCACCGCTTGCAAGTATCATTCTTGTATTATTCGGTCTGCAAATTCCTGAATTGCCGCAGAAAATGCTTGATATGCTCGGAAATACGACTTCAGGTATCGCTCTTTTCGCAGTCGGGGTGACTGTCGGAATCCGTAAAATCAAATTCAGCATGCCTGCTTTGAGCATCGCTTTATTAAAAGTCGCTGCTCAGCCTGCTTTAATGTTTGTGATCGCGATGGTCGTGGGCCTTTCTTCCGCCGACATGACAAAAGCGGTTCTGCTTGTGGCATTCCCTGGATCTGCCGTGGCGGCTATGATTGCTACAAACTTTGAAAGCCAGGAAGCAGAAACGGCATCCGCGTTTGTGATCAGTGCGGTGCTGTCAATTATTTCACTGCCGATATTGATTGCCATTACAGCATAATGAAAAAGCTTGCAAGAAGCCGTTTTATGGCCTTGCAAGCTTTTTTGCGCTTTAAAAAGAGAAGATCGATTTCAATTTGCTTTTCGGTTTTTTTTCTTCTCTTCTGCCGGCTGTATCTTTTTCGTGGCGGTTCATGCTTTCCAATTCACTGATTTTCTGTTCGAGATGTTTGATCTGCTGCCGTTCTTCTTCCAGTTCGCGCCTTTGCTGCAGAAGCTGATAGGAGACGACATCGTCCGCTTTTTGTTCAAGCTTTCTTTCCAGCTCGGCGATTTTCTTTTGGAGCAGCTCGCGTTCAAGCTGTTCGTGCTCTAAAAAACGCTGCAGCTTTTCTTCGAGCCACTCATTCAACGGGGGTGC
The DNA here is from genome assembly GCF_018333035.1 of Bacillus sp. J41TS8. Taxonomy (NCBI): domain Bacteria; kingdom Bacillati; phylum Bacillota; class Bacilli; order Caryophanales; family Bacillaceae; genus Bacillus; species Bacillus sp. J41TS8. The sequence continues at coordinate 255,111 of NZ_BORF01000004.1, forward strand.
CGGCTCTTCCGTTTGAACCATTTCGTTTTTCTTGATGAGGAAGGTTTTTTTCGGGCGTTTGACTGTGACATCCTGCATAGGCGTACCGTTTTTTAACTGCTCTTTTACTTCTTTTAAAATGGCGATATCGTCTTTCGTGAAAAAGTAGTGGCCAAGCTCATTTCGGGAAGCGGGCAGTTGCAGCTGCTTGACCCAGCGCTGCACCGTTTTGGTTGATACCCCGAGTTCATTTGCCGCATCAGCAGTATTCATATGATACCTCCTTTTAACCTGTAACTGTTCATTAAAAAGGGTATTCGACCTGAATGAAAAGCTTCCTTCCTGTTAGACAAAAGAAGAAGGGATTCGGCAAAGAAAGCGGTTTTTCCACAGATGGCGAAGGCGTTGCTATGCCTCGTAAAGCTCTAAAGGCAGGCCGTCCGGATCGGAGAAGAACGTATAGCGCTTGCCTGTTCCGGGATCGGTGCGAATCGGTTCGGCAATGATGCCTTTTTGCTTGAGCTCCTTGACGGTCTGATCAAGATCGGCCACTGTGAAAGCCAAATGGCGGAGCCCGGCAGCTTCTGGTCTGGTAAGGCGCTCGGGCGGATCTGGAAAAGAAAACAGCTCGATGACATAGCGGCCGTTTAATGAGAGATCCAGTTTATATGAATCCCGGTCCTTTCTGTACGTTTCGCTCAGAATCTCAAGTCCGAGCTTGTCGACATAGAATGTTTTGGATGCTTCATAATCCGAGCATATGATGGCGATGTGATGAATCGATTCCAGCATTGAGTTAAGCTCCTTTTTTCTTAAAAGTATAGCAAAAAGATGCGGCAGCTGCCGATAACGGCGAAGTTGTTTTGACGGGGAGGAGTCCCTGTACTATAATTAGAATGTTACGCACAGCAAACAGAGGTGAATAGCGTGTTAGACCGTTTAAAATCGATAGAGGACCGGTACGAAAAATTAAATGAACTATTAAGCGATCCGGAAGTTGTCAACGATCCGAAGAAGCTTAGAGAATATTCGAAAGAACAATCTGATTTACAGGAAACAGTTGAAGTATACAGACGTTATCGGAGCGCGTCGGAACAGCTGAGCGATGCCAAAGCGATGCTTGAGGAAAAGCTGGACTCCGATATGCGCGAGATGGTTAAAGAGGAAATTTCCGAACTGCAGGAAGAAATCGAGTCGCTCACAGACCAGCTGAAGGTATTGCTGATCCCGAAAGATCCGAACGATGACAAAAACGTTATCATGGAAATCCGCGGCGCAGCGGGCGGAGAAGAGGCTGCTTTGTTTGCCGGCAACCTGTACCGCATGTACAGCCGCTACGCAGAGCTCCAAGGCTGGAAAACAGAAGTGATGGAAGCGAATATGACAGGCACAGGCGGATATAAAGAGATCATTTTTATGATCAATGGGAACGGCGCATACTCAAGGCTGAAGTATGAGAACGGCGCACACCGCGTACAGCGCGTTCCAGAGACCGAATCCGGCGGGCGCATCCATACATCCACGGCAACGGTAGCCTGTCTTCCTGAGGCTGAAGAGGTAGAAGTGGATATTCATGAAAAAGACATCCGCGTCGACACCTTCGCGTCGAGTGGTCCGGGAGGGCAAAGCGTCAATACGACGATGTCAGCCGTCCGTCTGACCCACCTTCCGACAGGTGTTGTCGTGTCTTGCCAAGATGAGAAATCTCAGATCAAAAACAAAGAAAAAGCGATGAAAGTTCTGCGCGCGCGAATTTACGACAAATTTCAGCAGGAAGCTCAGGCTGAATATGATCAAAACCGAAAATCCGCAGTCGGAACAGGGGACCGTTCAGAGCGCATCCGCACGTATAACTTTCCGCAAAACCGCGTCACTGATCACCGGATTGGCTTGACGATCCAAAAACTCGACCAGATCCTTGAAGGCAAACTTGACGAAGTCATCGACGCGCTGATCGTAGAAGACCAGGCAAGCAAGCTGCAAGAGGCGGAAAGCTGAGATGAAGACGGTATTTGAAGCCCTTAAATGGGCTTCTTCTTATTTGGCCGAAGCGGGAAGAGACCGGAATGCCGCGGAAATTTTGCTGACAGATCAGCTGAACATCGACCGCAGCAAACTGTTGGCAAGCTTCCATGATGTCATATCAGAGTCTGATTTTTCGCGGTTTAAAAAATCTGTCGAGCTTCATCATCAAGGAGTGCCTGTTCAATATATCACCGGAAAAGAATCCTTTTACGGACGGGGATTTTTGGTAAATGAACACGTTCTGATTCCGCGTCCTGAAACAGAGGAAGTCGTTGAAGCTGTTCTTTCTGAAGCGGAAAGAGTTTTTCACGGAACAGATCGCCTTAAAGCCGTCGATATCGGTACAGGAAGCGGGGCGATTGCGGTGACTCTTGCGCTTGAGAGCCCGCGTTTTTCCGTCACGGCGACGGATATTTCGGAACAAGCTTTAAGCACGGCAAGACACAACGCTGACCGGCTTGGGGCGAAAGTGGATTTCATCGGCGGCGATTTGCTTGAGCCGCTTATCAAGCGACAGAAGAAAGCTGATGTCATCGTTTCAAATCCACCTTATATATCTGAGGAAGACATGAAGACGCTGTCAGATGTCGTACGTCTTCATGAACCCGCCGGGGCTTTGACGGACGGTGCTGACGGATTGCAGTTTTATAAGCGTTTCATGAAAGAAATTCCATTTGTCATCGCAGATCAGGCACTGGTGGTGTTTGAAATCGGCTGGACTCAGGGGAATGCCGTCAAAGACATGTTTCACCGGTTCTTTCCTGATGCTGACGTACGGGTGAGAAAGGATCTTAATGGAAAAGACCGCATCGTCTGCGCGGTAATTGAGCAACATCGTTAAGGAAACCGCCGGAAATGAAGTGACCCTAAAAAGTTAAAATCTCATGAAGCAGTTTGACTGGCATGATTCCGGTATAGTACCAGGTTTCATGCCTTTTAATTTGATCTTGATCCGTTTGTGATTGTAGAGAATCAATATACTATGCGGGTCCTTTTTTGAAATGTTCGACGCTCCAAATTCTTTAAAATAAATGAATTCTGATTTTAAAATGCTAAAAGAAGCTTTCCGCCACCGCATTGCCGTGACAGTTGCCTTTACGGGACATGCTTTGTGTGATGTTTCGTTGTTTTGAACTAAGGCTTTCAACTTTTTTAAGCAGGCATTCTCCATCCGCAGGCGTTCAATTTCCGCTTGGGTCTCTTCGTCTGATCCTTCTTCATAGGTAAACGCCGCTTTTTAGGGTACCTATTCCTCCGGTTTCAAGCTGTTTCACGGATAGATGTCCCATTTTCGAGTGAAGTACCTTTTGGTTTATCTTCGGCAGAATAGCTTGTATAGGCTTTTTAGACGCGTCTTCTCCATGATATCGGTATTGCGAATCCACCCATGAAAGACACTGTGCGAATTTCCTCAACTGTAAATTTTAAAAACTGCACCTCCAATTGTTAAGTGTGTCTAACAAAAGAGGGGCAGTTCAAATTCCCGGCGGTCTTTTTTGTTAAAAAACAGCAACCGCAGCCATGACCGTTCAGAAGGCCTTCTTTACCGTTTTTTAACAAAAATTTTATCTGAATAAAATAAAAAATAGTTCAAGATTAATATATACCCTAAACAGATTGTCTGATTTTTAATGTAGGAGACAGAGTCACGACATCCCTCTGTAATCCGCTTTCCCCATTTAGGTGGTTTACCATTGCACATACGGCTTTTTGAGCCAGCTCTTCAACAGGTATATCGATTGTCGTGATTTCCGGATCGGTCACCTCACAGATCGATTGATTATCATATCCAAGCACTGCAAGCTGCTTTGGCACTTCATATTGATAATAGCGGGCCCTTTTAATAATTCCTGCGGCCACTTGGTCGTTTCCCGTAAAAATGGCGGTCGGCTTTTCGGACATGTTGTGGATCTGGTCCATAATACGGAAGCCGTCATGAATGGTAAATGCGTGGCTGAACATCCACTTCTCCTGGAAATGTAAACCCGCATCAGACAATGCTTTCATAAACCCTTCTTTTCTCATAATCTGGGCCTTGCTGTGTATCGTGTCACAGCAAAAGGCCATTAAATGATGCCCTTTTTGAATAAAAAGCTCCGTTCCTTTATATCCGGCTTCGAATTCGTCATAGCAGATCACCGGCACGTCCGCTTCAGCGTGGAATTCATTTGCCAAGACCACGGGACCGTATTTGACGTATTTTTTGATGTCTTCCCACTCATTTTCAAGGCTGCATAACATAAGCCCGTCGACTTCTTTCCTCTTGAGCAGCTCCAGTACTTTCAGTTCATTCTGCTTTTGATAAAACGTCTGAAACACAATGACTTTGTATTGGTGTTTCAGCGCTTCAGCGGACACATGCTTCATGAGCTGCGCGAAGAATGGATGGTCCGCGTGAGGGACAGACACTGCGAGAAACATCGTTTTGTTGGATCTGAGCTTTCGTGCAGAGGTGTTCGGAATGTAGTCCAATTTTTCGATGACTTCCAAAACACGCTTCCTTTTTTCTTCAGATACATAAGGATGGTCGTTCAGTACTCTTGAAACAGTTGTTTTTGACACATTACTTAATTTTGCAATTTCGTCAATCGTAGGCATAAAGTCACTTCCTGAAAAAAAGAGTTGTTATGGTATCGATTCCATCATTTAAGATATGTCATGAAATATGACAATTTCCCAAAATAATAAAAATGGGGTGAAATTGATGAAAACCGCAAGCGAAAACATGACTTGCACAAGCAAACAGCTATTTGTCCTTCTGAATGATTTGAAGGAAGGGAAGCACGCTGGTGAATGCCGTATAGACGACACACTGGCCAATCAAAAATTAAAAGAGACATTGCAGCAGGATCAATTCGACTTGACCGCCAATTTGCTAAACAGAATGGATTCTCCGCCCTCCAGAGTTGATTTTATGCCGCTTCATCGACTGATCACAGAAGAAGAAGTAGATGACGTGATTCATGCGGTGAAAGGCGTGCTGCCGACCGGGCAATTTACAAGCGGTTCTTATGTCGGTGTATTTGAAGCTGAAATAGCCGCTCTTTTGAGAAAAAAGCATGTCATGGCTTCCTCCAGCGGAACCGATGCCATGATTGTCGCACTGAAAGCTGCGGGTATTGGACAAGGTGATGAAGTCATTATGCCTGCAAACAGCTTTGCTGCAACGGAAAACGCCGTGCTTGCAGCTGGAGGCACTCCGGTTTTCTGCGATATTGACCCTGTTACATTTTGCATGGATCCTTCTGAACTTGAAGCATGCATCACTTTGAAAACGAAATGCATTTTGCCTGTACACCTTTATGGAAAGTTGCCAGACATGGAAGGCATTGCAAAAATCGCTGATAAATACGGCATCCCGATTATTGAAGACGCCTGCCAGTCGATCGGCGTTTCCGATCTGGGAAAAAACAGCCTTTGCTCCATATTAAGCTTTAATCCGTATAAAAATCTCGGCACTTGCGGAAAAGCAGGCGCAATTGTGACGGATGATCCATCATTTGCATCCGCATGCATGGAATATATGTACCACGGCTTTGAACTGAATCAAAAAAATAAAAAGGCTGCTGATTACGGCTTTAACGCTAAGATTGATAATCTGCAAGCCGCTATTGGACTGGCAAGGATGAAACATCTTTCATTAAATAATCTGAAGCGCTTATATTTAGCAGATCGTTATATTACGCATTTGCAGCAGTATGAAGACAGAGGTCTGATCCAATTGCCTCAAATGACCGATGATCATGTATGGCATTTGTTTACAATTAAAATGATAAGCGGAAATCGAGACCAAGTCAAAGATATGATGCTTAAATTTCATAATGTCCAAACAGATATATACTACCCGATTTTATCCCATCATCAAAACACACCACTTGTAAAAGCCGATTATCAGCATACATCGCTGCCGGTCACTGAATCAGTGCATAAACAAATGCTTCAGCTTCCTCTCTATCCGGGACTCACCGTAGAAGAACAAGACAAAGTAATGGAGGCCTTAATTGATGTCGTATCATGAAACACTTTCTTTTCACACTTTGCAGCAAGTAAACAAGCCGAAGTACGCCGTATTTTGCGATTTTGATGAGACATATTTCGCCCACAGCATCACCGATGAATCGAGGAAAGCGCTCATGGACCTTGAAACATTTATTCATTCGAACCATCTCGATCACAAGATTTTGCTCGGCTGGGTGACCGGGAGCAGCCTGTCATCCGTTCTTGCAAAAATGAAGCGGGGAGGCTTTCGATATCTTCCGCATTTTGTCGCTAGTGACCTTGGCACTGAGATCACGTATTTCTCTGAAGAAGGCCAAGTCTCTGATAAAGATTGGGAAGCCCGATTGCAAGAATCGAATTTCTCCCATGATCTGGTCGAAGAAATCAAGCAGACTCTCTCTAAAAAATATGAGATTGAGCTTGTGCCTCAGACTCAGCATGGTTTTTCCCGCTATAAAATCAACTATTACTATAGATCGTCGGATGAGAACACAGATAAGAGGGCGCTTGAAGCCATCAGACGGCTTGCAAGAGAGCATGAAATAGGAGTAAATATCAATCGCTGCAACCCTTTGGCAGGCGATCCGGAAAACAGCTATGATGTGGACTTTATCCCTTTGCGGACAGGCAAACCGTACATTGTGGATTTTATATTGAATAAATTCGCGATAGAGAGGGAGAATTCATTTGCTTTCGGCGACAGCGGAAACGATGTGGATATGCTTAAAAAAACCGGACATGGTTATCTGGTGGGGAATGCGACAGCAGAAGCAAAGTCGCTCCATTCCCGTATGACAGAAGGCAGCTATACGGCTGGAATTTTAGAAGTGCTAAAAGCCCATATCAAAAGATAAGGAGTGTCCTTAGATGAAAATCGGAATTATTGGAGCCGGAGGAATTGCAAAAGCTCATGCGAAAGCTCTTTCAACAGTCAAAGGTGCCGAGCTTTCCGGGTTTTTTGATATCAACTCGCTTGCCTCGCGCAAATGTGCGTTTGAATATGGAGGAACCACATTTAACAGTATGCAGGAGCTGTTGAATCAGTCGACGGCAGTCATCGTTTCATCGCCGAACTTTTGCCATAAAGAACATGTGCTTGAAGCGATGGCCGCAGGTAAGTATGTATTGTGTGAAAAACCGATGGCTGTCTCAATGGAGGAAGCGGAGGAGATGAAAAACAGGGCGTCTCAATCTGCTTATATTCCGATCATGGGCTTCAATTACCGCCATCTTACATTTGTTCAGCGCCTAAAAGATATGCTATCCGGCAATGAACTTGGAGATATCTTGTCCATCAATGTCCATTTTAAGAAAAACAGCGCCTTGAGAAGAAAAAAATATACTTGGCGCGATCATTCGAAAAGCAATAAAACGAGCGGGGCATTAGGAGATTTGGGTGTGCATTTAATCGATCTCATTCTTTATTTGTTCGACAGCCCGTTTAAACTGGACAGTTTAAAAGTCAAAATGATGACGGTCGTCAAAGAAAAAGAACAAAAACAGGTATATGTTGATGATCATTCTGAAGTATACGGCCAGCTTGAAAATCATGTGTTTGTCAATATGATTACGTCAAAATGCACAAAAGCGGATGAATGCGGCTTTAGCATCGAGGTCAATGGCCAAAACGGCGTATTCTACTATCATTCACGGCAGAAAAATCAGTTTTTGCTGAGGACCGGATTGACGGAGCGGATGATAACAATGCCGGACACGTGGCTGACAGACCCTGAAAATGAATTTTACGGATGGGCCGATTCCTTCAGAGTTCAGCTGATTCAATGGATGAACGGAGTTCGGGATCGCAATTTCGCACCTCTTGCCACTTTTGATGATGGATACAAGACGCAGTTCTACTTAAATGAATTTTTCAATAAAGGTCAGCAGCTGTCCCTTTCAAAACAAGCAAACTAGCATTGCGAAAAACCCTTGCCGGCCGTGCCAATAGCCGCAAGGGTTTTATGGTCTGCAACGAAGGAGTGAGTCTAATGAAAAAAATATTTCTATTCGGCTGTTCGTTTTATTTTCTCGTAGGGGTTATCCATATCCTGCTGGGGAGCCTGTCACCTTATATCATTCAAGAATATCACCGGGATGTTCATGATCTATCCTTCCTGATCTTTTTCCAATTCACCGGTTTTCTAATCGGTGTCCTGCTTGCGCCGATATTTGTCAGGCGCACCTCTCATGCGGCTGTATTGACGTTTGGCCTTCTTCTTATTCTCGTAACGCTTTTAGGCGTGTTCCTTTTTGATATGTTCATCTTTTTTGTCATCATGGGGTTTTTGCTCGGCTTTGGCGCCGGTACTTTAGAAACGACGATGGGAGCGTATGTGATTGCCCAAGATAAAAATGCGAAGGGGATGAATATTTTAGAGGTTTTTTTCGGATTGGGCGCTTTGCTGTTTCCTTTTCTTATTTATATCCTTACGGAACGATATGCCTGGCATTTCCCCTTGTATGCTTTATTTATCTTCGTTTTTGTGCTTGCGTGTATGTGGGTGGTTTATTTGTGCAGAAAAACCCCTGACACTGCTTCCGGTCAAATGACTTATCAGGAAAAACCGACTGTGTCAGCCATATTTGAAACCGGAAGGAAAGAAAAAAGCATTTTCCTCTTTCTCATATTCGCTTTTGTATATGCGGGTATCGAGACCAATTTCGCAAACTTTTTGCCGGCGCTGATGCTGGAAAAAGGAGCAGAAGAAATCAGCGTGATCAGCGTTTCATTTTTTTGGACGGGAATGGTGTGCGGGCGTTTGTTGACAAGTATTTTTGGCGGACGCTTGACTTCCGTTGCCTTTCTGATCTTCAGTGCCGGAGCCTTGACTGTTTTGCTTTTGATTCTGGCATGGTTTCCGGTTCATCAAACACAGCTGCTCCTCGTATTTTTCATCGGGCTCTCGGCAGCCGGCATTTTTCCGTGCGCCGTCACTCTGGCCTCGTTGGCTGGAAAGCCTTTTACAGAGGAAATCACCAGTCTCTTCATTTCATCCGCAAGTCTGGGAGGAGCGCTTCTTTCATTTTTGATCGGCTGGGCGATTGATGCAAGCGTAGCGGCTGTCTTCCCGTTTCTGCTGTTCGGCGGATTGGGGGGCTTGCTGCTCGTGATCAGCGCGGTGATTTTTTTATCTGGCCTGCAAAAAAACAAGCAGAGCCATTTGGATATGTAGACCTTTTAGGAAGAGATTACAAGCTTAGTAGAATTTTTTTCAGCATCCGTTTAAACCGTTCCATCTTTGACCATAATATTGCTAGAAAAGGTTGAAGAACGGAGAGGAACGGTGGGGAAAATGAAGAAATCAAACATTGCCTGTATGTATATTTTTCTTTTATTAATAGGAGCGCTTGCAAATCTCACGACGGAAGAGACGGCCCAATCATCAGACGGGAAGCCTGCCGTGATTCCAGATGAAGCGATTCGGCTGCGGATTTTGGCAAACAGCGACAGCGGGAGCGACCAAAGCGTCAAACGTAAAATCAGGGATGAGGTCAATAAACAAATTACGAAATGGGTGGAAAACCTGACCTCGGTTGAGGAAGCGAGACAAGTCATCAGGTCGAAGCTGCCCGAAATCAAAGAGGTTGCCAAGGATGTTATGAAGCGCGAAAATGTCCGGCAATCCGTGTCTGTCCGTTTTGATCGAGTTTCATTTCCGACAAAGCTATACGGCAATATGGTGTATCCAGCCGGAGAATATGAGGCTGTTTTAATTACATTAGGCAAGGGAGAGGGAGCCAACTGGTGGTGTGTCCTGTTTCCGCCGCTTTGCTTTCTTGATTTTTCCAATGGGGAAGCCGTAAAGTCGCCTGAAGACGAACAAACCGATGCCGGGGAAAACGCCCGGGAAGAAAAAAGAGTCGCTGCAGATGAAGCGGTATCTGGCAAAGATAAAGAAGACAAAGAAGTGAAATTTTTTCTTGTCGAATGGATTACCGGGCTTTTTTCTTAAAGGAACCGCCGTGCTTTCGTGCAGGGCGGTTTTTTACTGTTTGTTTTTTCATGATGGTTATTCACGCTTTTGAATATGATATAATTTTCCAAAACGGTTCAGGGAAAATACTGCTTTTCGAATATACACCTTCTGCCCCTTTCTGATGTGTCAATTACATTGCCCGGTATAAAGAGAAACTGTCTTATCACCAGTACAGCGTTCATTTGCATACTCATTCAAAGCATTAGTTCCTGCTAATCAAAATTGAAAAATGAATTGCCGACTTTCTTCCAAATCAAAAGGTATATTTTACTGTCGCCCTCATAGATTGGATAGAGAAGTTAAAAAACGGGGTGAAAAGATGTTCTACCAATTGAGGTTAGCGGAAATGAAAGATATGAATGCGATCGAAGCGTTTTTAAAAAAGGCGGGGACAAGCCATAAAGGCATTGAGGAAGCGAAGAGCCAGTTTATCATGATGGAAGACCCTCCCGATGAAATCGTCGCCTGCCTCGGAATGGAGGAATTTGAAAACAAAAAAGGGCTGCTGCGCTCGCTTGTCGTGTCTGACAAGCTCAGCCAGGGCCACATCGTTTCCCTGTTTCAAAGCATGCAGGTATTGTGTGAAAAGCGGGGAATCCAAACCCTGTATTTAGTTGCCAATAAACGAACATCGATGGATTTCCTTGAAGTGCTCGGTTTTAAACAAGCTGCGGCAATTCCGGAAGAGCTTGATGGATCAGAGCATGTTTCAGACTCGTTGAGCGTAAACGGAGCCGTTTTGATGGAGAAAACGTCTAATTAGCCGTTAACTTATACACAGAGATATCCACGGATTCAAAAGCGTTATCCACAAAATGTGGACAACGCTTGTTTTCTTTTTCTTCATCTTTTATACTTTCAACAGGATTTACATGAATGATTAACGTTTTTAGTGTTTTGTTAAGGGAGTTTTGATGTTAATGAAAACAAAAGTATGGACTGTGGATGTAAAACGTGATTTGTCCACAAACTGTCCACAAATTGCACAAGCGGCAAGACTGCTCAAGCAAAATGAAACGGTTGCTTTTCCGACAGAGACTGTTTACGGTCTTGGTGCAAACGCCAAACACAGCGAAGCAGTAGCTAAAATATACGAAGCGAAAGGGCGTCCGAGCGACAATCCGCTCATTGTCCACATCGCTGAAATTGAACAGCTCGGAGAATTTGCAGAGGTTGATTCGCCTCAGGCCGAAATGCTGATGAAGCGTTTTTGGCCCGGACCGCTGACCCTTGTGCTGCCTTGCAGACCCGGGGTGTTATCCACAAAGGTGACGGCGGGGCTCGATACGGTCGCGGTCAGAATGCCTGATCATCCTGTTGCCCTTGAGCTGATTAGACAGGCCGGCGTTCCGGTGGCCGCCCCGAGCGCCAATCTGTCCGGGAAACCGAGTCCGACGAAAGCCGAGCATGTCGTTCACGATTTAAATGGAAGGATTGCAGGTATCGTTGACGGCGGTCCTACAGGAGTAGGGGTTGAATCAACAGTTGTTTCATGCACCGGGGAAATTCCGGTCATTTTGAGGCCGGGCGGCGTCACAAAAGAGCAGCTCGAAGAAGCGGCCGGCTCTGTCTTGATTGACCAGGGCCTCACCGACGAAAAAAAGGCGCCGATGTCTCCCGGGATGAAATATGCGCATTATGCACCGGAAGCCCCGCTTGCCATTGTGAACGGAAGCGTTGAAGATATTCAACGGCTGATCGGCCAATATCAGAAAGACGGCATGAAAGTCGGCGTCCTTACGACAGAGGAACGGGCTGGTGCCTATCAGGCGGATGCCGTCCGCATCTGCGGCAGAAGAGACCGTCTTGAAACGGTTGCCGCCGGTTTGTATGACATTCTCCGCAGCTTTGACGAAGAACAGCTCGATTTTATTTTTGCTGAGTCTTTCCCTGAGGAAGGGGTGGGCCGGGCGATTATGAACCGGCTCTTGAAAGCTGCAGGCCATCGCGTAATCGAAGCGTAGCCTAAGCAGGGTTGTTCTATCCGCCTTTGGACGTGCATAAGCTAGAAAAGCTGGCGTGTCCAAGGGGGAATTGCATGAATGTTGATGTGTTAATAGGCGAAATCCTGACGCTCTCGATCATGGCTTTTGCACTCGGCATGGATGCCTTTTCAGTCGGTCTTGGAATGGGAATGGCCAAGCTGAAAAGGAACCAAATCTTTCAAATCGGCGTCATTATTGGATTGTTCCATGTCATCATGCCGCTTGGCGGTATGATTGCGGGACAGTTTCTTTCGGGCGCGCTTGGTGCGCTTGCGGGGTATCTTGGAGGAGCGCTTTTATTGGTGCTGGGCATTCAGATGATTGCCGCATCTTTTAATAAAAGCGGGGAGCAGATCATCTCTCCGCACGGCTTCGGCTTATTCATTTTTGCCGTCGGCGTCAGCCTCGACAGCTTTTCAGTCGGTCTCAGCCTCGGCCTCTACGGGACGAAACCGCTATTAACGATCTTTTTGTTCGGTTTGTTCAGCATGGTGTTAACTTGGGCGGGTCTGCTGCTTGGAAAAAAGGTTCAAACGTGGCTTGGAGCTTACAGCGAAGCGCTCGGAGGAGCCATCCTACTGAGCTTCGGCCTGAAGCTTTTGCTGCCCATTTAATTGAAAGAGGAGAAAATCTTTTTCCCGCTTTGCATAACATAATGAAACTTAGAAAAAGAGGGGAGAGATCCTCTCTTTTTTGATTTCTGGAGCGGATTTTATTATTTTCCGGCTGAATCCTTTATAATATGAACAAAGGAGTGAACAGGATTGAACATACTATTTGTCTGTACTGGAAATACGTGCCGCAGCCCGATGGCGGAAGCGCTTTTTAAATCTGCGGCTGCCGAAAAAAAACTGGATGTCTCCGTCAAATCTGCCGGGTTGTTTGCTCCTGAAAACGGAAAAGCTTCTTTATATGCAGTCGAAGCGCTTTTTGAAAAAAACATCGCTCTGAATCATACATCTTCACAGCTTTCCGAGGAGAAGGTTGAATGGGCGGATCTCGTGTTGACGATGACGGAGCAGCACAAACAGGTGGCAGTACATGAATTTTCAAAGAGCCGAGATAAAATCTATACGCTGAAAGAGTATGTCAAAGGAGAAAGCGGGGACATCATTGACCCGTTCGGCGGATCTCTCAGCGACTATCAAAAAACGAGAGATGAGCTGGAGCAGCTGCTGAAAAAATTGGCAGAAATGCTGGCGGGAAAATCTCGGGAATAGAAGCTAAGGAGCGTTTGCAAATCGAGCGGCAGCGGGTACAATAGACATGATCAATCAGAAATATATAGCGGCTGTATACTGCTTAACGGTCTGCACGAGACTTTTGGCGGCACATCAAACGAGGAGGAGTCATTCCAATGAAAGTAATCATTGCTTCAGATCACGGCGGAATCAATATCAGAAAAGAAATTATGGCATTGATGGATGAATTGAACATCGAATACGAAGATTACGGCTGCGAATGCGGTTCAGGATCTGTGGACTACCCGGATTATGCGTTTCCGGTCGCGCAAAAAGTGGCGGACGGGGAAGCTGACAGAGGCATTTTAATATGCGGAACAGGAATCGGCATGAGCATTTCCGCCAATAAAGTAAAAGGCATCCGCTGCGCCCTTGTCCACGACGTTTTCAGCGCGAAAATGACAAGAGAGCACAATGACACGAATGTTCTTGCGATGGGTGAACGGGTGATCGGCCCTGGTTTAGCGAGAGAGATTGCAAAGGTTTGGCTTACAACTGAGTTTTCAGCCGGGCGGCACGCTGTCCGCATCGGAAAAATCGCCGATTATGAAGACAAGCATGAATAAAGGGTGTCGTCAATCATGAAGAATCTCGAACAAACATGGCGTTCTATATTAGATGAATTTCATCAGCAGGCAAATTTACGCGACGGCCACATCGTCGTCATCGGATGCAGCACAAGCGAGGTGGCCGGAAGGCGAATCGGCACTTCGGGAAGCGGACAAATCGCTGAAGCGGTCTACAAAGGCTTAGAAGAGCTCAGGGATCAAACAGGAGTCGCCCTTGCTTTTCAATGCTGCGAGCATTTAAACAGGGCGTTGGTTGTCGAGGAAGAAACGGCGAAAGCATACCGTCTTCCCGTTGTTTTTGCTGTTCCTGTTCCGAAAGCGGGGGGTTCCATGGCTTCATATGCCTATCAACATATGAAGGCTCCTGTCCTTGTTGAACAAATAGAGGCCGATGCGGGGATCGACATCGGCGACACGTTTATAGGGATGCATTTAAAGCCTGTGGCCGTTCCTGTCCGCGTCTCTCAAAAACAGCTGGGTGAAGCGCATGTGACGCTTGCGCGGACAAGGCCGAAGCTGATTGGAGGCGTTCGCGCCGTCTATGAAGCGGAGTAGCGGAAGAAGCGGGGGGAAGAGCCGGACAGGCTTTTTTTCTTTATTAAAATAATTTTTTGAACAAATGATATGTCGAACTATATGATTTGTCTATTCGTTTAATATTCGGTTTTTCCAATAATAAAAAACGATTTTTAAAAATAATCTCTTACATTTGCATGAAAAACCGTGTACAATGAGATGGTATAATTAACGAAATGGAAACAGATAGGAGAGGATCTCGCTGATGAAACATTTACCTGCGCAAGATGAACAAGTTTTTAGCGCCATTCAAGATGAGCGGAAACGTCAACAGTCGAAGATTGAGCTGATCGCTTCTGAAAACTTTGTAAGCGAAGCGGTTATGGAAGCTCAAGGCTCGGTTTTAACAAATAAATATGCGGAAGGATATCCTGGTAAACGCTACTACGGCGGATGTGAGCACGTAGATGTCGCAGAGGATATCGCGCGCGACCGCGCCAAGCAGATTTTCGGCGCCGAGCACGTCAACGTTCAGCCGCATTCCGGCGCACAAGCGAACATGGCGGTATACTTCACGATTTTAGAGCACGGTGACACCGTATTGGGAATGAACCTTGCTCACGGCGGACATTTAACGCACGGCAGCCCTGTCAACTTCAGCGGTGTTCAGTACAATTTCGTTGAATACGGTGTTGATAAAGAGACGCAGTATATTGACTACGAAGATGTACGTGAAAAAGCGCTTAAACATAAGCCTAAGCTGATCGTGGCCGGGGCAAGCGCGTATCCGCGCACCATCGATTTTAAAAAGTTCCGCGAAATCGCTGATGAAGTCGGAGCCTATGTGATGGTAGACATGGCGCATATCGCCGGACTTGTAGCAGCAGGTCTTCACCCGAATCCTGTTCCTTACTCTGACTTTGTGACGACGACAACTCATAAAACGCTTCGCGGACCGCGCGGCGGCATGATTCTTTGCCGTGAAGAGTTTGCAAAGCAAATCGACAAGTCGATCTTCCCTGGAATTCAAGGCGGACCGTTAATGCACGTGATCGCTGCAAAGGCTGTTTCCTTTGGCGAAGCTTTAAAAGACGAATTCAAAACATACGCCCAAAATGTCATCAATAATGCGAAGCACTTGGCTGAAACATTGAAAAAAGAGGGCATCGAGCTCGTATCAGGCGGAACGGATAACCATCTTGTGCTGGTCGACCTGCGCTCTCTCGGCATGACCGGAAAAGTGGCTGAAAATGTTCTTGATGAAGTCGGCATCACCGTCAACAAAAACGCGATTCCTTATGATCCTGAAAAACCTTTCGTAACAAGCGGAATCCGCGTAGGTACAGCAGCCGTGACAAGCCGCGGCTTTGATCTGGAAGCGATCGAAGAAGTGGGAGCGATCATCGCGCTTGCCCTTAAAAACCATGAAGAAGAAGCGAAGCTGGAAGAAGCAAAACAGCGCGTAGAAGCGCTGACAAGCAAATACCCGTTATATACCGGGCTTGATTACTAAGATATTTGTGCCGCTCCCAAAAGGGGCGGCTTTTTTCATAAAATTGTCTCCTGATTTTTGTTGAAACAAGCTGTTTTTTTATGTAGAATCAATAGAAGTGTGTGAAAAAAAGGAGCTGAAAACGGATATGGGAAAGGTATATGTGTTTGACCACCCTCTTATACAGCATAAGCTTACATACATCCGGGATGTAGAGACCGGAACAAAAGAATTCAGAGAGCTTGTTGATGAGGTTGCAACGCTGATGGCATTTGAGATTACGCGGGACCTGCCGCTGGAGGAAGTGAATGTAGAAACTCCTGTGCAAATGGCAAAGTCAAACGTCATCGCCGGAAAAAAACTCGGGGTTGTTCCGATTCTAAGAGCGGGACTGGGAATGGTAGACGGAATTTTGAAGCTGATTCCCGCTGCAAAAGTCGGACATGTCGGGCTTTACCGTGATCCTGAAACATTGAAGCCTGTTGAATATTATGTCAAGCTTCCATCCGATGTTGAAGAACGCGAATTCATCGTCGTCGATCCGATGCTGGCTACCGGAGGTTCGGCGGTAGAGGCACTGAACAGCTTGAAGAAACGCGGCGCAAAAAATATCCGTTTTATGTGTCTGATCGCTGCTCCGGAAGGTGTAGACGAAGTTCAGAAGCATCATCCTGATGTTGACATTTACATTGCCGCTTTGGATGAGAAACTAAATGAAAAAGGATATATCGTTCCCGGATTGGGCGACGCCGGAGACCGCATGTTCGGAACGAAATAATGTAAGAAAATCCTGAAAAAGGGTTTTCTTTTTTTGTGTTTTATACCATAATTAAACATGTGTGCGTCTTAAATGGGGCGAATTTGTGAACATTTTGTGAGAGACGCTGTGATTATGAATAGTTTTTTAACTTTAAACAGATTGACACCTCAGGGGGGCTATTGTATGCTAAAATAGGCTATTATGATAAGGTTTTCATAGCGGTTATCATAATGACCAGTCCTCTGTTAAAATCCTTTGAAAACCCCATATTTGCAGGCGACAGACAGATCACCGGCCCGAGAATTTTCGTAGTGTGTGAAGTCTTGAACAGAACACTACGTTCTGTAAAATGGTCAGACCGCCTAGTTTACCGTAATCGTAAGATAGATTTAAAATTTTCACATCAGGAGCGTATTTGATGACCGATGCGAGTCTTTCATTCCGTAGGCAACAAAAATATGTCCTATATATTTTAGCAGTCTGCGTGTTAGGCTATGGATTTCTGCCATTTCAGGCGATTTTTTTAGGCCTGATTACCGGCACTGTTTTCAGCTATTTCAATCTCTGGCTGCTGACCAAAAGGATGCAGGCCTTCGATAAAGCAGTGGCAAAAGGCAAAATGATCCGTTCTCTCGGGACTGCTTCCAGATTGTGCAACGCCATTATCGCGGCGGCCATTGCTTATAAATACCCTGAATATATTCATTTGGCAGGCGTCATTGTGGGGTTGATGACAATTTATCCTGTCATTATGATAGATTCCTTTATCCAGCTAAAACGTTCATCAATGGAAGAGAGGTGAAGACCCTTTGCACGAATCAAGAGTTGTTAACTTTTTAGGCCTTAACTTTGATGTATCAAGTATCTTAATGATTACTGTGACAAGCATCATCGTCTTTCTGATAGCGGTGCTGACCACAAGAACACTTGCGATCCGGCCGACGAAAGCCCAGAACTTTATGGAGTGGATTGTCGACTTTGTTCGCAATATTATCGGCAGCACAATGGATCTTAAAGTCGGCAGAGACTTTCTCGCCCTTGGCATAACCCTGCTGATGTACATATTTGTTGCCAACATGCTCGGCCTTCCGTTTTCCATTACAGTAGGCCATGAATTATGGTGGAAATCCCCGACAGCCGATCCGGCGGTTACTTTAACCCTCGCCGTCATGGTAGTAGGCCTCACTCATTACTACGGAGTGAAAAGAAAAGGGTTGGGGGAGTATACCAAAGATTTCTTCAGACCAATTCCGTATTTAGTGCCGCTCAAAATTATTGAAGAATTTGCGAATACATTAACATTGGGATTGCGTCTTTACGGTAATATTTTCGCCGGCGAAATTCTGCTCGGCCTTCTTGCCGGAATGGCAACCAACTTCTATTCTCAAAGCATTTTCATGGGGCTGGTTGGAACCATTGGAGCGGTTGTGCCGATGATCTTATGGCAGGCGTTCAGCTTGTTCGTAGGTACAATCCAGGCATTCATCTTCACGATGTTAACAATGGTTTACATGTCTCACAAAGTAAGTCATGAACACTAAAAACAAGACATATCCGAAAAGGATAACAATTTAAAGGAGGAACTTTTTCATGAATTTAATAGCAGCTGCAATCGCAATTGGATTAGGTGCACTTGGTGCAGGTATTGGTAACGGACTTATCGTATCACGTACAGTAGAAGGAATCGCACGTCAGCCTGAGGCTGGTAAAGAATTAAGAACGCTTATGTTCATCGGGGTAGCATTGGTTGAGGCCCTTCCGATTATCGCTGTTGTTATCGCGTTCTTAGCATTCTTCGGCTAAAAACTTATATAACTAGTAAAATGGCGAAGATCACTGCAAGAGGCCTTCGCCATTGCTTTATGGTTGCTTGAACTGTCATAACGGCCGGAAGAAACAACCTCTTGAAAAAAGAGGGAGAACATTTTTTCGATGGCCTCGGAGAGATAATCTGCAAGAAGGGAGTTGCCGTATTCGATGTCTTTTTTACCACAGGTTATGGGTGCAGGAGTAGGGTTTAATGCCGGAACAATGCTGTTCCAGCTTGTTGCCATGCTGATTTTGTTAGCGCTCTTGAAGAAATACGCTTTAGGGCCGCTATTAAATATAATGAAAGAGCGTGAAGACTACATTACCGGAGAGATTTCCTCTGCCGAGAAAAAGAATGAAGAAGCGAAGAAGCTCATTGAAGAGCAGCAGGCGCTTTTGAAAGAAGCGCGTGAAGAATCCCATTCTCTGATTGAAAACGCGAAAAAACTGGGAGAACAGCAAAAGGATGAAATCATCAAGGCTGCGCGCCAGGAAGCAGAACGCATGAAAGAATCAGCCAGAAGCGAGATCGTCAAAGAAAGAGACCAGGCTGTCAGCGCGCTGCGCGAGCAGGTTGCATCACTGTCTGTGATGATCGCTTCGAAAGTGATCGAAAAAGAGCTTGACGAACAAGCCCAGGAAAAATTGATCCAAGACTATCTTAAAGAAGTGGGAGAAAGCCGATGAGCCAATCAGCTGTCTCCAAACGCTACGCAGCCGCTTTGTTTGACATTGCCCTTGAATCCAAGAAGGTCAATGAAATAGAAGAAGAGCTGACCGTCGTTAAGAAGATATTTATTGATCATAAAGACCTCAATGCCGTTCTGAGTCATCCTAAAGTGCCCGCTGAAAAGAAAAAGCAGATTTTAAAAGACTCGTTCGGATCTGTTTCGACTGCAGTCTTACATACGCTTTATCTTCTCGTTGACCGCAGCCGCACGTCAATCGTCCCGGATCTCGCGGACGATTATGTTAAAATGGCGAACCGGTTCCGCGGGACGGAAGACGCGATCGTATACTCTGTAAAACCGCTCAGCGAAGAGGAAATTTCCTCTTTTTCTCAAGTGTTTGCAAAAGAAGCAGGCGCCGCTTCACTGCGCGTCAGAAACGAAGTGAATCCGGATCTGATCGGCGGAGTAAAAATCCGCATCGGGAACCGTATTTATGACGGCAGTGTAAGAGGAAAGCTTGACCGGATAGAACGTCAATTAGCAGGCGAAAATCGAAAGAAGGGGTGAAACCTAAGTGAGCATCAAAGCTGAAGAAATTAGCACTCTTATTAAACAGCAAATTGAAAATTATCAGTCTGAAATAGAAGTTCACGACGTAGGTACGGTAATTCAGGTCGGTGACGGTATCGCACGCGTGCACGGCCTTGATAACTGTATGGCAGGTGAGCTTGTCGAATTTTCAAACGGTGTGCTGGGCTTAGCTCAGAACCTTGAAGAATCAAACGTAGGTATCGTTATTTTGGGACCTTACAAAGACATCCGTGAAGGTGACGAAGTCAAAAGAACCGGACGGATCATGGAAGTTCCCGTCGGTGAAGAGCTTCTCGGCCGCGTTGTCAATCCGCTCGGTCAGCCTGTAGACGGAATGGGCCCGGTTCTCACAAGCAAAACCCGTCCGATCGAAAGCCCGGCACCTGGTGTTATGGATCGTAAATCCGTTCATGAACCGCTTCAAACGGGAATTAAACCGATCGATGCGCTGATTCCTATCGGCCGCGGTCAGCGTGAGCTGATCATCGGTGACCGTCAGACGGGTAAAACATCGATTGCGATTGACACGATCTTGAACCAAAGAGATCAGGACATGATTTGTATCTATGTTGCGATCGGTCAGAAAGAATCGACTGTTCGCGGTGTCGTTGAAACGCTGCGCAAAAAAGGCGCTCTTGACTATACCATCGTTGTCACAGCTTCCGCTTCACAGCCTGCACCGCTATTGTATCTAGCGCCGTATGCGGGTGTTACGATGGGTGAAGAATTCATGTACAACGGAAAACACGTGCTGGTTGTGTATGACGACCTTTCAAAACAAGCGACGGCTTATCGTGAACTTTCCTTGCTTCTGCGCCGTCCTCCAGGCCGTGAAGCATTCCCTGGAGATGTATTCTACCTGCACTCCCGCTTGCTTGAGCGCGCTGCGAAACTGAGCGACGCTAAAGGCGGAGGATCTTTAACAGCATTGCCGTTTGTTGAAACGCAGGCTGGCGACATTTCAGCCTATATTCCGACAAACGTCATCTCAATCACAGACGGACAGATCTTCCTGCAGTCTGATTTGTTCTTCTCAGGCGTGCGCCCTGCCGTCAACCCTGGATTATCGGTATCCCGTGTCGGCGGATCTGCGCAAATCAAAGCGATGAAGAAAGTAGCCGGTACGCTTCGTCTTGACTTGGCATCTTATCGCGAGCTTGAGTCATTTGCACAGTTCGGATCTGACCTTGATAAAGCGACGCAGGCCAAGCTGAACCGTGGAGCCCGTACAGTGGAAGTTCTGAAACAGGATCTGAACCAGCCGCTCCGCGTCGAAAAGCAGGTTGCCATTCTTTATGCCCTGACCCGCGGATTCCTTGATGATGTGCCTGTAGAGGACATCAGACGCTTTGAAGAAGAGTTCTTTATGTACCTTGATCAAAACCATAAAGATCTCCTTGATTCAATTGCTCAGACAGGAAACCTTCCGGCCGACGAGGACATGAAGGCTGCGATCGAAGGCTTTAAACGTACGTTTGCACCTAGCAACTAAACATTTGAAGTGAGAAAAAGATCTTCTTTTTCTCTCTTTTTCACGTAAATTCGGAGTGAATTTGAAAACAAAAAGGTGGTGAAACCTTTTGGCCTCATTACGGGATATTAAATCCAGAATTACTTCAAATAAAAAAACGAGTCAAATCACCAAAGCTCAGCAAATGGTTTCTGCCTCAAAGCTGAACCGCGCTGAGAGTAAAGCGAAATCGTTCGTTCCATACATGGAGAAAATGCAGGAAGTCGTTGCTGATATTGCGCTTGGATACACCGGAACGCATCCGATGATGTCGAGCCGTCCCGTGAAGCGGACCGGCTATCTGGTCATCACATCTGACCGCGGACTTGCCGGCGCTTTTAACGCTAACGTTCTCCGCAAAGCGTACCAGAAAATCCAGGAGCGCCATCAGTCAAAAGACGAATATGCGGTCATCGCGATCGGAAAAATGGGACGCGAGTTCTTCAAAAAACGCGGCATCCCGGTTATTTCCGAAATGACCGGCATCAGGGACGAAGTTTCCTTTCCAGAAATTAAGGATTTGGCGAACAGTACGATACAAATGTTTATCGATGAGACATTTGATGAACTTTACTTGTTCTACAACCACTTTGTCAGCGCGATTTCTCAAGAGGTGACGGAGAAAAAGCTGCTGCCATTATCAGATATCGCGCCAAACAAAAAAAGAACTTCCTATGAATTTGAACCGGACGAAGAAGAAATTTTGGAAGTGCTTCTGCCTCAGTACGCTGAGAGCTTGATTTTCGGCGCGATTCTGGACAGTAAAGCGAGTGAACATGCTGCGCGGATGACAGCGATGAAAAACGCAACGGACAATGCGAAAGAGCTTATCGCTGACCTCGAACTGTCTTACAACCGTGCTCGTCAGGCGGCGATTACGCAGGAGATTACGGAAATTGTCGGCGGTGCAGCTGCCTTAGAATAGAAAAAGCTTGTCAGGAGGGATAGAGATGAAAAAAGGACGCGTTAGCCAGGTATTGGGACCGGTCGTAGACGTTCGTTTTGAAGACGGTCACTTGCCTGAAATATATAATGCGATTAAAGTTACACATAAAGCGCAGAACGAGAATGAAGTAGATATCGAACTTACCCTTGAAGTAGCGCTTCACTTGGGTGATGATTCAGTTCGGACGATTGCAATGGCTTCAACTGACGGTGTTACACGCGGAATGGAAGCCATCGACCTGGGAGAGCCGATCTCCGTTCCGGTCGGAAACGTGACACTCGGCCGCGTATTTAATGTACTCGGGGAAAACATCGATTTGGATGAGCCGCTTCCGGCTGATGCTGCCAAAGATCCGATTCACAGAGAAGCTCCAACATTTGATCAGCTATCAACCGAGGTTGAAATCCTAGAGACTGGTATTAAAGTCGTCGACTTGCTCGCTCCATATATTAAAGGCGGAAAAATCGGTCTTTTCGGAGGAGCGGGAGTTGGAAAAACCGTCTTGATTCAGGAGCTAATCAACAACATCGCTCAAGAGCACGGCGGTATCTCTGTATTCGCGGGTGTCGGCGAGCGTACGCGTGAAGGAAACGACCTTTACTATGAAATGAAAGATTCCGGCGTTATCGGCAAAACGGCAATGGTCTTCGGTCAGATGAACGAGCCGCCTGGTGCGCGGATGCGCGTTGCCTTGACAGGACTTACAATGGCAGAGCATTTCCGTGATAAAGAAGGCCAGGACGTATTGTTCTTTATCGATAACATCTTCCGATTCACTCAAGCCGGATCTGAAGTATCTGCACTTCTTGGACGCATGCCGTCTGCGGTTGGTTATCAGCCGACGCTTGCAACTGAAATGGGTCAGCTTCAGGAACGGATCACTTCTACAAATGTCGGTTCCGTTACATCGATTCAGGCGATCTACGTTCCTGCCGATGACTATACTGACCCGGCACCGGCAACAACGTTCGCTCACTTGGATGCGACAACAAACCTTGAGCGTAAGCTGTCTGAAATGGGTATTTACCCTGCGGTTGACCCTCTGGCTTCAACTTCTCGTGCACTTGCGCCAGAAATCGTCGGAGAAGAGCACTATCAAGTGGCCCGCCAAGTACAGCAAATCCTGCAGCGCTATAAAGAGCTTCAGGATATCATTGCGATTCTCGGTATGGATGAGCTTTCTGACGATGATAAGCTTGTCGTCAGCCGTGCGCGCCGCGTACAGTTCTTCCTATCGCAAAACTTCCACGTAGCTGAACAGTTTACAGGACAAAAAGGTTCTTACGTTCCTGTCAAAGAAACGGTAAAAGGCTTTAAAGAAATCCTTGAAGGTAAGTATGATCACCTTCCAGAGGACGCTTTCCGTCTTGTCGGCCGAATCGAAGAAGTTGTCGAAAAAGCGAAAGAAATGGGTGTAGAAGTATAATCTGGTCCTAGGAGGGTAAAAGCATGAAGACCTTAAAAGTCAATATCGTTACTCCCGACGGCCCAGTATACGATGCGGATATAGAAATGGTAAGCGTTCGAGCAGAGAGCGGTGAGCTTGGTATTTTACCCGGCCATATTCCGACGGTTGCTCCGCTAAAAATTGCTGCAGTCCGTCTGAAAAAAGACGGTCAAACTGAGCTGGTTGCCGTCAGCGGGGGCATAGTTGAAGTCCGCCCTGACCATGTCACCATTCTGGCCCAGACGGCGGAAACATCTGAACAAATTGACAAAGAACGCGCCTTGGCCGCAAAACGGCGTGCCGAGGAACGTTTGCAAAAGCATACGCCAGATGTTGACATTATTCGGGCAGAGCTTGCTTTAAAACGCGCGATTAACCGGTTGGATGTTGCGAGATAAAGATGAGGATCCTTCCCATATTAAGGATGGGAAGGGTTCTTTTATATTCATGATTAAACAGAATTGAAAATGTTGAAAAAAGTTCACAAATTGTTCGCCTTTTTAGTTTGAATCTATCTATAATACAAAATAGTAAGCTATGTTCTCTTCCGCCAGAAAGAGGATGTAAGACATTCAAGCAAACTCCTCAACATTGGCCTCAGGCAACAGAGGATCACTCCATCTATGGGAAAAAGTTCTATCCATGAACGTCTTAACATGAAACATCAAAACTGTTAAAATGACTTGAAATGACCGGCATTATTCCTTTATCCCACAGCAGAAGAGACTAGGCAGGCCGGAGCCACCAAACCGGCTGGAACGTAAGGAGGCGTCATCAATAATGGAAGAGATCGGACAACAGGCTGCTGTCAGTATCATCGTTCATCTTTTTTTTATTGCATTGACTTGGTGGGCTCTTCTGGCGGTCAATATTGATCCGCTTATCAGGAAAGGAAAAGTCATTCAGGCGAGGGTGTTAATGATCATCATTACAATCGCCGTCGGCTCCACCGTCAGCAATTTTTTCCTGGACTATCTTTATTATTCCAGACAGCTTCAAAATTTATTTTCATGATTGAGTAAAAGAATTTTTGGGAATGGACAAATGTGGGTAACGCCGCATTCCGCAAAATCACCGGGGGACCTTGTTTTTCCACGTATGCTTTTCCTACGATCCGTCAACAATGGAGAATAGGAGAGGATGATGCGGAATGAAGACAAAACAAACGGTTAATGCCCTCATTTTTATTGTGGTTTTATTTTTAATTGTTCATGTCTTTCAATCGCTTGAAGCAGCGGGCAATACGCCGCTGGAACAGCTGGCGGAAGGTTTGAGCCGCCATGATGTCGAGCTTGAAGAATGGACCCTGCACACAAAAAAGCAGCTTACCCTAAGTGAAAAAGATTTTTTTGCAAAACTGAAACATTTCAAGAAACAGCATCGACAATATCAATGGACTATAACGCGGGAAGACGATGATACAGTTAAAGCAACAGGTGTTTTTCAGGACAAAAAAAATCACATCAATTCCAAAATACATTTGGTATCCACCCACAAAAACCAGAGACTTGTTTCGTATTTATTGTATGAGCAAAAAGGCGCGGGACCACGGGAAAACTGGAATACTACATATAAGCAGTTTGAACGGGATGCATTCGACATAATGCGAGAAAAGACCGCAATTTTTACTTGTCTAAAGGGCCATTTAAATGGTATGATGAATGTTGTTTTGCAAAAAAAAGCAAATGAACTAGTACATGAATTTGATGCAAAGTCAGTTGAAGATTTAATCGAACCAAATTTCGTTTCTATTTCTGCTTACACTAACGAGTGGAAAGAATCCATCAAGACAGAAAAACACCGTATGAATCTGCAAGTCTCGCTTAGAAATGCGGGAATGGGCGAAAAACTTACCGTCACGGTTGGCACACCAATCGTCACGACTGAATATTAATATAGAGAAATTGGGACGCGGAGGGGAATACCTTGGAAAAAATCATCGTCCGCGGCGGTCGAAAGTTAAACGGCACAGTCAAAGTTGAAGGAGCAAAAAATGCCGTTTTACCAGTTATCGCTGCATCTTTATTAGCCAGTGAAGAAAAAAGCGTAATATGTGATGTGCCTACGCTCTCCGATGTATATACGATTAACGAAGTGTTACGTCATTTAGGCGCAAGTGTACATTTTGAAAATAATACAGTAACGGTTGATGCATCTCGCACTTTGTCTACGGAAGCTCCGTTTGAATATGTTCGTAAAATGCGCGCATCTGTATTGGTGATGGGTCCGCTTCTTGCTCGCACAGGTCACTCGAGAGTGGCTTTGCCTGGAGGATGTGCAATCGGTTCAAGACCGATCGATCAGCATCTGAAAGGCTTTGAAGCAATGGGCGCAAAAATTAAAGTCGGAAACGGCTTTATTGAAGCGACTGTAGAAGGCCGCCTTCAAGGCGCAAAAATTTATCTTGATTTTCCTAGTGTCGGAGCAACTGAAAACCTGATTATGGCTGCAGCTTTGGCTGAGGGCACGACAACGCTCGAAAATGCTGCTAAAGAGCCTGAAATCGTTGATCTGGCTAACTATATCAATGCAATGGGCGGTAAAATTCGGGGTGCCGGTACAGGCACCATTAAAATTGAAGGCGTTAAGGCGCTTCATGGTGCAAAACATACCATTATTCCTGACCGGATCGAGGCGGGTACGTTCATGGTTGCC
This sequence comes from Bacillus sp. J41TS8, assembly GCF_018333035.1. Lineage (NCBI taxonomy): Bacteria > Bacillati > Bacillota > Bacilli > Caryophanales > Bacillaceae > Bacillus > Bacillus sp. J41TS8. The sequence goes on from NZ_BORF01000004.1 coordinate 281,283, forward strand.
GCTGCGATTACCGAAGGGAACGTACTGGTAAAGGGAGCGGTTCCTGAGCACTTAACATCTTTAATTGCGAAAATGGAAGAAATGGGCGTTCAAATCATGGAAGAAGGAGACGGTCTTCGGATCATCGGTCCTTCTGAATTGAAGCCTATTGATTTAAAAACAATGCCACATCCAGGTTTCCCGACTGATATGCAGTCTCAGATGATGGCTCTTTTGATGCGCGCAAATGGAACCAGCATGATCACAGAAACCGTCTTTGAGAACCGCTTCATGCATGCGGAAGAATTCCGCCGTATGAACGGAGATATTAAAATCGAAGGCCGTTCTGTCATTATTAATGGTCCTGTGCAGCTTCAAGGTGCTGAGGTGGCCGCAACGGATCTTCGCGCCGGCGCAGCTCTTATCCTTGCTGGCCTTGTCGCTGACGGTCATACGCGCGTAACCGAATTAAAACATTTAGACCGGGGATATGTCAACTTCCACCAAAAACTTGCCGGTATCGGTGCTGATATTGAGCGCGTTAACGATGAAGAAGCGGTTCATATTGAAAATAAAGAAGTTGTATCCGATTTAAACGCATAAATCAACGTGAAATCAGTATGTCATCCGGCATACTGATTTTTATGTTTCAAGTATTCTATATCAGTATGCCTCCCATATCTATCATTATGCACAAGAATGGCTTTTAAAATACGCAGCCGCAGTTGAAAAGTACAGTCATATTAGCTTGTCCCCGCCCATAAAATGAAAGAGACAAAACAGAAATGGGGGCACTGATTTGAAACAGCTATTTATTGTACTAGCAGGAATCTGCATGCTGATTTTACTCATACCAACACTGCTTGTCCTCCCTTTTCACGGGGGACCGGGGGCAATCAAAACAGAAAAGCACGCTCAGCAACACGAGGAAAAAAAGAAAGTCACCTTAAAAGAGTCTCCCGTTTCAATTCCGGTCTACAGAACGGCTGACCGGAAAGTTGAAGACATTCCGCTTGAAGAGTATGTCATTGGTGTCGTTGCTTCGGAAATGCCGGCTGATTTCGATATCGAAGCTTTGAAAGCACAAGCGCTCGCGGCCCGCACATATATTGTGAGGCAAATGGTATCAGAGCAGGCTGTCCGATCGCCGAAGGGCTCGCTCGTCGATGATACGCAGATGTTCCAGGTGTATAAAAACAAAGAAGAGCTCCGCAGGCTGTGGAAGAAAGATTACGATTGGAAAATCAAAAAAGTGACCGAAGCTGTCGCCAGTACGCAAGGCAAAATTTTAACCTATGATCATAAGCCAATTGACGCTTCGTTTTTCTCGACGAGCAACGGGTACACCGAGAATGCGGGGGCTTATTGGACAAGTGATATTCCGTACCTGCAAAGCGTGAAAAGCTCCTGGGATACAAAGTCGCCGAAATTCCTGAACCACAAAACGTTTACTGTCGCTGAATTTGAACAAAAGCTCGGCGTGAAGCTGCCCAGCTCAAACAGCATTGGGAAGATCACTGAAAGAACGCCGGGAAAACGCGTTGCGACTGCCGTCATCAATGGAAAGAAGCTTGAGGGAAGAGATATTCGGGAAAAGCTCGGCCTCAAATCGGCAGACTTTGATTGGAAACGCGACGGCAATCAGATTACCGTCACGACAAGGGGTTATGGACATGGAGTAGGTATGAGCCAATACGGCGCGCATTATATGGCGAAAGACGGCAAGAAAGCTGAAGCCATCGTCAAGTATTATTACAAAGGAACAGCTGTAGCCAATGCTGATGAATTTTTAAATAAATACATGGCGAAAAAATAAAAAAGAGACGTCTGCCTTATTGGCGGCGTCTTTTTAAATGTCATCAAAATTTGGCATTCTCATGAAGTTGATGCACGCCAAAATATTATACAAATATTTCAAGAATCTGTGCCGGAGGGCTTGCTGAACAGCGCCAAAAGGCCGTAAATGTCTTGTCAATATAAGGGTTCACAGGATATAAAGTCTATTTTATCCGCTTGTTGTATGCTGAAATGAATAACGAGGAAAAGGAGACATGCCCTATTTATTTCTCCCTGGTGTTCTTCTACGATATTAATGTGTTAACGACTTTATTTCAGAAAGGGGAAAGGGAGAAATGAAGAAGAAGCTGACATTGGGTATTTTGACCGCTATGGTTCTTAGCCTTGGTTCGCCTGCATTCGCAGCTGAGAAAAAACAGGAGGTAACAGTTGCCGAAGATTCGCCTAACGTTGCGATTATGCTTGATGCAAGCGGCAGCATGGCTAAAAAGATCGGCGGTGTCTCAAAATACGAGCTTGCCAAAAATGAGGCGTTCAGCTTTGGTTCTAAGCTTGAAAATGCAAACGTGCTCATGAGAGTTTTCGGTTCAGAGGGAAACAATAAAAATTCCGGAAAGGTACAATCCTGCAATGCAATCAGAGGAGTGTACGGGTTCCAAACGTATGACGAGCAAAGCTTCCGCAACTCATTAAACGGCATCGGACCGACTGGATGGACACCGATCGCCAACGCGCTGCAAGATGCCAAAAACGCGCTTGACCAGCTGAACAACAACGGGAAAAACGTCGTTTACCTGCTGACAGACGGTGAGGAAACATGCGGAGGCAATCCGGTAAAAGTTGCAACAGAACTGCGCAAAGCTAATGCGGTTGTCAACGTGATCGGCTTTGATTATGAAGGAGATTTTCACGGACAATTGACAAGCATCGCAGCAGCCGGCGGCGGTGAATATTTCCAAGCAAAAACCAAAAATGACATCAAAAGAATTTTCACTCAGGAAGCAATCGAGCTTTCTAAATAAACTGGAAAAAAGCTGTGGACATGTTTCCGCAGCTTTCCTTTTTTGATGAAAAGATTGTCAAAAAGTCAAGCAAAACACTTTACAAATATTAAGTTATTGTTTCAGAACGTTGAACCCTGCTGAATCCTTTGGAGGGGTAATTTGTCGTAACTGTGGTGTTATTGGGACGAAAACAGTCTTTTAGCGGACTTTTTTGATAGGACTTAAGTGAAAGTGTCGATCGATTATCGTAAGGATTATGAAGAATTTGTGAATTTGAAAAGGAGATCCGGCCTATTTATTTCTATCAAGCCTTCTTTTACGATGTTGGTGGACTAGATCTCATGCGGAAGATCGGTCCGAAAAACAAATGCGGAAAGGAAAGTGAGAAAGGTGAAAAAAAGGTTTACTCTGTTAACAACGTTCACCATGCTTTTGTCATTGGCTCCGGCTGCTGCTTTCGCGGCTGAAAACGGAAATGCGGACAACAGCAAAAAAGATGTCAATGTTGCAGTTGTGCTTGATGCAAGCGGCAGCATGGCACAAAAGGTTGAAGGAGAAAGAAAATTTGATATTGCCAAAGAATCCGTAACCGACTTTGCTGACCTGCTTTCAAGCGATGCGAATGTCATGCTGAATGTGTTCGGACATAAAGGCAACAATAAAAACTCCGGAAAAGAACTATCTTGCGGTACGACGGAAACCGTCTATGATCTGCAGCCGTTTTCTTCCAACTCGTTCGAAAACGCTTTAAGCGGAATCAAGCCTACAGGCTGGTCTCCGATTGCAAAATCTCTTTATGATGTAAAAGAAGATCTTGCCGATAAAGATGGTAAGAATTATGTTTACATCGTGACAGACGGTGAAGAAACATGCGGAGGAGACCCTGTTCAGGCAGCGAAAGATCTGCGCAAATCCAACATTAAAACAATCGTCAACATCGTTGGGCTTGACGTGAAAACCGTGAAAGAAAAAGCAAAGCTTAAAAAAGTAGCTGCTGCTGGCGGCGGAAAATTGATTGAAGCCGACTCAGCTTCTGATTTTAAAAAGGTATGGAAAGAAGAAGGCGTAAAACTGTCTCAGTAACTCCATACGAGAGCGGGACGGCAGCAGTGCCGTCCCGACCTTCTGTTAAGCTAATCTGTCGACATTTCGAGTTCTTCGATTCGTTTTTCTGCATAGTGCGGATCTTTTCTTGAATGGAAAATCTCCGCCTTTTCAATCATGACCGCCGTGTTGTATTCCGGAATACGGGCATAGTTTTCGTATACGCCTTTAGGGATCAGGACATTTCCTTCCGGCCAGTAGACAGCCGTGTTTCCGCGTTGTACGCCGGCATATTTTGCCCGGCCTTGGAAAGTTCCGTAGCGGTTGAATAGAACGATCGCTTCTCCGTCTTGAATATAAAGCTCCTCGGCATCTTTTGGATGGATCATGACATCCCGGCGATCTGCCGCGTTGAAAGGATCTTTTTCACTATAAATCATCGAATTGAACTGTTTTCCCCGCCTTGTCGTCACGAGAAAGCGTCCTTCAGTTTGTCTGTTTTCAGGAAGATCGACGGGGATCAGGTTACCCCTGCCGTCTGCCGTCGGACACATTCCGCCTTCACAAAGCCAGGCGCCGCCCCATTGAAAGACATCTCCGCGTTTTTTCAAATGCTGAATCCCTTCATAATTCCGGTTGGCAGCAGCGATTTCTTCACGGATTTCCGCAGCGCTGTCAAAATGGATCAGTTCTTTGTCTTCGGGCCGAACCCGTTTGGCAAGATCCATATAAATTTCCCATTCAGAACGGGCTTCTCCGATGCGCGGTCCTTTAATTTCGGGGCTGAAATAGACCATCCGTTCCGTACTGGTTGAGGTTCCTCCGCCAGGCTGTTCATATCTTGTCATTGCGGGGAGAATGATAACTTCTTCTTTGGCATCGACAAGGGTGGAAGTATTGAAGATGATGTCCTGATGGACTCTCATCTCAACTTCCTGTAATGCTTTTTTAATAAAATCGGGGTTCGGCATCGTTTCCAAAAAGTTGCCTCCGCTCGTATAAAACACTTTTACTTTTCTTTCGCTTTCGTTCGGCAGCAGCATGTTTTCGATTGTCTGGCCGATCGTATCGCCTTGCCAAGTCGGTATTCGAAAGCCCCAAATCTTCTCGATCCGTGCGGTAGTTTCTTCGTCAAAATCACCGCCTGGCAGGACGAAAGGATCGGCACCCATTTCTCCAGAGCCCTGCACACCGCTGTGCCCTCTGATCGGCATGACGCCGCAATGCTTTCTGCCGATGAATCCTTGTAACAGGGCGAGATTTGCCACCTGTGAAATGTTGTCGGTCGCAAAACGGTGCTGTGTGAGTCCCATGCTCCAAATGAAAACGCCGGTTTTCGCCCGGGCCAGCAAGACGGCGAATTCTTTCATTCGATCTTTCGATATGCCGGATGACTCTTCAAGCGTCTTCCAATTTTGCTTTTCGATATGCTGTTTAAGCTCAGTGAACCCGTTTGTGTGTGCTTCGATAAAGGCGCGGTCAATGCTTGAACCGGGGGCCTCCCGTTCCATTTCAAACCAGTGCTTCATTACCCCGTTCATAAAGGCAATGTCGCCGCCGATATTGACTTGGTATACGTCATCAGTGATTTTGGTGCCGAAAAGGGCGCTCTCAGCTATCGATGGAATCCAGTATTTTTCCATCGAAGGTTCCAGGTACGGGTTGATCATAATGATTTTTGTTCCCGCTTTTTTGGCGGCATACATGTATTTTGTTGACACCGGCTGGTTATTGGCGGCGACAGATCCCCAGAAGACGAGGACATCCGTCCCGATCCAGTCTCGGTAGCTGCAGCTTGAGGCGCCGATGCCAAGGGACCTTTTTAAAGCCGTTTTGCTTGGCGAGTGGCAGATCCGCGAGGCGTTGTCAATGTTGTTTGTGCCGATAAACCGAGCCGCTTTTGCGGCCGTATAGTATACCTCATTCGTAATCCCCCTGGCCGTTAAATAAAAGGCGAGCTGTCGTTTATCAATCGATTTGATTTTGTCCGCGATTCGGCTGAGCGCTTCATCCCATGAAATTCTCGAGAACGATCGTTCTCCTTTTTTTCTCGACAGCGGATAAGGGATGCGTCCGAGCTTTCTCAGTTCGGTGCTGTCCAGCTTTCTCAGCTGTTCGATGTCGGCGGACAGCCATTTGTCCTCGATCGCAGGCATCGTATTTAAGCGGAGGACGTTCAGCCGCGTCGTGCAGAGATGAGGCCCTGTGAGCGTCTGATCACGGAGTCCGGATACACCGAGCGCACAGCCGTCGCACACGCCTTGCGTCAAAATTCTGTAGGCGTACGAAAGGTTGTCTTTATTGTCCCACGCTGTTTTCATCGTATCTCTGATATGCTTTGGCTTTACCTTTCCGAGTCCCATCGGCGCCCAAGAAGCCCACAGTTTTGGCGCGGGCTTTTTATTCAGCTTCATCGGACCTTGATGCTTTGTTTTTCCCATTCCATTCTCTCCTTTCCAGCGGATACTGCCGGATCATCCTTTTATCGAGTTTGAGACATGAACCGCCGCTTTTTTCCGCAACTGTTTAATGTCGGTTCTAATGAAGATCGAAATGAACAGGCCGATGGCGAACAGTGCTGCGAAAACCGTCAGGCTCTGGCTGTAGCTTCCTGTTGCATCACGCACCCAAGAAGAGAACATCGGGCCCGCAAGTCCTGCCGCCGCCCATGCCGTTAAAATGTATCCGTGGATTGCACCGAGCTGCTTTGTTCCGAACAAATCCCCGATATAAGCCGGAATTGCGGCAAACCCCCCTCCATAGCACGTATAGATCAATGCCATCAAAACAGAGAAGACGGCCTTGTCGGAAATAAACGGCAAAAGCGGAAAGGCGATCAGCTGTACAGCGAAAAAGACGGTATACGTATTCGGCCGGCCGATGTAATCAGATGCAGAGGCCCAGCCGATCCGCCCTAAACCGTTAAATGCGCCCAAAACGCCGACGAGAGCGGCAGCAGCGGCGGCGGACATGCCCGCACTTTCCTGCGCCAGCGGTGAAGCGATGGATATGATGGCGATTCCGCACGTAACATTAATAAAAAGCATCAGCCATAAATAATAAAAGCGTTTCGTTTTAATGGCTTCATTTGCCGTCAGCTGGGAAATATCGGCGCTTTGCGCCTTTCCGTTTTTTCCGGTTGAAAATCCTTCAGGCTTCCAGCCGTCTTCCGGCGGAGCGAGGTAAAGCGAAGACAGCATCATCACAAGAAAGTAGCAGATGCCGAGAATAAAAAAGGTATTGGCTATACCGACCGCTGAGATCAGCTTCTGCATGATCGGGCTGCTGATCAAGGCCGCAAATCCGAATCCCATAATGGCAAGCCCTGTAGCCAAGCCGCGGCGGTCAGGAAACCATTTAACAAGCGAAGATACGGGCGTAATATAGCCGACGCCAAGTCCGATTCCTCCGAAGACGCCGTAAAACAAATAAAGCAGGGGAAGGGAGCCGATCTGAACGGCGAAGCCGGAAAACGTCACGCCAGCTCCGAAGAAAAGAGCGGCGAGCATGCCTGCTTTTTTGGGTCCGTGCTTTTCGACGAAGTGTCCCAAAAATGCAGCTGAAAGACCGAGAAATAAAATAGCGATGCTGAACGTCAGGCTGATCTGGCTGAGGCTCCAGCCGAAGGTTTCAGCGAGCGGGTTTGTAAAGACGCTCCATGCGTATACAGACCCGATAGACAAATGAATGCCTACAGCACATAAAGCGATGAGCCACCTGTTTTTCACTTTTTTCATGTGAGAACCTCCTGTGGAAAAGAAAGGCTTGTCATAAAGACAGAAGGCTGCCGGGGAGCGATTATTTGAAAGCGATTTCCGGGGTTGCTGCGAAGAAAGGCAGTCTGTTTGAAAAGTGTATATTTTTTGAACTTTTAAAAAATAATATCATGTTTTCAAGCTATCAACAAGATGAAGCTTCCAAATTTGACCTGACGGTTGTGAAACGGCATGATAGACGAGTATAGTAATAGATATGATAAGAAACAAAGGGGCGGGGTTTATTCATGGGGAAAAACATCACAACAAGCCGAAACATTTTCCGTTATGATAATGGAGAGATGACACAGCAAGAAGATCAGATGGCAACGGAATTCCCCCTGACTGTCATGGTGAACGGTGAGGAATTTGTCACGCTTGTTTGTTCGCCGGACAGCCTGGAAGAACTGGTGATCGGATTTCTCGCATCTGAAGGTGTGATCCGATTTAAAAATGAGATTAAAAGGTTTACAATAGATGAAAGTCTCGGATTCGCATATGTCGATCTTGTCAGCTCAAAAAAGCTGGTGCTGAAGGATTACACGAAGCGGGTGATCGGCTCCTGCTGCGGAAAAGGGCGGCATTTTTATTTCCAGCAGGACGTCAAAACCGCAAAAACGGCGATTGACGGCGTGACCATTACGCCTGAGAATTGTTTGGCGCTGATGCGCGACATGCAGAAAAGCAGCAAGCTTTTTCGCCATACGGGGGGCGTTCATAATGCCGCTTTGTGCAGCACTGACAAGCTGATTGCAGTCAGATCTGATATCGGAAGACATAATGCGCTTGATAAATTGTACGGATATTGTCTGCTTCACCAGATTCCTGTGCGCGACAAGCTGATCGTGTTCAGCGGCAGAATTTCTTCGGAAGTGCTGCTCAAAGCCGCAAAAATCGGGGTTTCCGCGGTCATTTCCAAGTCGGCGCCGACCGAGCTGGCCATTCAAATGGCGGAGGAGCTGAATATCATGACGATTGGTTTTGCGAGAAACCGGTCATTCAATGTATATACGCATCACGAGCGAATTCAGTTAACATAAAGGAGGCAACAGGCGTGAACACCAACAGTGAACAAGTTTTGGATCAGAAAAGCCGGCCGCTTCGGGATTTAAGAATTTCTGTCACCGACCGCTGCAACTTAAGATGTACGTATTGCATGCCTGCCGAAATCTTTGGACAGGACTATCCGTTTTTGCCAAAAGGCGAACTGTTGTCCTTTGAAGAGCTTGAACGATTGGCCAAGCTGTTTGTTCATCAGTTCGGGGTGGAAAAAATCCGCCTCACCGGCGGCGAGCCGCTGATGAGAAAAGATATGCCGGAATTAGTCGGGAAGCTTGCGGAGATCAAAGGGATTCGCGATATTGCGATGACGACGAACGGCGTTCTGCTGCCGGTTTACGCTGACAAGCTGAAAAAAGCGGGGCTGAAACGGGTCACGGTCAGCCTGGATTCCCTGGATGACGAGCGTTTCAAAGCGATCAACGGCAGAGGCGTCTCCGTCAGCAAGGTGCTGGCCGGAATTGAAGCGGCGAAAGAGGCCGGACTCGGCGTCAAGATCAACATGGTCGTCCAAAAAGGGGTCAATGAAAAGGATATTTTGCCGATGGCCCGCTATTTTAAAGAAAAAGGCCATATTTTGCGGTTTATTGAGTTTATGGATGTCGGGAACACAAATGAATGGAACCGTCAGTCAGTGGTGACAAAAGCGGATATCATCCGGATCATCAATGAAGACATGCCGATTGAACCGATCGACCCGAACTACAAAGGAGAAGTCGCCAAACGGTACCGATACCTGGACGGTTCAGGAGAAATCGGTTTTATCTCTTCTGTATCCGATGCTTTTTGCAGCACATGCAACAGAGCAAGATTATCGGCGAAAGGCGAGCTTTTTACATGTCTTTTCGCATCAAGCGGGTTTGATTTAAGAACCTTGATCAGAAGCGGGCAAACCGATCAGGAGCTGGCTGAGGCGATCGGCACGGTCTGGCGGAATCGCGATGACCAATATTCGCTCGACCGCGCTCTTGCAAAAGCTGCTCCGCGGAAAAAAGTTGAAATGTCCTATATAGGAGGATAATTGATTGCTCCTGTAAACGCCGTCCATTGAAAAGATGGGCGGATTTTTCATGCTCCGGAGGCTGGTTTGACTTGCATATTGACAGGTTTGATACGGGGGAAAAGCGGAAATTTTTTAAAAAACATGGCCTGAAACAGAAAGGATGATTGAATGTTCGGACTGCAGGATATTGTAAAATTCTTCTGGTCGTTCATGATCGTTTTTCCCGCCGTGTCGGTGCTTCATGTCTTGGGCCACAGCGTGATGGCGGTGTTGTTCGGCGGGAAATCTTCGCTTGAAATCGGGATGGGCAAAAAATTGCTGAAATTCGGCCCCGTGCAAATCAGAAGTGTTTACTTTATGGATTCCTTTTGCAAATACGGGGATCTGAAATACGATAACCGTTTTACGAATGCGATGATTTATGCCGGCGGATCGCTGTTTAATTTAGCGTCTATTTTTATTGTCAATCTGCTGATTATCAAAGACATCATACCCGAAAATATTTTTTTCTACCAGTTTGTTTATTTTTCAACCTATTATGTATTTTTTGCTTTGATTCCCGTGAGATATTCCGAAAATCATCTTTCTGATGGAATGGCAATTTATAAAGTGCTGAGATATGGGGAGAAGTACGAGATTAATAACTGAGTATGCCGGCTGCGGGCACATCCAGGAGCCGGCGTTTTCAGACATGCATCATATCTTCAGGCAGCTTCTTCAGCTTGCGAACGGTTTCGATGAATGATTCCAAAGGATCACAGCCGCTAAAATAGTGAAATGCTTCCCGATCCCCGTTGTTCATCACGACAAGATGATCGCCTCTTGTTACCAGCCCTTTTTCGCGGCGAAACGAAGAGATGGTATCATAGCGGATATCAAAGTAAAAAGGGGCGCCAAACAGAGAAGAATAAAACATGAGCCGCCTGTCAGTGGCCGCAAGCACGCCTCTGTATGGGGTGTATTGTGCATACATCCTCGCGTTATAAGCGCAAAGAATAATCGATCTGATCTCTTCATTCGGCTCAAGCCGGGTATTCAAAGCTGCTTTTCCTTCTGCTATCTCTTTCATTGAAAAAACACTCCTTTCATCAATGAATCCGAAAGAGTCTGTGAAAAAGTTCCAAAGTGAGACGTGAGGGTGATTGAAAAATTTCATTTATTCTTCCGATCATTAAGGATAAGATAAGAGTTGACAAAAACCCCCCCTGTAACTATAATAATTACATCGGTGGTGAAAACTTATGGTGAACACCCGTCTTTCAGTGGCCATTCATATTTTATCTTTAATCGCCGCAAACCCGCGGGAATCTTCGGAAATGATCGCCGGGAGCGTCAATACGAACCCTGTTGTGATCAGGCGCATGATCAGCCAGCTCAAAAAAGGCGGTATTTTGACGTCGCGGCCGGGAGTGGCCGGGGCAACCCTGAAAAGAGATCCTGAAGATATATCTCTGCTGGATATTTACCGCGCGGTTCAGCCGCAAGAGGAATTGTTTGCGATTCATGACAAGCCGAATCCAAACTGTCCGGTTGGAAGACAAATTCAAACAACGCTTGACCAAACGTTTCACAGCGTACAGCAGGCGATGGAGAACGAATTGGCCAGCAAGTCTCTTAAAGACGTCTTAACTCATCTCTTTTAAATAAGAGATGATGTTTCATCATCAACGTGTAACGAATTTTGTTACAAATACTTAAATTATTGGAGGAAGCGATTATGAAAATCGGTATTATCGGTGCAAGCGGTAAAGCGGGCAGCATGATTTTAAAAGAAGCATCAGAAAGAGGACACGAAGTGACGGCAATTGTCAGAAGTGCGTCAAAAGTGGCGAACAGCGGTGCAGCTGTCATTGAAAAAGACATTTTCGACCTGACAGCGGCAGACATCAAAGGACTGGACGTTGTCGTCAATGCGTTCGGCGCGGCCCCAGGGCAGGAGCATCTCCATGTTGAAGCTGGAAGAAAGCTGATCGAACTGTTTAAGCAGGTTCCTGAAACAAGATTAATCGTCGTAGGCGGGGCAGGCAGCCTTTATGTCGATAAAGAAAAAACAACCCAGCTGTACAATACGCCTGAGTTTCCTAAAGAATACTTGCCGACGGCCAAAAACCAGGGGCAGAACCTTCAGGATTTGAAAGAAGCGGGCGAACTGAAATGGACGTTCATCAGCCCGGCGGCATTTTTCAATCCGGAAGGAAAGCGAACAGGTTCATATCAAAAAGGTCAGGAAAACTTGATCGTAAACACCGCCGGAGAAAGCTACATCAGCTATGCAGACTATGCCATTGCAGTGGTGGACGAAGCTGAAAAAGGCGAGCACATCAATGAGCGTTTCACTGTTGTCGGGGAAGCCGAATAATAAAAGCCTGTCTCGGATCAATTCCCGAGACAGGCTTTTGATGATCATTCGTAATAATAAGGGTCATACCCGCTGTATGAATCGGCAAGAACACCTAAAAAGATCAGGAAGAAAAAGACGACGATGCATAAAATGAAGATCACAATATTCGATAGTAAGTAGAAAAATTGCCATTTCATAAACTTCACATAGTTATCAAGCAAGGCTTCATGCGGTTCTTGCGGCATGTCATCACTCATTTTCTGAGCGGCGTTTGCCGATTTAAGAAGGTAGATCCCTGAGAAAATCATCAGCACACCTGGAGCGGCTCCGATGATAAGCAAAGAAATTCCGAAAAAGGCATAGATGCCTCCGGCGATAATTATAAAAACGCCGGTTATTTTCCCCCATTTTGCAATCGCATCAAGCGATTTTTTCATGCTGTCTGTCATTTCCAAAATAAGAAGTCACGCCTTCCCTGTAAATATAGTAATTTCTCTATAGTTATACACTAGGCAAAAAGATATTGAAATGATAAGTATTGATTTTTTATTATATTTTAAAGTGCATATTGGGCAGATGGCCGCTCTGGCTACATGATTCCACAATAAAAGCGACTGTGTTATAGTAAATCGTAAGAAGCATAACAGCTATAAGTGATGTGAAATGCACCTTGCAAACTGGTATTTTGTGCCGGACCAGAACCCCGCAACCAATTTACCATATTGTTCAGGGGCATTTTTATTTTTGTGATATGACTGGTGTTAAGAAAGGCGGTTTTTCTATGAAATCTTCTTATTTCTATCGTCTCTTGCAAATTGATCATATAAAAAAGCCCGGCGATCTTCCGGATGAACAGCAGCTGGCAGACTCTTTCGTTTTAATCTTTCATTTGAAGGGTGAAGGGAGAATCGATATACAGGCATCGGGCAGGCCGCTCCAAAAAGAAACGCTGTATATCGTTCCGCCTTATGAAACATTCGGAATCACAGCTTTGTCAGCTGAAATCAGCGGGTATCTCATCAGGCTGCAGCCCTACTGCTATGATGACCGCCGCCTGACGCTTGAAGCGAACACAGACCCTGACGCTTTTTCCGACCTTCAGATGATGAATGTCCATCCTGTCGGAAATCTGGCCTCCCGTCTTCAGGAACTTTCCGCCTTATGGCCGGCTTCTTCAGCGCTCCAGGAGCTGAAATGCCAAGCAGACCTGCAGCAGCTTCTGTACGATATCTATTCGGCCAAACTGACTCATCCCGAAAACACCGCATCAGCCATAGGAAAAACAAAGGAGTATATTGAAGAGCATTCAGATGCACAACTGACGCTTGATCAACTCGCGCAAATGGCCGGAATCAGCGCGAAGCACTACAGCGAAACGTTCAAAAAGCTGTACGGTCAAAGTGTGACAGAGTTTATCACTGAAACGCGGATGACGAAAGCGAAGCAGCTGATGGCAAAAGCAAGCTACAAGCTGAGGGAAATCTCAAGCCAAATCGGGTATCAGGATGAATTTTATTTCAGCAGGACATTTAAGAAGCATACCGGTTTATCCCCGACCGTTTATATGAAAAAAAGGCGCAGGAAGCTGGCTGCCTACGGCCAGAATACGATCGGACAGCTGATACCGCTTCACCTCATTCCTTACGCTGCTTCCCTGCATCCGAAATGGACATCGTATTACTATAAGCATTACGCGGCAGATATTCCGATCCATCTGAGCGCATACCGCTTTCACGAGCCGTGGGAAGAAAATCTGCGGACATTGTCAGCGGCTGAACCGGAGCTCATTATCAGCATGGACAGCGTGTCTGCTGAGGAACGGGAACAACTCCAGTCGATCGCAGATGTCTTCTTTTTGCCTTCACAGGAACAATGGAGGAGGCATTTTATGCTGACCGCATCCCATTTGGACGAAGAAGCGGAGGCTCACAAATGGCTGCTGTCTTACCAGCGTCTCACCGAGACCGCGAAAGAGACGCTTTATCCGATCTGCGGACGCCGAAGCTTTTTGTTTTTGCGCCTGCATAAACACGAGATTTATCTGGCGCATAACCGCTCTGTTCAAGATGTATTTTTCGGCGACCTTGGCTTTGAATCAGCTGTATCGCTGGAAGAACCGACTGACCGGGCCGTGTCGATTGAAACGATCGCGGCATATCAGCCGGACATCATTATGATTTTCATCTTTAAAGAGCCGGAGACACTGGCATTCTACAGGGAGCTGCAGCAGTCGGCTGCATGGCAGGATTTGAAAGCGGTACGGCATCACCGGGTGTATCAGGTGAATTCAGATCCTTGGCGGGAATATTCCGCATGCAGCCATGAACGAATCATCCGCCAGGCGGTTCGGCTGCTATCCGGAAAAAATCCATTTTAATTGCCGGATATTATCCATGGTGTTATCGAAGAGGCAACCCTATAATTTTAATTGATAATAGTTATCAATTAAATCAGGGGGTCTCAGTCAGATGAGAAAACTATCAATCTTATTATTTATTCTCCTTCTCGCGTTTAGCGCAGCGGGATGCGGGAACAGCAAAGAAAAGGCGAGCGGCGATGACAAGAGCTCAGCGTCAGCTGAGAAAAGCATCGAGTATCTCGATCATACATACAAGGTGAAGATCCCGGCCGAACAAATCGTCATTACGGGAAGCGTGGAATCGATGGAAGATGCCAAGCTTCTGGATGTTCACCCGGCCGGCGCCATTTCCTTCTCCGGAAAGTTCCCGGACCTGTTTAAGAGCATTACTGACAAAGCAGCCGCTGTCGGCGAAAAAATGGAGCCGAACCTGGAGAAAATCCTTGAGCTGAAACCGGATGTCATCCTGGCTTCAACGAAATTTCCCGATAAAGTGGTGAAAAAACTGGATAACATCGCGACGACGATTCCGGTTTCCCACGTTTCTTCAAACTGGAAAGACAATTTAAATCTGCTGGCTGAACTGACAGGCAAAGAAGATAAAGCGAAGCAGATTATTTCGGATTATGAAGCCGACCTTAAGGAAGCTAAAACAAAGCTTGAGAAAACGGCAAAAGATACAAAAGCGCTCGTTGTCAGAATCAGAAAAGGCAATGTCTTTATCTACCCGGAAGACGTATTCTTCAATTCCACATTATACGGTGAGCTTGGCTTCACAGCTCCAAAAGAAGTCAAGGCGGCAAAAGCCCAGGAGTTAGTTTCTTTAGAAAAATTGAGCGAAATGAATCCGGACTATATGTTTGTCCAATTCTCAGACGATGAGAATGCCGACAATCCGAATGCGCTGAAAGATCTAGAGAAAAATCCAATTTGGAAAAGCATTTCTGCAGTGAAAAATGACCGTGTATTTGTCAATGCTGTAGACCCCCTTGCGCAGGGCGGCACGGCATGGAGCAAGGTTGAATTTTTAAAGGCTGCAGCTGAGAAATTGGCGCAGAACAAATAGAAAAGGTTCCTTGAGCTATGCATTCAAAGCAAATGACCCGCATCATTATGATCGCCGCTCCGTTTGCCATACTGCTGTCTGTTTTTCTGTCGGTATGTTACGGTGCAAAACAGCTTGAGCCCGAGGTGATTTTTTCGGCGCTGCTGCATTTTGATCCGGGCAACACAGATCATCAAATCATTTGGCATTCCCGCCTTCCGCGCGCTGCCGGCGCTCTTTTAATCGGAGCGGCGCTGGCGGTGTCCGGTGCGCTTATGCAGGGCATCACCCGAAATTATTTAGCTTCCCCGTCGATTATGGGCGTTTCCGACGGATCGGCATTCGTGATCACGCTGCTGATGGTGTTGATTCCGGGTTCGACCTCCCTGGAGATGATGGGCTATTCGTTTATCGGATCAGCCGTTGGCGCCGGCCTCGTCTTCGGCCTCGCCTCGGTGATTCCAAACGGTTTTATGCCGGTTCAGCTTGCCATCATCGGGACGGTCACAAGCATGCTGCTCAGCAGTCTCTCAGCGGCGATATCGATTTACTTTCAAATTTCCCAGGACGTCAGCTTCTGGTACAGCGCGAGGCTGCATCAATTGAATCCCGAGCTGCTGAAGTATGCCGTGCCGTTTTTTGTGATCGGCATCGTTCTGGCGCTCTCTCTCAGCAAAAAAGTGACAGCTTTATCATTGGGGGATGACATTTCCGAAAGCCTCGGCCAGAAAAAGCAGGCCGTCAAATGGACAGCGATGGCAGCGGTCGTCGTTCTGACTGGCTGCTCCGTCGCCATGGCGGGAAAAATTGCTTTTGTCGGACTGGTCGTGCCGCACATCACGCGTTTTCTCGTCGGATCGGATTACAGTCGGCTGATCCCGTGCTCCTGCGTTCTCGGCGGCGTTTTTTTGACGCTGGCCGATCTTCTCAGCCGGCTGATCAACTATCCGTTTGAGACACCGATTGAAGTCGTTACTTCGGTGATCGGCGTTCCTTTCTTCCTTTATTTGATCAAGAGAAAAGGAGGGGAGCAGCGTGCCTAAAAAGGTTGCAGTCATCTATGCTGTTTTTATTGTGCTGATTCTTGCAATCTGTTATCTCAGCATAACAGTAGGATCGTTTGCCGTACATCCGGCTGAGCTGTTATCAACATTGCTTCACATCAACCCGAATGAGCAATACGCGATTCTCCTGTTTGAGCTGCGCCTTCCAAGGATTGTGACGGCAGCACTCGTGGGTCTTGGGCTCGGCATTGCCGGTTCCGTCATCCAGGCGATGACAAGGAACGGACTGGCTGACCCGGGAATCCTGGGGATTAATGCCGGTGCGGGTGCAGCGATCGTCGGCTACATGCTGATTTTTCAAGGCCAGACTGAAACGACAAGCCTGCTCGCTGCAATGGGGATGCCATTCTTCGGCTTGATCGGGGGCATTTTGGCGGCGATATTCATTTTTATCTTTGCCTGGCATGGCGGCAACTTGGATTCGGGCAGGATTATTCTCGTTGGAATCGCGATTAATTCGGGTTTCAGCGCTATTTCGCTGTACCTGTCATTGAAGATGAATCCGAATGACCACGAAATGGCCATGGTTTGGAAAAACGGAAGCATCTGGTCGGCGAATTGGACGTATATTCAAGCGGCACTGCCGTGGCTGCTGCTTCTCATTCCATTCCTGCTGACAAAGTCCGGCCTGCTCGATACCATTCGCTTTCATGAAGATACGGTGAAGAGTCTCGGTGTATCCGCCAATGTTGAAAAAGTGGTGCTGCTGACGGCTTGTGTCGGCATCATCAGCGCCTGTGTGGCTATCTCCGGGAGCATGGCATTTGTCGGCCTGATTGCTCCGCACATCTCGCGGAGGCTCGTTGGCGTTCTGCACCGCCACTCATTGCTGTTAAGCGGATTGATCGGGATGTTTCTCGTATTGTGGGCCGATTTTGCCGGAAAGCTGCTGTTCCAGCCGTCCGAAGTGCCGGCGGGTATCATCCTCGCCATTTTCGGTGTGCCTTACTTCTTATTTTTACTGTTTAAACAAAAGAAGACGGTTCATTAAACTGTTTTTAGCTCATCAAAGAGGGGAAGGGAGAATCACATGGCTCAAGAAAAACATCAGCAGTCTGTCAATGCTGCTGAATGTATTCCGGTGGCGATACCGGGGACAGAACAGCGGTGCATGCGTTCACCGGATGGGAGCCGCACATACCGGATTTTTATTGCGAAACCATTTGGGGAACCGCCGCCCGCAGGATATCCCGTGATTTATCTGCTTGACGCCAATTCCGTGTTTGGAACAATGGTGGAGGCATTGCGGATGCAGTCGCGTCGTCCCGATAAAACCGGCGTCGTGCCGGCCGTTATCGTCGGCATCGGTTATGAAACCGACGCTCCCTTTGACCGGGGGCGGTATTACGATTTTACTCTGCCGGATTCGGGCGCCGAGCTGCCCAGGAGACCCGATGGAGCAGACTGGCCGGAGCCGGGCGGGGCGAAAGCTTTTCTGTCCTTCATCGAACAGCAGTTAAAGCCGGAGATCGAACAGGAATTCACGATTGATGTGAAAAGGCAGGCGATTTTCGGGCATTCCCTTGGCGGACTTTTTGTTCTGCAGACCCTGTTTACAAAACCGGCCCTGTTTCAGACATATATCGCCGGAAGTCCGTCCATCCATTGGCATCCGTCCTTTTTTGATGAAGAGCATGACTTTATTTCGAAGCTGCAGGAAGCGGATGGCGATGTAAAGGTATTGCTCGGGGCCGGAGAGCTCGAAAAGACGCATAAAAGCGGGATGAACGACAATGCAAAAAGGCTGGCCGCCCGCTTGGCCGCCTTGGAAAAGCAGGGGATCCGCGCGGAGTACCATGAATTTAAAGGGGAAGGTCATATATCGGTTCTCCCTGTGTTAATCAGCAGAGCGCTCCAGTTTGCCTTCAAGCCTGATTGACAGCGGGGCGCTTCCGGCGCCCCGTGCTTTCAGAAAAGATAAGAATGGATAACAGATAATATACCATGAGCATTGATACGGATAAACAATCGAAAACGATTTGACCGTTTGCATTTATTGGTATATTATATTTTTAAACGATAATGATTATCATTATCAATTAAGAGTTTAGCTGGCAGTGACTCTTTAAGATTTGGGAGCTGCCGTTTTAAGAAAGGAAATGATAAGAGTGAAAGGCAAGGTTGCTTTGGTGACTGGGGCTTCGCAAGGAATCGGCAAAGAAGTGGCTCTGTCGCTTGCTGAACGCGGGGTGTTTGTTGCCGCAGCTGATCAAAATCGAAAAGGGCTGCTTGAACTTGAAGCCGAGCTTGAACGAAAAGATCTGCAGGGTTCCGGTTTTGCCGCGGATGTGGGAGACAGTGCCGCCGTCGAACAGCTTGTGGCCCATGTTGAACGCGAGATCGGTCCGATAGACATGCTTGTCAATGTAGCCGGCGTGCTCAGAACGGGTCTGATCCATTCATTGAGTGATGAAGATTGGGAGAAGACGTTCAGCGTCAACTCCACCGGGGTTTTTAACGTATCGCGTGCCGTCGCCCGCCGGATGATGACGCGCAGAACTGGAGCGATCGTGACTGTCGGATCAAATGCGGCGGCAGTGCCGCGGATGCATATGGCCGCCTACGCGGCCTCTAAGGCGGCCGCTTTAATGTTTACGAAATGTCTCGGCCTTGAACTTGCCGAGCACAACATCCGTTGCAATATCGTATCGCCCGGATCAACCGATACGCCGATGCAGCGGTCGCTATGGCAGGGTGAGGAAGCTGCGCAGGGCGTCATTGAAGGATCACTTGAAACATTCAAAACGGGAATCCCGCTCGGAAAATTGGCTTCACCGGCTGATATTGCAGATGCTGTAGTATTTTTGCTGTCTGACGGGGCTCGCCATATTACGATGCACGATTTGCGCGTTGATGGCGGAGCAACGCTTGGAGCCTGATTCAATCTAAAGGAGGTTTTAATGATGATAGAACGTCATGTCGTGTCAGAAGCGCTTGCCGATCAGCTGTTGAAGGAATATCAGGCCGGTGCTTCATTCTTTTTCTCTTCCCCTGAGCGGACCATTCTGGCGGAAGGTGTTTTGGCTTCTGTTTCTCAAACGGAAGAGCAAAGCCTTGCTCAGCGGGCTGCGGAAGTTCTGAAAAAAGCGAGGGAGAACGGGCAGAAAAATCCGATGGTGGTCGGAGCTGTGCCGTTTGACGATGCAAAGCCGGCGCAGTTAACCGTGCCGGTCGAAGCGTGGCAGGC
The DNA here is from genome assembly GCF_018333035.1 of Bacillus sp. J41TS8. Taxonomy (NCBI): domain Bacteria; kingdom Bacillati; phylum Bacillota; class Bacilli; order Caryophanales; family Bacillaceae; genus Bacillus; species Bacillus sp. J41TS8. The sequence continues at coordinate 300,920 of NZ_BORF01000004.1, forward strand.
GGGACCGCTGACATGTGAAGAAGACGGTAAAGAGGAGCCTGAACCTGCCCCTTACCCCTATGATATCGAGCAGATTCCAAGCCCGGAAGCGTATATGTCGGGGGTCAGACGAGGATTGGCAGGTATAGCAGCAGGAGAATACAGCAAGATCGTCCTTTCCCGGTCATTGCAGCTGACCTCGCCGATCAAAGTCGATATCGGTCAATTGCTGCGAAATCTTGCCCGCCGCAATATAAGCGGGTACAACTTTGCCGTTGACTTAACCGGACAGTCGCCGGAAGCGCCTCGTACCACTTTGATAGGGGCAAGTCCCGAGCTGCTTGTATCACGGTCAGGTTTCCGTGTTACGGCAAATCCTTTGGCAGGTTCAAGACCTCGAAGCGATGATCCTGAAGAAGATCGAAGAAGGGCGGCTGAACTGCTTGCTTCTCCTAAAGACCGTCACGAACATGCGGTCGTAGTCGAAGCGGTTGCTTCCGCGCTCAGGCCGTTTTGCCGAAAGCTGGAGGTGCCGGAACCGTCGCTCATCAGCACGCCGACGATGTGGCATCTTTCAACTGAATTGAAGGGAGAGCTTACAGATCTTTCTGTATCATCATTAGAGCTCGCCGCCGCCCTTCATCCGACGCCTGCTGTTTGCGGCACGCCGACGAATGCGGCGAAGGAAGCGATTAAACAGATTGAGCCGTTTGACCGCGGATTTTTCACAGGTATGGTCGGCTGGTGTGACGCGGACGGTGACGGTGAATGGGTCGTAACGATTCGCTGTGCTGAGGCGGAGGAACACGCGCTGCGGCTGTACGCAGGCGCCGGAATTGTCGCCGGATCGAAGCCTGAAGAAGAACTTGCCGAAACGTCTGCAAAGTTTCGGACAATGCTTCTTGCGATGGGAATGAACAGTGAATAACGGAGGGATAAAGGATGTTGAAAGGGTGCCCAACATGGCCGAAGGAGTTTGCGGATAAATATCGGAAGGAGGGATGCTGGCGAGGCGAAACATTTGGAGGAATGCTGAGGGAACGGGCCGAAAAACACGGCAGCCGCATTGCCCTTACATACGGAGATACCCATTTAAGCTATCGAGAGTTAGACAAGAGAGCCGACTCTTTGGCTGGCGGTCTTTTAAAGCTTGGAATCAAAAAAAATGACCGCGTCGTTGTCCAGCTGCCGAATGTCATCGAGTTTTTTGAAGTTTGCTTTGCGCTCTTCCGAATCGGAGCTCTGCCTGTCTTTGCGCTTCCATCGCACAGACATAGCGAGATCACTTATTTTTGCGAGTTTTCTGAAGCTGCTGCTTATGTGATTCCCGATCATCACGCAAAGTTTGACTACCGCAGGCTGGCGAGACAGGTAAAGGGAAAGCTGCGGGGGCTTCGTCATGTCATTGTCGCCGGCGAATCGGAGGAGTTTCAAGCGCTGTCGGGCCTTTATGATCAGCCTGCCCCTCCGCAGAACGTCCATTCAGAAGATGTCGCTTTTCTTCAGTTGTCAGGGGGAAGCACAGGTCTGTCCAAGCTGATCCCGAGGACGCATGATGATTATATATACAGCTTGAGGGTCAGCGCAGAGGTTTGCAGGCTTGATCATGACAGCGTGTATCTTGCCGCTCTCCCAATCGCTCACAATTATCCGCTCAGTTCGCCGGGAGTGCTCGGTACACTCTATGCGGGAGGCCGAGTCGTTCTGGCGTCAGGAGGCAGCCCGGATGAAACCTTTCCTCTGATCGAAAAGGAGAGGGTAACGATCACAGGTCTCGTACCGCCGCTTGCGCTAATCTGGCTTGACGCTGCTCCGGCGCGCCGGGACGACTTGTCAAGCCTCCAGGTCCTTCAAGTCGGCGGGGCGAAATTCAGTGCCGAAGCCGCCAGACGCGTCACATCGGTGTTTGGCTGCAAACTGCAGCAGGTTTATGGCATGGCGGAAGGTCTGGTCAACTATACCAGACTTGATGATCCGGAAGACACGATCGTTCACACACAAGGCAGACCGATGTCTCCGTTTGACGAGATTAAAATTGTGGATCAAGAAGGACGCGAACTTGGACCCGGACAGACCGGGGAGCTTCTGACCAGAGGTCCTTATACGATCCGCGGCTATTACAAAGCCGAGGAGCACAATGCCAAAGCGTTCACTGAAGACGGGTTTTACCGTACGGGCGACTTGGTCAAAGTCAATTCATCAGGTTATTTGATTGTTGAAGGACGAGCCAAAGACCAGATCAACAGAGGCGGGGAGAAGGTTGCCGCGGAAGAAGTGGAAAACCACCTGCTCGCACATCCCGACGTGCTTGATGCGGCGGTTGTCTCGATGCCGGATCAATTTCTCGGCGAAAGAACGTGTGCATATGTTATCCCCCGCGGCGCTGCACCTACTCAGGCTGAATTGCAATCGTTTTTGAGAGAAAGGGGCCTTGCAGCCTACAAAATACCCGACCGGGTGGAAATGGTTGAAGCATTCCCGCAGACAGGCGTAGGAAAAGTCAGCAAAAAAGAACTGCGTACAGCGATTGCTGAAAAAATGTCCGCAGCTAAGAATATCACGAGATAAAAAAATGAGAGGATGTGATTTGATGGCCATTCCTGCCATCTTACCGTACCGAATGCCAGAAGCATCAAATATGCCGAAAAACAAGGTGTCATGGACTCCTCATCCGAAGCGCGCTGCACTTCTCATCCATGATATGCAGCAATATTTTCTCAACGCTTACCGTTGCGGCGAGTCTCCGGTAACAGATCTGCTGGCTAATATTAAGAAGCTTCGGAAGCGATGTGCCGAGCTTGGCATCCCGGTTATTTTCACGGCTCAGCCAGGCGCTCAAACACCGGAAGAACGGGGGCTTCTCCAAGACTTTTGGGGAGCCGGAATCGGTCCTGATCCCGATGAGCAGAAGATCGTAGATGAGCTGAAACCGAATGAAGGCGACATCGTTCTGACCAAGTGGAGGTACAATGCGTTTAGAAAAACCAACCTTTTAGGTGTGCTGGAGGAGCAAGGTCGGGATCAGCTCATCATCACCGGCATCTATGCCCATATCGGCTGCCTGATGACGGCATGTGATGCGTTTATGCAAGATATTGAAACGTTTTTTGTCGCCGATGCGGTGGCGGATTTCTCATTAAAGCATCATGAAATGGCCATCACATACGCAGCTGACCGCTGCAGCGTCACAATCACTGCGGAACAGCTTTTGAGCCAGCTGAAAGATGACGAAAGCCATGAACACGCAAAAGAAAGCTCTCATGCACTAACAAAACAGATCATTCGCGAACAGGTCGCATCACTTCTTCTTGAATCACCTGAAAAGATAAGCGACAGCGAAAATTTGATTTACAGGGGACTTGATTCCGTGAGAATCATGAGTCTCGCGGAGCGCTGGCGCCGAGCGGGGCGGGAGGTGTCATTTGTGGAGCTTGCGGAGGACCCTTCGATTGAAAACTGGTGGAGACTGTTGTCCTCCTCTAAAGTAGCACCCTTGCCAAATGCAGACTATCAATGAAGGAGGTCGCCTTAATGCCTGCAAGTCAACATAACCGAAAGCCATTATCAGGAGCGCAAGCCGGCATTTGGTTTGCTCAGCAGCTTGATCCGGAAAATCCGATCTACAATACAGCTGAATACGTTGAAATAAAAGGCCCGCTTGATCAAGAGCTTTTCGAGAAAGCGCTGCGCCATGTTATGAAAGAAGCTGAATCATTCCATGCCAGATTTGGAGAAGATCAAGACGGACCGTGGCAAAAGATCGTTCCGTCGGCAGATTTTCCGATTCATTACATTGATGTCAGCTCAGAAACCGATCCGGAACAGGCGGCTAAAAGCTGGATGAAGGATGATCTTGCCCGTCCGGTTGATCTGACCCGCGTTCCGCTTTTTACAGAAGCGCTTTTCAAAACGGCACCGGATCATTACTTCTGGTATCAGCGAACTCACCATATCGCAACGGACGGGTTCAGCTTTACACTGATCGCCGAGCGGCTGTCAAAAATATATACCGCATTAATGCAGAACAAATCGATTGACCAGAGCGGAGCCTTTGGCTCCCTCGATTTGATTCTCGCGGAGGAAACGGCTTACAGGGCATCAGAACAGTATCAGGAAGATCGGCGATTTTGGCTTGAGCGATTCAGCGATGAACCGGAGATAGTCAGTCTTGCCGAAAGGGCGCCCCGTACCTCTTCAAGCTTTCTTCGCAGGTCTGACTATCTGCCGAGTGAACATGCTGATCGTCTTCTGTCTGCCGCAAGCAGAATGGGGGCAACTTGGCACGAAACCGTGATGGCAGCAGCTGCTATATATGTTCATCGGCTGACGGGGGCAAATGACGTCGTTCTCGGGATGCCGATGATGTGCCGCCTCGGATCAGCCGCTCTCCATATTCCGGGTATGGTCATGAATCTCCTTCCGCTTCGGATTGGCTTGCAGCCGGAAATGAGCGTAGGAGAGCTGGTCAAGCAAATCTCAGCGGAGATGATGAAGCTGAGGCGTCATCAGCATTACCGCCACGAAGAACTGCGCCGGGATCTCAAGCTGCTTGGCGAAAATCAGCGGCTGTTCGGTCCGCAGCTTAATTTGATGCCTTTTGAGCAACGCTTGAATTTTGCCGGCTGTCAAGGCATCGTGCATAATCTTGCCACAGGACCTGTGGACGATCTGTCAATCAACATTTACGGCCGCCCGGACGGAGGCGGATTGAAAGTAAACATGGATGCAAACCCCGCTGTTTATCATGCGGATGAACTTGAACATCATGTTCGTCGTTTTCTTACTCTTCTGAAAACGATTGCCGATTGCGAGCAAACTCAGCCGGTGGGGACGTTGGATATTCTTCTCCCGGAAGAACGCGCTCAAATTTTGATCGAATGGAATCAAACGGCCCGCGGTCTTCCAAATGAGAGTCTTCCGCAGCGATTTGAAAGGATGGCGAAGGAGTACCCTGAATCTCCGGCAGTCGTTTGCAATGATGAGGTTCTCACCTATTCCGAATTAAATAAAAGGGCAAATCAACTGGCTCATCTGCTGATCAATCAGGGGGCGAAACCGGAGACATTCGTTGCTTTGGCCCTGCCGCGCTCAGCGGAAATGGTTGTCAGCATGCTCGCCGTTCTCAAGGCTGGAGCGGCTTATTTACCTATAGATCCCGATTATCCGGCTGACAGGATCGAGTATATGCTCAATGATGCACAGCCGCTGTTTGTCATCACCAGCAAAAAAGCACAAGACATGATCAGTTCGCAAACGCCGAAGTTAATCCTTGATGAACAGACTGTTGTGGAAAAAATCTCCGGATGTTCTGCAGGAAATCCCGGCGGACAGCATTCCGGCGCCAAGCCGGCATATATGATCTATACATCCGGATCAACCGGCAGGCCTAAAGGCGTGGTTGTACAAGCTGAAAGCTTATTCAATTTTTTGCTTTCCATGCAGGATATGTTCCAGCTTAATCAAGACGACCGGCTTCTGGCCGTCACAACGATTGCATTCGACATCTCAGCACTCGAAATGTATTTGCCGCTGATCAGCGGGTCGGCAGTCGTTCTTGCCGAGAAGGAGACGGTACAAGACCCGTCCGCATTGGCCAAAATGATTGAAACATACGGAATCACCATGATGCAGGCCACACCGACCCTCTGGCACGCATTGGCCTCAAGCGCTCCGGACAAGCTCAAAGGTCTTCGTGCGCTTGTCGGCGGTGAAGCTTTGCAAGCCAACTTAGCCCGGCAATTGCAGCAGCTCGGATGCACATTAACGAATCTTTATGGACCGACGGAAACAACGATTTGGTCTACAGCCGCCGCGCTGGAAGCAGGCTGCACGGAACCTCCGGGAATCGGCCGCGCGATTTGGAATACGCAGCTGTATGTTCTAGACGCCGGATTGCAGCCCGTGCCTCAGGGAGCGGCTGGAGAACTTTATGTGGCGGGAACAGGAGTGGCGCGCGGCTACTTGAACCGTCATGCTCTCACGGCTGAACGCTTTATTGCGAATCCGTACGGGCCGCCTGGATCGCGGATGTACCGAACGGGCGACCTCGTGCGCTGGCGCGAAGACGGGTCGCTTGATTATATCGGCCGTGCGGACCACCAAGTCAAAATTCGCGGATTCCGCATTGAAATGGGAGAAATAGAAGCGGTGCTTGCAAATCATCCGGTTGTTAAACAAGCTGCTGCTATTGTTCGTGAAGACCAGCCCGGTGATCCGCGTATATTTGCGTATGTCGTTCCCGCTTCGGGAGAAAGTCTTCATCCTGCCGAGCTTCGCGGCTACGTTGGTGAAACACTGCCCGACTATATGATTCCGTCTGCATTTGTCATCCTTGATGAACTGCCGCTTACACCGAACGGAAAGCTTGACCGCAAATCCCTGCCGGCTCCGGCGTTGAGTATGCATACAGGCGGACGTGAGCCAAGGACTCCGCAAGAGGAAATATTGTGTGATTTATTCGCTGAGGTTCTGGGGGTGCCGCGAGTCAGTATTGATGACAGCTTTTTTGATCTTGGCGGACATTCGCTTCTGGCAGGCAGGCTCGTCGGCCGGATTCGGGAAACGCTCGGCGTCGAACTCGGAATCGGCCGTTTATTTGATGAACCCACAGCCGCCGGACTTGCCAAACAGCTTGATCAGGCGCAGAGCGCCCGCCCGGCATTGCGTAAAAGAGAGCGCCGGAAAGAGATTCCGCTGTCCTTCGCGCAGCGGCGCCTATGGTTTTTGCACTGTTTGGAAGGACCGAGCCCGACCTATAATATTCCGCTTGTCGTTCATTTAACCGGACGTTTGGACCAAGAGGCGCTGACAGCCGCTTTGGGCGATGTGGCAGCAAGACATGAGCCGCTTCGAACCATTTTTCCGGATCAGCAGGGGACAACACACCAGCTGATATTGGAAGCAGATCAAGCGCGTCCCGAACTCGCTGTATCCCATGTTAGCGAACATGATTTAGAAAAAGTCCTGGCTGAGGCTGTTCGGCATCGTTTTCATTTAGAAAAGGAACCTCCGTTTCGCGCCCAGCTATTCGTACTCGGACCGGACAAATTTGTTCTTCTTCTGCTTTTGCACCATATGATTGGCGACGGCTGGTCTTTAACGCCGCTGACCCGCGATTTGGAAACTGCCTACAATGCGCGTCTGAATGGTGAGGCACCTGCTTGGGAGCCGCTTTCTATACAATATGCCGACTATGCCGTATGGCAGGAACATCTGCTTGGCAGTGAGAACAATCCGGACAGTCTGATTGCCAAGCAGCTCGGGTATTGGTCAAAGGCGTTGGAACATCTGCCTGATCAGCTGGAGCTTCCGACTGATCACCCGCGTCCGTCGGAATCAAGCTATAGAGGCGGTACGATTGATCTCAGCATTGACGCACAGCTGCACGGCCGTTTGCTCGGTTTGTCCCGCAGCACCGGAGTCAGCATGTTCATGATTTTGCAGTCGGCCCTTGCCTCACTGCTGACACGGCTCGGGGCAGGTCACGACATTCCGCTCGGCAGTCCGATAGCGGGAAGAAACGATGATGCTTTAGGCGGAATTGTCGGATTGTTCGTTAATACGCTTGTGCTCCGAACGGATACATCGGGCAATCCAAGTTTTCGAGAGCTTCTGAACAGAGTTAGAAAAGTAAATCTTGCAGCGTATGAGCATCAGGATCTTCCGTTCGAGCGCCTTGTTGAAGTGCTCAATCCTGCCAGATCAAGAGCGAGACATCCGCTGTTCCAAATCATGCTCGCCTTTCAAAATACGCCTGAACCTGAGCTTGAACTTTCCGGCCTTACATCAGACATTGAAATTCGCAGTGTCGGCGCAGCCAAGTTTGATTTGACGATTGAGCTTCGCGAACATCGAAAAACGGACGGAACACCCGCAGGTATCGGCGGATTTGTGGAATACAGCACAGATTTATTTGAGCGAAATACGGTTCAAACATTGGCCGAACGGCTTGTCAGACTGCTGGATTCAGCGGTATCCGACCCTGATCAGCCGATCGGAAGACTTGAGATTCTTCTTCCGGCCGAACGTGACAACATGCTGACTGACTGGAGCAAATCGTCCAATAACATACCTTGTTCATCTTTGCCTGTTTTATTTGAAAAGCAGGCCGCGAAGGACCCGGAAGCCGTTGCGGTTATATATGAAAATGACTCGCTCACATACAGCGAGCTCAATAGACGCGCTAACCGGCTTGCCCATCTCCTGATCGCCAAAGGGGTCGGTCCCGAACAATTTGCTGCCCTGGCGCTGCCAAGATCTTTGGATATGGTTGTCGGACTGCTTGCAGTGCTGAAAGCTGGCGCGGCATATGTGCCTCTGGATCCGGACTACCCGGCAGAAAGGATAGCGTTTATGTTGAATGATGCCCATCCTGCCTGCGTTGTAATGAGTTCAGCGGTCGAATCAAGCCTTTCTGTTCCCGCATCTGTTGAAAGGATTGTACTTGATGACCCTTGCATACAAGAGGAACTGAACGGATGCGCTGCTGTGAATCCGGTTGATGCCGACCGTACGACGCCTTTGCTGCCTCTTCACCCGGCGTATGTCATTTACACATCCGGTTCAACCGGCAAGCCGAAAGGAGTGGTCGTTCCGCATCAAAATGTCGTGCGGCTGTTCGGAGCGACTGACCAATGGTTCCATTTTGGCTCTGACGATGTTTGGACGATGTTTCATTCTTACGCATTTGATTTTTCGGTATGGGAAATTTGGGGAGCGCTGCTCAATGGGGGGCGGCTTGTCGTTGTGCCTCATACAATCAGCCGTTCGCCGGCCGACTTTCTCAATCTTCTCGTACGCGAGGGAGTGACTGTGCTCAATCAGACTCCTTCCGCATTTTATCAATTGATGCAGGCTGACCGGGACAATGCTGAGACAGGTAAGCTCCTTTCCTTGCGCTTTATCATTTTTGGAGGGGAAGCGCTCGAACTGAAGAGGCTTGAAGATTGGTATGAACGCCATCCGGAGCATGTCCCGCGGCTGATTAATATGTACGGAATTACAGAAACGACGGTACATGTCAGCTATATTTCCCTCGATCAGCAGACTGCAGCACTTCAAGCGAACAGCCTGATCGGTCAAGGGATTCCCGATTTAGGTGTATATGTGCTTGATGAATACCTTGAACCGGTACCCCCGGGCGTCACCGGAGAGATGTATGTGTCTGGGGGCGGCCTCGCGCGGGGTTACTTGGGCAGACCCGATTTGACGGCAGACCGCTTTGTCGCTGATCCGTTTGGTCCGCCGGGAACCCGGATGTACCGAACCGGTGATCTTGCCCGCAGGCGTCAAGACGGCTCTCTTGATTATATGGGCCGGGCCGATCAGCAGATCAAAATCCGCGGCTTTAGAATCGAACTCGGCGAGATAGAAGCGGTGCTTGTCCGCCATCACAGGGTGAATCAAGCCGCTGTAGTTGTAAGGGAAGACCAGCCCGGGGACAAGCGCCTGATCGCCTATGTTGTCCCGGCGTCTGCAGAAGAAACCGATCAGGCTGAGCTGCGCCGGTTTGCCGCAGGCACTCTGCCGGAGTACATGGTGCCTTCTGCATTTGTAAAAATTGCAGACTTGCCATTGACTCCAAATGGCAAACTTGATCGAAAAGCGCTGCCTGAGCCTGATTTTGCCGCGGCTGTTAAAGGGCGGGGGCCGAGAACACCGCAGGAAGAAATCTTATGCGATCTTTTTTCAGAAATCCTTAATGTGCCGCGAATTGGTATTGATGACGGATTCTTCGAACTCGGCGGTCATTCTCTGCTCGCCGTACAGCTGATGAGCCGCATACGTGAAGCGCTCGGCGTCGAGCTCGGCATCGGCGACCTGCTTGAAGCGCCTACTGTCAGCGGACTCGCTGAACGGCTTGAATCCGGCGGCGGACAAAGTGCGCTGGATGTACTGCTTCCGCTGAGAACGGGAGGCAGTCAGGATCCCCTGTTTTGTGTGCACCCGGCCGGGGGCCTCAGCTGGTGTTATGCCGGTTTAATGACGGCACTCGGCAAGGAATACCCGATATATGGTCTTCAAGCCCGCGGGATCGCCAGGCAGGAAGAGCTTCCTGATACGCTCGACGATATGGCCGCGGATTATATCCGGCACATTCGTACGATTCAGCCAACAGGGCCTTATCGTCTTCTCGGCTGGTCTCTCGGGGGCAATGTTGTGCAAGCGATCGCAACTCAGCTTCAGGAACAAGGGGAAGACATTTCGCTTCTTGTCATGCTTGATGCATACCCGAATCATTTCCTTCCAATTAAAGATGCACCTGATGAGCAGGAAGCATTAATTGCACTCTTGGCATTGGGAGGATACGATCCGGACAGCCTTGACGGGGAACCGCTGAACCTTTCCAGTGCAATCGATATTCTGCGCCGCGACGGCAGTGCGCTTGCCAGCCTGGATGAGGCTGCGATCTTGAACTTAAAGGAGACGTATGTGAATTCCGTCCGGATTTTAAGCGAATATAAGCCCCGCGTCTTTCATGGCGATATCCTGTTTTTCAAATCAACTGTGATACCGGAATGGTTTGATCCGATCGATCCGGAGTCATGGCTTCCTTATCTGAACGGAAACATTGATATTCATGATATGGATTGCCGGCATAAAGATTTGTGCCAGCCGGAGCCGCTGGCCGAAATCGGACGTCATGTTGCGGAAAAACTGGACGGCTTGAAAAAAGATACGGACAAGTAGGGAGAGATAACGATGACAAATCCTTTTGAAAATGAACAGGGCACATATGTTGTTTTAATGAATGAGGAAGGCCAGTATTCACTCTGGCCCGCCTTCATTCATATTCCGGCAGGGTGGAAGGTTGTTTGCGGGAAAACGAGCCGCAGCGCCTGCATCGACTATATCAGCTCGAATTGGACCGATCTCTCGCCGAACAGCTTGAAGCCGGCTGCAGAAGTTCACGGCGGTCAGCAATGAATAGAAGGCCGTTCAATCAAAGGACGGTTGTCAGCATTGTATATGTAACGGCCATGTTTATGGCTGCAATGGATGCGAGTGTCATTAACATGGCATTGCCCGCCATCATGAACGAATTTCAAACATTGCCGTCTGCTGCAGGCACAGTTAACATCGGATACTTAGTCAGCCTGGCGGTCTTTCTTCCCGCAGCCGGCTGGTTTGGAGACCGCTTTGGGACAAAGCGTGTTTTCCTGGCCGCGCTTTCGATATTTACGGCTGCATCCGCACTATGCGGAATCGCCGACAATCTGGCGGCATTAAACGTATTTCGCGTGATCCAGGGTGCCGGCGGCGGATTGATTACACCGGTGGGAATGGCGATCTTGTTCAGGACGTTTCCTCCGCATGAACGGGCGAAAATTTCGAGAGTTCTCGTTCTTCCGATTGCGGTCGCGCCTGCGGTTGGGCCGATCATCAGCGGGTTTCTGACAGATCAGCTGTCATGGCGCTGGATTTTTTACATTAATATTCCGATCGGAATGATCATTCTGCTGTTTGGCTTGTTATATCTTCATGAACATATGGAGCCGAAAGCGGGCAGATTTGATTGGCTAGGATTTCTTTTGGCTGGGCCGGGAATGGCGTTGGCGGTTTTTGCACTCAGCCAGGGGCCTGTGCAGGGCTTCGGCTCGCCGAATGTGCTTGTTTCAGGAACCGGGGGAGTGATTCTCCTCGCCATTCTCGTTTTTGTCGAGCTGAAGGCTGAGCATCCGCTGATTGAACTGCGCTTATTGAAGGACCGGGTTTTTGGAATGATGAGCGTCATTTCGCTTTTGACAGCAGGCGGACTCCTTGGCATGCTTTATATATTTCCGCTGTTGTGCCAGGAAGCACTCGGCTATTCTGCGACCGATACCGCTCTGATCACGTTTCCCGAAGCATTAGGCTTGATGCTGGCCTCCCAGCTGATGCCGAGGTCGTTGGGAAAGCTCGGGCCGAGGCGGGTAATTTCCGTTGCGCTTTTAGGCGCCGCTGTGCTGTTTGGGCTGCTGAGCCTGACCGGATACGGGTCAAATCTGTGGCTTCTCAGGCTGCTGCTGTTTTTGGCGGGCTTTTTCCTGGGGCATGCGGTTGGCGCGGCGCAGGTTGTTTGTTTTGCCAACATTTCATCCACATCAATGGGCCGCGCAACGACGCTGTTTAATGTGCAAAACCGGCTCGGATCTGCTTTTGGAGTTGCCGTCATGTCGTGCGTCCTTGCCGTGCTCAGTCAGCCCGGAGCAGGGATAGAGCCTGATTTATCAGCTTACCGGGCCGCTTTGCTCGGTGCCGCCGGCTTCCTCATGGCCGCATTTTTCATCACACTCAAGCTCAAGGACGCTGACACTGGACGTCAAATGGAGAAGCATGCAGCAGTTTCCAAAGGTGCGGCGGCTTCCGGTAAGTAAAACAAAAATCCTCCCGTTTCCGGGAGGATTTTTTCATGGCGCGCTATAAAATCGGCGACAGCAGGATCGAAATGGCTTCTTTGAAGCGGATCGATTTGCTTCTGTTTAAATATTCCTCAAAGGTCAGCTCCCTTGAGACTTGCAGATCTTTTTCAAATGATAAGACAAGGCTTCTTGAAATTTCCTCATCGTATAAAAAAGCATTCACTTCAAAATTGAGCTTGAAGCTGCGCATATCAATATTTGCTGTGCCGACCGATGAAATTTCTTCATCTACAACGATTGTTTTCGCATGGATAAATCCGTTGTCGTAAATAAATACGGACGCGCCGGCTTTTAAAAGTTCGCCGATGTAAGAATAGGTAGCCCAGTACACAAAAGGATGGTCGGGTTTGTTAGGAATCATGATTCTCACGTCAACACCGGACAGACAAGCGATCCTGAGGGCATCGAGCAGGCTTGCGTCCGGAATAAAATAAGGCGTCTGTATAAGAATCGACCGCTTTGCCGTTGATATCATTTTAATATAGCCGTTTTTAATCTGCTCCCATTCTGAATCGGGGCCGCTGGTGACGATTTGCATGCCGATGTTTCCGTGGGAATCGATGTCAGGAAAGTGGTTTGGCATATATGTGATGTCGTGATGGTGCGAGGCCTGATTCCAATCCAGGATAAAACGCGTTTGAATCGAATGGACCGCCGTTCCTTTGATTCTGAGATGCGTGTCCCGCCAATAGCCAAAGGCCGGATTCAGACCGAGGTATTCGTCCCCGACATTAAATCCTCCGACATAGCCAATGACGCCGTCGATAATGACGAGCTTGCGGTGGTTGCGGTAATTCATCCGCAAATTGATAAATTTAAAACGCGACGGGAAAAAAACTTCGACAAATCCTCCCGCCCTTTTCAGCTCTTTGAAAAAGCTTTTCCTCAGGCTTCTTGATCCCAGCTCATCATACAAAACGCGGACTTCAACGCCTTCTTTTGCTTTTTTGATCAGCGCGTCCCGCAGCTTTTTTCCGATCTCATCGCCTTTATAAATATAATATTGCAGATGAATATGGTCTTTGGCGTTTTCAATGTCGCGAAGCAGTCTGTCGAATTTCTGGCGTCCGTCCGTTAACAGCTCGACCGCATTGTCTTCTGTAAAAACGGCGTGGTTATTCAGAATATGCATATAAATCAAATCTTTGCTGTCCGCCGTCGCTTTATTGCGAAATTCAAACTCGCGGTTTTTCAGCTTGGTCAGCTGCTGTTCCAATATTTTTTCCATCCCGATCCTCTTTCGGTCTTCCCATTGAAAAAGGTGATTCCTGCTCAAATTGTGGCCGAACAGCAAATAAAGAATAAAGCCGAGAACGGGAATAAAGAAGAGTACCAAGAGCCAGGCCCAGGAGGAGCTTGCATCCCGGCGTTCCCTAAAGATCACAACGATTGCCAACAGCGTGTTTAAAACTAATATAAAGCCGAGAAATATCGATGTGATGCTGATATTTTTAATAATATCCATATTGAACCTCACAAGACGGATTTGTTTTTATACATTCCATTTATAACAGTTACTCCCCTTTCAAGCAACTATCTCATGTTATACGGGGAGGGGGCCGGAAAGTTCCTAATAAAAAGGGGAAAGGCAAAAAACTGTAAAACATGTTGGATCTAAGTTACGATATACATATAAAAAGCGTGATTTAATTAGCGAAACAACGCCTCTTTAACCAAAACGGGAGGGATTGATTATGGAGATGGAGCGTTTCCATCAAATGCCGGCTTTTATGAAAGAAGAAATGGATAACCTCAAGCATGTGGCGGCGCCGTTCTTAAAGAAAAGGCTGATATTTCTTTTTATCGCGATTCCGTTGCTTGTCGCTTCATTGGTTTATCTGTCCTCTTTTTGGGGGCAGGCATCCTATGGAACCGATTCAATGATAAAAATCGGCTGCGCTGCCGCAGCAGCAGCTTTCGGCATGGCGCTGTTCAGAGAGTCGTCTTACCAAAAAAGAAATGTTCAGCAATCGGTGATGAAATATATTTTGGAACGGATGCAAACAAGCGAAGTGCTTTCCGATGAACGGAAAAGCCGCTACGTTAGGGCGGTCAAGGAAGAGCCGTTTACTGTGATGAGAAGCTTTTTGGAATTTTTAAATGAAGAAGAGATCAGAAGGCGCAGGCTGGCTGAATGATGAAAGAAAAAAAGAGCTGCATGACAGCTCTTTTTTTTGTGCCATGATGATCAGGCTTCATTCAATTCTTTTCCTAATATTTTCAAATCGTACCGGATTCCGTCCATCTCGGCGATTCCGGGAAAGTGTCCCCACTCGGTAAAGCCGTATTTTTTGAAAAGCTTGATGCTCGGTTCGTTGTGGGCGAAAATAAACGCCATTAAAGAACGGATTCCAAGCTTTGGCGCAACTTCAAGCGCTTTTTCAAGCACCGCTGAACCCGCCCCTTTGCCGCGGTGGTCTTCATGAAGGTAAATGCTGACTTCGGCGGTTTTGTTATAGGCGGGCCTTCCGTAAAAGGATTCGAAGCTGATCCAGCCGGTGATATCCCCTTGTTCATTTTCCACAATATAAAGAGGCCTTGCCTCGGTATGGTTCAAAAACCAGTTCAGCCTTTCTTCAGGTGTGACGGGTTCTGTATCTGCCGTAACCATTCGCGACGCAATGGTGGAGTTGTAAATATCGACTACTGCGGGAAGGTCTTCCCGATTGGCGATCCGTAGTTTCATTCTCTCTGTCCTTTCTTCATATGTTATATCTTCGGCGTTTTTTCCGTTATCATGCACATTGGTGAAATTTCAGGTTTTAGGCGGTTTTTACATAAAAACGAAGCAGCCGGTGCAGACTAATTTGAAAAAAAGTTTTTTGTAAATGTATATATTTTCTGAAAAGTGTTCAGAATGTTGCTGAGGTGATGAGTAATGAAAGAGGAAGAAAAGAATCGTACTTCCAAAATCACAAAGCTGCAACAGTTTTTTCGTAAACGCTGGGTATTTCCGGCCATCTATTTGACAAGTGCCGTCGTTGTATTAACCGCCGTTCTTTGGTATCAATCGGCTTCTAACAACGATGTAAAAGATCAGCTTGCAGACGATGGCAAGAAATCAGCCTATGATAACCGGGATGACGCGGTAGAAGTAGGCAAACCAGTCGAAAATGTCGCAATGCCGGTTGCTGATTCTGAAAATGTTTCTGTCGTTAAAAAGTTCTTTGAAACTGACGCAACTAAAGAAGAGAAAGAAGCAGCACTTGTAAACTATAATAACACGTACAGCATGAGCAAAGGTATCGACTTGGCTGAGAAAGACGGAAAAACATTCGATGTTTCCGCATCTCTCAGCGGTACGGTCATCAAAGCTGCAAAAGACCCTGTACTGGGCTACGTTGTTGAAGTTGAACATGAAAATGGTTTATCAACTGTGTATCAGTCTCTTTCTGAAGTAAGCGTCAAACAAGGTGACAAGATTGAACAAAATCAAGTCATCGGAAAAGCAGGCAAAAACCTTTACAATGAAGAAGGCGGAAACCATGTGCATTTTGAAATCCGCAAAGACGGTGTTGCGCTAAACCCGTTGAATTTCATGGACAAGCCGGTCTCCAGCATCGAAAAAGCAGTGGAGGAACAAGCGGCTGAAATGAAGGAACCTGCTCAGCCTTCTGTTGAAGAAAAGCCAAAAACAGAAGACAAAGCGAAAGATCAAACAGGTGGAAAAGACGACAAAACCAAACGGGAAGATTCGTCTGAAGGGTCAGAAAATCAAGACGGAACCCAGTCTGACGATTCAAGCCAGTCATAAGGCACGCTTCCCTCAGAGCGCCTATCAAATACGATAGGCGCCTTTTTTGTTACAATCATAAAAAACCCGTATCAAATTTGCAGAGCCAGCCGTTTATTAAGTAAGAGGCCTCTTTTAAGGAGTGTGAATGCATTCATGAATGAGCTAGGACAGCAAGCGCTGATGAAGTATTGCATGAGAATGACAGGTGATAAATGGGATGCTGAGGATTTAGTCCAGGATACCATCCTGAAGTTAATAGAAATCAATCGAACAGACGCCTCACATGCTTATCAAAAGACGGTGGCAAAGCATAAATGGATTGACCTGCTCAGAAAAAGAAAGCGCGAAATCTTTCTGTCAGAAGACAATCTGGAAGACGGGCGGGCAGAGCGCATGCAGGCGGCCGATGATTTCGAGCACCTGCTGAAACAGCTTTCCGGTATTTTAACACCGAAGCAATTAACGATTTTTCTGCTCAAAGATGTGTTTTCCTTTCAGCTGCACGAAATCGCCGAGACGCTCGGGAAGCCCGAATCATCCGTCAAGTCGCTTTTATTCAGATCGCGTCAGCGATTAAAAAGCCTTTCTCCGGATATTCTGCAAAGGGAAGCGGAGGACGGGGATGACGAACATATTGGTCTGCTTGTTCGGGCGATATTGTATCACAACCCCGATGATCTGCTCGAATTTGCCAAACAGACATGGCTTTTCGGCGCTTCACAGCCGTCTTGCGTCAGCATGATGAGGTGTGCTGCCTAGGAGGAAAAAGGCTATGAACACCATTCCTTACGTCATTGAGAAAACGGCTGCCGGTGAAAGATCGTACGATATTTTTTCCAGACTTTTAAAAGACCGGATCATTATGATCGGCTCTGAATTCAACGATGACCTCGCCAATCGGGTCACCGCCCAATTGCTGTTTTTGTCAGCCGAAGACAATGAAAAAGACATTTCGATCTATATCAACAGCCCGGGCGGATCAACTTCCGCGGGATATGCGATTTTGGATACGATGGATTATGTGAAGCCGGATGTCCGCACGATCTGTGTCGGAATGGCAGCTTCCATGGGAGCGATTCTCCTAGCCGGCGGAACAAAAGGCAAACGGTATGCGCTCAAAAACAGCGAAATCATGATCCATCAGCCGCTCGGCGGCGTCAAAGGACAGGCGACAGACATGGAGATTTCAGCGAAGCGGATCATCAAACTGAGGGAAAAAATCGAGCGATTCTTTCACGAACGAACGGGTCAGCCCATTGAAAAACTAAAAGCCGACATGGAACGCGATTACTTTATGGATGCGGACGAAGCGAAGGCATACGGTGTTATTGATGCTGTTTTGTAAACTATATTGAACCAAAGACTTAGAAACAATAATATATTTGGGATTGTTCATATTTATTAGTTATAAGGGGGGGTTATTAAATTGTATATTTATTTTTCTCTTTAATAATTTGAATGATCCTCCTTAGTTATTGTTTTGTGTAGGCGTTCATTATTAAACAATAGAGAGATTTCATGATCATTATTGGATTAATCCAACTTTAAAAACAATTAAGTTTCATGATTGATTAAAACTTAGAAGATTAGTATTTGAATACGGATTAGCCCAAGCTAGAAAGCTGAAAAGTAAAAGAGGATGCATAGTAAAAAGTCAAAGCTTTTACTATGCATCCTCCATTTTTAGGTTTAATCATAAAATGCAGATTTTTAGCGGTTCAATGATTAAACTTCATTTTAAATAAAATTGAATTTAATGTTGTACTGTTATATAGTGTTTTAGCTCTCCTACTAAAGTGCGGGTTCCCCAAGTCGTTGCTACTTGCACGTCATATTTGCCTGCTGGAATATTACTCGTTGAAAAGCTTACTCTAAAGCTGCGTATATTATCACGATCGCTAGCTATAGATTTGACTGTTTCGCCTTTTTTGTTTACAAGAAAAACTGTAACACCGTTATTTAGCTTAGAATATTTCTTGGGCATAGTACCTGTCACAACAATTGAAGTAGCACGTTTTGAATATGTATTAGCATCTGTCTGAAAGTTAATTGCTCCTTTTGAAGTCATTGCAAAAGCTTCTGTACTTCCGGCGAAAAATACAAACACTAAGAGAGTAGTTGTAAATAAAGTCATTACAATTTTTTTCAATTTAAGACTTCCTTTCTTTATTTAATTAGAAACTATTTCCTATATTAATGGATGTTTCTAAAAAAATCAACAATATAAGGAGAAATTATACATTAACAATAGACTGGTATTTGCTAGGGTTATATCATTTTATATGAGGAAACTGTTGCTTTTGGATGGAGAAAAATAAAATTTCATATGCGAAAAAAGCTCCCGGCTTAACTCCAGCCGGGAGCTTCGATCTTTTTATAAAGCGTCAGGACCTTCCTCGCCTGTGCGGATGTTGATGGTGTTTTTAATCTCGTATATGAAGATCTTGCCGTCACCGGGTTCCCCGGTTTTCAGGACGTTTTGCGCCGTCTCGGCCACTTTTTCGACAGGCACTTTGCTGACGACGATTTCGACTTTTAACCTTTCATATACATTGCTTTCGCGCTTGACCCCTCGGTAAAGCTCTGTATGCCCTTTTTGCAGGCCGCATCCGTGTACATTGTAAAACGTAATGGACGTTACCCCGATTTTGGCCAGCTCTGTTTTCAGCTTTTCAAAGTTTGTAGGACGAGTTACAATTTCCACCTTATACATTTGACCGCTCATACCATCACTCCTGACAAATTAATCTTGATACGCTTTTTCGCCGTGCAGCGTCAGATCGAGGCCCAATGATTCTTCATCCTCTGAGGCACGGAGTTTAAAGAAGATACTGACTATCTTAATAATAGCGTATGTGACGATTGCGACAAACAAATATGTTGCGGCAATCGCAATCAGCTGTTTCCAAAGGAGACTGATGTCTCCGTAAAAAAGCCCGTTTGCTCCGTCTGCGTTGACTGATGTCGTCGCGAACAAGCCTGTCGCGATTCCTCCCCATGTTCCGCCGAGCCCGTGAAGTCCGAAGGCATCGAGCGCATCATCGTAGCCGAATTTTTTCTTCAGCGAAAACACACCCCAGAAACAGACGATTCCACCGATGAGCCCGATCCATACAGATGAGAAAGGTGTAACAAAGCCTGCACCCGGCGTAATCGCGACAAGTCCCGCAATCGCTCCCGAGACGGCGCCGAGCATCGTCGGCTTTTTATTGATCAGCCATTCTGCCAAAATCCAGCCGATCAGCCCCGCGGCTGCAGCCGTATTCGTGTTGATAAAAGCGGTCATGGCGACTTCATCGATCGTCAGCGCGCTTCCGACGTTGAACCCGAACCATCCGAACCAGATCAAAGTCGCTCCGAGCAAGGTCAGAAGGAGGTTGTGTGGGGCTGTGTCGTTCATATTTTTCCGCTTGCCGAGAACAATCGCAACGACAAGGCCGGCTACACCGGAAGAAATGTGAACGACGTTGCCGCCGGCAAAATCAATCGCTCCCAGCTCGTCAAGCCAGCCTCCGCCCCACACCCAGTGGGCGACCGGCGAGTAAACGAAAACCGCCCAGAGCACTGAAAAAAGTATAAAGGCCGGAAAGCGCATGCGCTCCGCAAAGCTTCCGGAAATAATCGCAGTCGTCAGGACGGCAAATGTCAATTGGAACATCATATAAAGCGTATGCGGAATCGTCTCCGAATAATCGGCATTGGGTTCAAAGCCGACACCTTGCAGTCCGATCCAATCCCAACCCCCGATCAATGGGTTTCCGGGAGCGAAAGCGAGCGAATAGCCGAACAAAATCCATATGATAGAAACGATGGCAATTGAAGATAAGCTGTGCATAACGGTGCTGAGCACATTTTTGCTCCTGACAAGTCCTCCGTAAAATAAAGCGATGCCCGGCGTCATCAGCCACACGAGCAAAGCGCAAAAGAACATAAATACTGTATCCCCCATCTGCATGTTTCATTCCTCCGTAGTCATTTAGATTGAGAGCAGATCTCTTTTTCTTTCATTATAGTGACAAAAGGGAGATATCATGATGAACATGTCAGATTTCCTTACATGGTTTTTAGGAAGAAAAGCGGACAGGGAGAGGCTGAAAGGGGGATTAATCGGTTTTTTCAACCTCAACTGCAACGATTCGATGTCCGTCCATATCTTTTACTTTGAAACGGAATCCTTCACTTTCGATCGCCGTTTTGGGCTTGCTCTCAATATTCTGCGTCAGCATCCAGCCGCCGATTGTATCAATCTCCTCATCTGATAAATGAATTCCGAGCAGGTCGTTTACATCGCTGACTAGTACTTTACCGCTGAGGATGTAATGGTCATCTTCCAGTTTCTGAACAGCCGATACTTCTTCAGTATCGAATTCATCGCGAATATCGCCGACGATTTCCTCGACGATATCCTCAACCGTCACAAGGCCGGATGTTCCGCCATACTCATCTACGAGAATCGCCATATGTGTATGCTCTTTTTGCATTTTGACGAACAGCTGGTAGACGGGAATCGTTTCAATCACATGGATAACCGGATGGATATATAGCTTTAACGGTTTTGTTTCTAAAGAAAACCCGCCTGCAAGCTCAGCCAGCAGCAGTTCTTTTATATTGATCATTCCGGTGATGTGATCCTTGTCTTCCTCCATGACGGGGAAGCGGGTGTGCTTTGTTTCTTTGATGAGCTGCTTCACTTTTTTTACACTGTCGTCAAGAGACAGGACGGTCATTTCATTGCGGGGCACCATAATTTCTTTTGCCGTACGTTCGTCGAATTTAAAAATGTTGTTTACATATCTCAATTCATTCTGGTTGATTTCCCCGCTTTGATAGCTTTCAGATAAAAGTGTTCGCAGCTCTTCCTCCGAATACGCCAATTCGTGTTCACCGGTCGGCTTCAGGCCGAACAGACTTGTGATCATGCGGGCTGAATGATTAAGCAGCCATATAAAAGGAAACATGATTCTGTAAAACCAGATCATCGGCTGTGCAAAAAGCAGAGTAACGGTTTCCGCTTTTTGAATGGCGATCGTTTTTGGCGCCAGCTCTCCGATCACAACATTGAGATAAGTGACCGATAAAAAAGCGGCCAAAAATGAAAGAATATGTGTCATCGACTCGTTCAAGCCGATTTTGGAAAAAAGGGGATGCAGTAAGGTCTGCATCGTCGGTTCACCAAGCCAGCCGAGGCCCAATGCCGTCACGGTGATTCCAAGCTGGCAGGCTGACAAGTATTCGTCAAGGTGTGAGGTCACTTCTTTTGCGGCAAGCGCGCCCTTTTTTTTCTGAATGATCAATTGGTCGATCTTTGTCCGCCTTACTTTGACGATGGCGAATTCGACCGCGACGAAAAAGCCCGTTAATGCGATTAATCCTGCCACTGCAATCAGCTTCAGTAATTCCAAAGCCCCGCCTTCTCAAAAAGAAGGCGCCACCTCCTTTTCTATGAAAAACTCATACTGGCTTCATACCACGTGCCGCAGCGCGGCAAACATGATGTTTATTTACGCGGAGGGCGGGCAAAGAAATATAAAACGAATGGGCCGGAAGAGGAGGAGACGAAATATGAGAGTTTTTCAGGGAGAGGGCTGGACATGGTATCAGCTCGGCCCTCACGAAAAAGCGACAGCACAAGGGCTGATCCAGCCCGATCATTGGCCGGAATGCCGAAACTGGTTTCAAGGCGTTCCATCGGCCAATATCAATTGCATTGATATCAATGCTGCCGTTCAAGGCAAGGAAGCGATCTACGGTTCATATATTTACGACCAGGAAGCGGAAGTTCAACAAAACCGGACAGCATTTCATTTTTACTTAACGAAAAACTATTTTTTCACAATGAATTTAGATATCTCGCAATTTGAGGAGGCAAACAGGAGGCCGATCGATCAACACTTAGAGCGATGCAAAGATGCCCCAGAAGTGTTTCTGGTCCTGCTGGGCGAACTGATGAGAATGTATTTAAAGGAACTTGAGCACTTTGAAGTTCACCTTGGAAAAGTAAGATGGGGATTTCACCATGACAACAATAAAAGCATCATTGAACTGATTCATAAGCGGCGTCACGAACTGCTCGTCATAAGAAGTTTAATTTTATCGATGAAAAAGGTAGCAATGGGCCTTAAAGAAACTTTTTTAAGCAAATCGTTTGATGAAATCGAACAGCGCAGGACGTTTTACGAAATCGACAGAGGTATGTCATTGATCAAAGAGTACGCGAATGAAATCAATTATTTGCTCCATTCCGAGGAAGTGGTGACATCCCACAGAGGCAATGAAATCTTTAAAGCGCTGACGATTTTCACGACGATCTTTACACCGATGACGGCTTTCGGCGCCCTGTGGGGAATGAACTTTGAAGTCATGCCTGAACTCTCATTAAAGTACGGCTATTTATTTTCGCTGATTTTAATCGCCGTTTCTACCGTCCTTGTGTATTGGTATTTGAAAAGGAAAGGGTGGACAGGCGATTTATTGAAGGATAAAAAACGATATATGAAGAGGAAAGGGCTCTTTTAAATAGGTTTAAGCCCGGGGGATATCGGAAAAGCACATAATAACCCCAGTAAAGGAGGAATTCCGAATGAAACTAAAGGACATCATGACAACCAATGCCGAATGCTGTGAACCCTCTGCTCCGATTGCGGAAATTGCCGGAAAGATGCGTGATTACAATGTAGGTTCAATTCCGGTCTGCGAGAACGGCAGTTTGACGGGGATCGTTTCGGACCGGGATATCGTCATCAGATGTGTAGCCGAAAATGAAACGGACGCAGCTGCTCGGGATATCATGAGCACCCGGATGGTGACCGGACGCCCGGATATGTCGGCTGAAGAGGCAGGAGATCTGATGGCGGAACACCAAATTCGCAGGCTGCCGATAGTTGAAGATGGCCGTCTCGTCGGAATCGTTGCTTTGGGGGATCTCTCCGTCTCACATGCGGATGAGAAAGCGGGAGAAGCATTAAGCGAAATTTCAAAATCGGCTTAAACAGGGTGAAGGAAGAGCGTTTTCAGCTCTTCCTTTTTTATCGTGCAATATTTTAGTGATTGATCAATAACCAAAATTTAGATTAAGTTTTCATTAAGCATTTCAATGTTTCTTCCAGCCCTTCTTGATAAGGTGTCGCGGGAATTTTTCCTATTCTCTTTTCATATTTTTCCCCGTTTAGAATAAATGTTTCTTCAGTTAAGTACATGATTTCTACTACTTCTTTCATTACTGGATCAAATAATCCGCTTATACGAATGGCAAGCTTATTTAATGGTATGACTAATTTATGATTGCCGGTAATTTGACGTGCGATTTTTATAATTTCTTTACCTGAAATCAGTCCGGCGCCGGGAATGTTCCAGTTTTCACCGTAAGAATCGTCTTTACTTGCGATTTCCACAATCATTTTTGCGGCATCAGGCAAATATACGTACTCCCGGGGGGTTTTTAGATTGCCGATAAAAACAGCTATTTTATTTGCTGCCATTCCGGTTAATGTAGGCTGTAAATAAGAATTTTGCGAAGTTTTTCCATAATAGTCGGGCAGTCTGACGATTAATGGTTTGGCATTTTTCCATTTCTTATCGAATATTAAGTTTTCAAAATCCACTCTTATCTTTCCTTTTTTTGTATGGGGCAGTTTCGGATGATTTTCGTCTCCTTTGGCAATTTGTCGGCCGTAAACATATATTCCATCCACAATCACGATTTTCTTGCCTAAAATATTTGCAGCCTTCATTACACTTTCACCGAGAAGCAGGAGTTTATCCGCCATTTCATGATATTGAACATTGGCGCATTGAAATATCACATCTGCGTCCTTTGCCGCTTCACTGATGGTCTGTGCATCAAAGACATCACCAAGCTGATATGTTAATAGCGGTGTTGAATGATGTTCTTTTATGAGATTCTTTAGTTTATTTTCAGAACGGCCGAAAGCGATAACCGGAATATTTCTTGACAGCAATTCTGAAACTATCGCTTGACCTGTTCCACCTGTTGCGCCTAAAACGATTGCTTTTTCCATTGAAAATTCCCCCTTGGGTTAGTTATTAATCAATCAATAATTAACGCTTAAATAAAAAAACCGAAACAAATCGGTTATTTTATTCTGTTTGGCCATGCATGATCTCCGGCAAATCCAAGAAATAGGAAATGTTGCAAAGGATCCCTCTTGCCAGGAAAGTCGTAACTTCCCTCTCCGCATTTGGAACATTCGCTTCCCGGAACCTTTCCAGCGTATAGTTTCTAATACGTGATAAGCCCGTTTTTGAACAATTCCTGACCGATTCCTCCGTAACGGAGAGTCCGATGACCTGCAAGGCTATTTCATTAGGGTGTGATACAGACAACTCTTCATATGCTTTGACCATGTTTGCTACGATCTGTTCGGAGCTGGATTCGACATTTTGAAACGTTTGGAGGATTCTTTCAAAGGCCCGATCGAGCGCGGCAACGAACAACTCTTCTTTCGTCTTATAAAACCTAAATATATAGGGCTGAGAAATACCGGCTTTTTCAGCAATGAGTGCTGTCGTGGTATTATAATATCCTTTTTCTGCAAACACCTCTAATCCAGCTTCAAGTATTTGCTCCTTTCGGTTTTCCTTACTCTGTCTTATGATATGCCGCCTCCCTTCATTTTGTTATTGATTGATTACTTACTGAGATCGTAACAGATTTCTTTTCAAGTTTCAAGCCCGTAATTTTTAAAAAACGCATCTATTGGTGCAACAGTTTTCAATCAATTAGAATAGATACGCGGATTTCATCACCGGTGCCGCTGCAAAGGCCAAAATAAGACGTGCTGCTGTTTGGCGTAATGGAGAAGCGGAGCGGTATCAGGCAATATGAGACCGCTTGCTTCGGGTATCGTGTTTTGTCGGATTTCGGCTTCGGCCCGCTGCAGCGCCCATGGAGAGTGGTGAATGTCTTCATAGTAGACCCGGTTGTTGTACGTGGTGTACAGGCGGTATCTTTCAGTCAGCCAGTATTCGATGGACCCTTTTTGGGCGGTGAAGGAATCTGACAGCGGGCGGTAGCTGGCGCGGAAGGCCGCTTTTGAATCATCCCTTCTGCTGGAAAATTCAATATGGTTTTCTTCTTTTACAAAGTTTATCCCGGCGTGAAAATAAGGCAAGTGGAACATTGTACGCGCGCCGGCGACGGCTAAGCGCGAAGCGGCGTCAAGACTGAAAAAATAAATGCCCGGTACACCTTTATATGATACATATGTCCGAACGTTCAGCTCGGGAAAGCTGCTGACGAAAGGAAAGGGCGGCAAAAAACGGGGACGCATATTTGTCAGCAGAAAAGGCAAAATGCCGATCCATGCTTTTCCGTTGAATGTCTCCAATTCCAAGGCCGCCGGTATTCGTCTGCGAATGGCTTCAGGATCAACAGCCCAATGGGCAAATAATACATGATTCCATGTTTGCGTCATCATCCACGGTCCTTCAGGCGGCGGAAAAGGGCGGTGTGAAGTATTTTTTATCATAAAACAGCACTCCTTCGATTCGAATGTTGACCCGTCTGCAACACATCCCGAGCCTGTTGTACGGTTTTATCATTTCCCTTTTCGGTTAATTCAAAAACGAGGATACAAAAAACGGAGGAGTGATGTGATTTGTTCAAGCATACGAAAGTGCTGCAGTACCCTGCGAAACCTGAAAGACCCGACCCTGTCTTCGCAAAGAAAATGCAGGAAATACTCGGCGGTCAGTACGGAGAAATATCTGTGGCCATGCAATACCTTTTTCAAGGGTGGAATACAAGGGGTAATGAAAAGTATAAAGATTTGCTCATGGATACGGCGGCAGAAGAAATCGGACACGTCGAAATGATTGCGACGATGATCGCGCGCCTGCTTGAAGACGCTCCGGTTTACGAGCAGGAAAAAGCCGCAGACGATCCTGTCATCGGCGCCATTATGGGCGGAATGAACCCCCACCATGCGATCGTTTCGGGACTGGGAGCCATGCCCGAAAACAGCACCGGCGTTCCGTGGAATGCAGGCTATATCGTAGCGAGCGGCAATCTTCTGGCCGATCTGCGCGCAAATGTCAACGCTGAATCGCAAGGCAGACTGCAAGTCGCGCGGCTGCGCGAAATGACGGATGACAATGGTGTACAAGATATGCTCGGCTTTCTTTTGGCAAGAGACACGATGCACCAAAACCAATGGATCGCCGCAATCAAAGAGTTGGAAGAAAAAGAAGGCGTCATCGTGCCCGGCACGGTTCCGGATGAAAATGAAAAAGAAGACATTGCGCATACTTTATACAATTTTTCGGATGGAGAAGAAAGCGCGCAGTTTGATTGGCTGAAAGGGAAGGCGCCGGACGGAGCGGCATTCCACTACGAGAGCGGCCCTGTCGCATATGGAGAAAAACCGGTCTTGAAGCCCGCTCCAAAACGAAGCCACAATACACCTGACTATGGAGAATAAAAAGAGCCGAACGGCTCTCAGGCTGTCGAGAAAATCTCGACAGTCTTATTTTTTTCCTTAAATTATCCATTTTTTCATTTTATAATAAAGAAAAGGATTGAAAAGGACGGTGTCATTCTAATGTTCTACACAAGAAATT